>NZ_BAAAIF010000044.1:0-81693 GCF_039525925.1 Streptomyces javensis | reverse complement strand
CGCCTGCCGTGCCGCTGCCCGCCGCGCCGCCGCCACCGGTGGTCACCACCCGCGCGCCCGCCGCCCGCAGAGCGGCGAGGCCGCCTCCGTGCGCCCGGTCGGGGTTGAGCAGTACCGCCGTGACGCCCGCGCCGCGGCGGGCCAGTCGGGCGCCCGCGTAGAGCGCGTCGCCGCCGTTGTCGCCGCTGCCGACGAGCAGGGCCACCCGGGAGCCGTACACCCGGCCCAGCAGGTCGGCGCACGCGGCCGCGAGCCCCGCCGCCGCGCGCTGCATGAGCGCTCCTTCGGGCAGCCGCGCCATCAGTTCGCGCTCGGCGGCCCGTACGGTCTCGACGCTGTAGGCAATCCTCATGCCCATAGTCTCCCGAACAGAGGGCACTCCTTGCGTGGAAGCGAGGCACTCCTTGCGTAGAAGCACACACTCCGGTCGGGGGATCGGCCTGAGAGACTGACGGAGATGGACGAGACACCGATGCGCGCCCGGGCCGTGGTCGATCTGGCCGCCCTGCGGGCCAATGTGAGGGCGCTGCGCGCCGCGGCACCCACGGCCGAGCTGATGACCGTGGTCAAGTCGGACGCCTATGGCCACGGCATGGTCCCGTGCGCGCGCGCCGCCCGCGCGGCGGGCGCGGACTGGCTGGGCGCGGCCACGCCGGAGGAGGCGTTCGCGCTGCGGGCGGCGGGGGACACGGGCCGGCTGATGTGCTGGCTGTGGACGCCCGGCGGCCCCTGGCGGCAGGCCGTCGAGGCGGACATCGACGTCTCGGCCAGTGGGCTGTGGGCGCTGCGCGAGGCCGTCGCCGCGGCCCGGGCGTGCGGCCGTACCGCGCGGCTGCACCTGAAGGCGGACACCGGGCTCGGCCGCAACGGCTGCCAGCCCGCCGACTGGCCCGCCCTGGTCGCCGAGGCCCGCGCCGCAGAGGCGGAAGGGGCCGTTCGGGTGACGGGGCTGTGGTCCCACTTCGCCTGCGCGGACGAGCCGGGCCATCCGTCCATCGCCGCCCAGCTGTCGGTCTTCCGCGACATGGTGGCGCACGCCGAGCGGGCGGGGCTGCGGCCGGAGGTGCGCCACATCGCCAACTCACCGGCCACCCTGACCGTGCCCGAGTCGCACTTCGACCTCGTCCGGACCGGCATCTCCACCTACGGCATCTGCCCGAGCCCCGAACTCGGCACGTCCGCCGACTTCGGGCTGCGCCCGGTGATGACGCTCTCCGCCGCGCTCGCCTCCGTGAAGCGGGTGCCGGGCGGGCACGGCGTCTCCTACGGGCACCGCTATGTGACCCCCGGCGAGACGACCCTCGCGCTGGTGCCCGTCGGCTACGGGGACGGCATCCCGCGCCATGCCTCGGGCACCGGCCCGGTACTGGTCGCGGGAAAGTGGCGGACCATCGCGGGTACGGTCGCCATGGACCAGTTCGTTGTGGATCTGGGCGGCGACACCGCCGCCCCGGGGGACGAGGCGGTGCTGTTCGGCCCGGGGGACCGGGGCGAGCCGACCGTCGAGGACTGGGCGCGGGCCGTGGGCTCGATCGGCTACGAGATCGTGACCAGGATCTCGGCCCGTGTCCCCCGCGTTTATGTAGGTGAGGACGGGGGCACAGGGAACTGACCATGGGCGACGAGACCACGGCCGTCAGCACGGCAGAGATGGCGACACGAGTCGCGGCGGGGGCCACAGCCGTGAGCTGGCGCCGGGGGGCCGGATTCGCCGGTGCCGCGATCGGCGTGCTCGCGGCGGGGGCGGCGGCGGGTGTCGCGCTCGAGCGGCTGACGGTCGGCCGCGGCGTACGGCGCAAGGCCCGGCTCGCCCTGGACGCCGAGGGCCCGTACGGCACGCTGCGCGGCACCCCGGGGACGGCGATCGCCGAGGACGGCACCGAGCTCTACTACGAGGTCGAGGAGGTGCGGGAGAACGCCGCCGCGCCCTCGCCCCGGCGCAAGCGGCGGTTCGGGCGCCGCGCCCCCACCCCCGTCACCATGATCTTCAGCCATGGCTACTGCCTCGCCCAGGACTCCTGGCACTTCCAGCGCTCCGCGCTGCGCGAGGTGGTCCGCACCGTCTACTGGGACCAGCGCTGCCACGGCCGCTCGGCGCGCGGCTGCGCCCAGGCGGACGGCGAGGCGATCAGCATCGACCAGCTCGGCCGCGATCTGAAGGCGGTGATCGACGCGACGGCGCCCGAGGGACCGCTGCTGCTGGTCGGCCACTCCATGGGCGGCATGACGATGATGGCGCTGGCCGCGCAGTACCCCGACCTGATCCGCGAGCGCGTGATCGGCGCGGCCTTCATCGGCACCTCGGCGGGCCGTCTCGGCGAGGTCAGCTTCGGCCTCCCGGTGGTCGGGGTGAACGCGGTGCGGCGGGTGCTGCCCGGGCTGCTGAAGGCGCTGGGCTGGCAGGCCGATCTGGTGGAGCGGGGTCGGCGGGCGACCGCGGATCTGTTCGCGGGGCTGATCAAGCGCTATTCGTTCGGTTCGAAGGACGTGGACCCGGGGGTCGCGCGGTTCGCCGAGCGGCTGATCGAGGCCACGCCGATCGATGTGGTCGCGGAGTTCTACCCGGCCTTCATCGCCCATGACAAGGCGGCGGCGTTGCCGCACTTCGACGGCATGCCGGTGCTGGTGCTCGCGGGCGACAAGGACCTCATCACCCCGATGGAACACAGCGAGGCGATCGCGGAGCTGCTTCCGGGCGCTGAGCTGGTCATCCTCGAGGAGGCCGGACACCTGGTGATCCTCGAGCACCCGGAGGTGGTCAACGGCCATCTGACGGAGCTGCTCTCGCGGTCGGTGGACGGGGTCGGCGACCGGGCGGGGCGGGGCGTGACGGGCTGACGAGCGGTGTCCCTGCCGGGGCCTTGGGGGGGTTCGGCCGGGGCGTTCGGGGGTCCGGCCGGGTCGTTCGGGGTGGCCGCACGCCGGTCCGCGGCGGGCTTTTCGGGCCCGTACCATCGGCGAGTATGGACGTAGGCACGCGCATCACCGTCACCTCTCCCGACCAGATGCGGGACCTGGGCCGCAGACTCGCCAAGCTGCTGCGCCCCGGTGATCTGGTGTTGCTCACCGGTGAACTCGGCGCGGGCAAGACGACCCTGACACGGGGCCTCGGCGAGGGCCTCGGCGTCCGGGGCGCCGTCACCTCGCCCACCTTCGTGATCGCCCGGGTGCACCCCTCGCTGGGCGACGGCCCGCCGCTGGTCCATGTCGATGCGTACCGGCTGAACGGCGGCCTCGACGAGATGGAGGACCTGGACCTCGATGTCTCCCTGCCGGATTCGGTGGTGGCCGTGGAGTGGGGCGAGGGCAAGGTCGAGGGGCTGGCGGAGGACCGGCTGCATGTGGTGATCCAGCGGACCGTGGGCAGCGACATGGCCGTCACGGACACGATGGCCGCCGACGTGGACGACGTACGGGACGTGGTGGTGACGGGCGTGGGTACCCGCTGGGCGGGGGAGGACCTGGCGTCGCTCGCGGGGTAGCGCCGGAGCTGCCGGGGGCCACCGGTCAAACGGTCAAGCCGCAGGTAGAGCTCGCGTGCAGATGCCGCGTAGTTTCCGACAAGCCGTCGGCATGCTGTTGCGTTCCGGGCATCACCCGTGGTCACATGGGGGGAGAAAGCGTGGGTTAGGTCTGCCTAACTCGGCTCGACTGCCCCAGGACCCTCAGGAGGCACCCATGTCGGCCCACGACCCCGTGGCCGGGACCGGCGCCGCGCGCGACGACCGGTCACCGTCGATGTCGGAGCTCCTGGCGGCGTGTGCGGCGGCCAGCGCGGTCTCGACGCCTCCGCGGCCGGCCGAGGAGGAGACCGGGGAGACCGGGGAGACCGAGACCCCGGCGTCCGTGGAGCCCGAGGCGGACGACGAGGAGCGGGACGAGGAGCGGGACGCGGCGTAGCCGCGCGGAGCTGCGTCGGCTGGGTACGTCGGCCAGGTCCGCGGTCCGTCAGGGGACGACGACCACCTTCATGTCGACCTGAGCGAACTCCCACATCGCCGTACCGTCCGCCCGGCTCTCCCGGACGGCTCCGGTCCGCTTGCGCGCGTTCGGGTCCGGCATCGACCCGTCCACCGCCGCGCTGAAACCGAACACGACCCCCCCTTCCGAGTGGAAGACGACGACGTGCTCGACCTGCACTCCGTCCGAGCCGACCCCGCCCTTGTTGCGCGAGGTCACCGTGTAGGTCCCCGGGTCGGGGCTGGCCGGGCTGGGTCCCACCTCGAAGGTGCGGCTCGCCTTGCCGTCGGCGCCGACCAGCCAGACCCGCTTGTCGCCGAGGGCGTAGACGACCCGTACGCCGGAGCCGGAGCGGGCCGGGAGGGCGGTGGACTTCTTCTTCGACCCCGCGTCGTCCTTGTCCTTCTTCTTGGACTCGGCGGAGTGCGACCCGGGCCGGGCCTGGGTCGGATGGTCGGGCGCGGTCGCGGCGGCCTGGTAGCCGAGGAACCCGACGACGCCCAGCGCGGCGGCGGTGAGTACGGCCACAGCTGGCCCGGTACTGCTCCTTGGCACGGCGGCTTCCCTCTCCTGCGGTCAGTACGTGCTGACGGCCCGTACGCACTTACGGTGACGGTAGCACCGGCGCCCGCCGCCCGGCCGCGCTCCGGGCGTCCGGTGACCGAGCTGTTCCACCGTCGGTACGAAAGCCCGTGCCGGGGCCGGTGCGGAAGCCGGTACCGGCATCGGTACCGAGGCCGGTACGGAAGAACGACCTCCCGGCGCGCCGTAGGCTGTTCTCGTGCTGTTGCTCGCTCTTGATACCGCCACCCCCGCCGTGACCGTCGCCCTGCACGACGGCTCCGCAGTGATCGCCGAGTCCGCCGACGTGGACGCTCGGCGCCACGGCGAGCTGTTGCTGCCCGCCGTCCACCGGACGCTGAAAGCGGCGGGTGCCGAGCTGAGCGCGGTGACGGAGATCGTCGTCGGCGCGGGCCCCGGCCCGTACACCGGACTGCGCGTGGGCCTGGTGACCGCGGCCACCTTCGGGTCGGCCCTCGGCGTCCCCGTCCACGGGCTGTGCACGCTCGACGGGATCGCGTACGCCGCCGGGCAGGCCGGTCTGGAAGGCCCCTTCGTCGTGGCCACGGACGCGCGGCGCAAGGAGGTCTACTGGGCGCGGTACGACGACGCCCGCACCCGCGTCACCGAGCCCGCCGTCGACCACCCCGCCGATCTCGCCGAGCGGGTGGCCGGGCTGCCCGCGGTCGGCGCGGGCGCGCTGCTCTACCCGGCGGCCTTCGCCGACGTACCGGCCGGGATGCCGGAGCACCAGTCGGCCGGGGCGCTCGCCTCGCTCGCCGCCGAGAAGCTGGCGCGCGGCGAGGAGCTGCCCCCGCCCCGGCCGTTGTATCTGCGCCGCCCCGACGCGAAGGTGCCCGCCAACTACAAGGTGGTCACCCCGAAGTGACCGGCACCGGCAGCGGCACCGACACCGGGACGGCCGTGACCCTGCGCGAGATGCGCTGGTGGGACCTGGAGCGGGTGATGGAGCTCGAGGAGGAGCTGTTCCCCGAGGACGCCTGGTCGTGGGGGATGTTCTGGTCCGAACTCGCGCATGCCCGGGGCCGGGACGCCACCCGTCACTATGTGGTGGCGGAGGAGGGGACCCGGCTGGCCGGGTACGCCGGGCTCGCGGTCGTCGACCGCACCGGCGACGTCCAGACCATCGCCGCCGCCCGCGACCACTGGGGCACCGGGCTCGGCGCCCGCCTCCTCACCGACCTCCTTACGGCCGCCACCGCCTTCGAGTGCCGTGAGGTACTGCTGGAGGTGCGGGTGGACAACGCCCGCGCGCAGCGGCTGTACGAGCGCTTCGGCTTCGAGCCCATCGGCAAACGCAAGGGCTACTACCAGCCCGGCAATGTGGACGCGCTGGTCATGCGGCTGGCCGACCCGGCGACGGCGAGTGCGGTGACGGCGAGCGCGGTGACGGCGAGCGCCGCCATGACCGCGAACGGCGAGCCCACGGCAGACACGGCGTCCACCCCGCACACGGCGAACCTGGCGACTCCCGCGAACTCCGTGAACCCGGCGACTCCCGCGAACCCCGTGAACCCGGCGACTCCCGCGAACCCCGTGAACCCGGCGACTCCCGCGAACCCCGTGAACCCGGCGACTCCCGCGAACCCCGCGAACCCCGCGAACCCGGCGAACCCGGCGAACCCGGCGAACCCTGCGACCTCAGTACAAGGAACCGAGACCCATGGCTGACGAACCCCTCGTCCTCGGCATCGAGACCTCCTGCGACGAGACCGGCGTCGGCATCGTCCGCGGCCACACCCTCCTCGCCGACGCCGTCGCCTCCAGCGTGGACGAGCACGCCCGCTTCGGCGGCGTCGTCCCGGAGGTCGCCAGCCGCGCCCATCTGGAGGCGATGGTCCCCACGATCCAGCGCGCCCTGAAGGAGGCCGGGGTCGCCGCCTCCGACCTCGACGGCATCGCCGTCACCGCGGGCCCCGGGCTCGCGGGCGCGCTGCTGGTCGGCGTCTCGGCCGCCAAGGCGTACGCCTACGCGCTCGGCAAGCCGCTCTACGGCGTCAACCACCTCGCCTCCCACATCTGCGTCGACCAGCTGGAGCACGGTCCGCTGCCCGAGCCGACGATGGCGCTGCTGGTGAGCGGCGGCCACTCCTCGCTGCTCCTCGCGCCCGACATCACCGCCGACGTCCGCCCGCTGGGCTCGACCATCGACGACGCGGCGGGCGAGGCGTTCGACAAGATCGCCCGGGTGCTGAACCTGGGCTTCCCCGGCGGCCCGGTCATCGACCGCATCGCCCGCGAGGGCGACCCGGACGCGATCGCTTTCCCGCGCGGGCTGACCGGTCCGCGGGACGCCGCGTACGACTTCTCCTTCTCGGGGCTGAAGACCGCCGTCGCCCGCTGGATCGAGGCGAAGCGGGCGGCGGGCGAGGAGGTTCCGATCGCCGATGTCTCGGCCTCCTTCCAGGAGGCGGTCGTGGACGTGCTGACCCGGAAGGCCGTCCGCGCCTGCAAGGACGAGGGCGTGGAGCACCTGATGATCGGCGGCGGCGTCGCCGCCAACTCCCGGCTGCGGGCGATGGCCGAACGCCGCTGCGAGGACGCGGGCCTCACCCTGCGGGTGCCGCGGCCGAAGCTGTGCACGGACAACGGGGCGATGGTCGCGGCGCTCGGCGCGGAGATGGTGGCGCGGGGGCGGTCGTCCTCGGCGTGGGACCTCTCGGCCGACTCCTCCCTCCCGGTGACGGACCCGCATGTCCCGGCGCCCACCGGGCACACCCACGACCATGTGCACGAGCTGAGCCGGAAGAACCTGTACGCATGACGGTCGCCTTGATGTGGGAGGCCCGGGCCGTGGCCGGAAAGGGCGAGGAGCTCCTGGCCTGGGCCCGGCGTCAGCGCCTCGACCCGCCCCCGCTCCGCCGCGAAACCTTCCGCGCACCCGAGGACCGCGTCCTCGTCATCACCTGGTGGGACGGCGCCTACGACACCCGGGGCCTGCCGGAACTCCCCGAGCCGGGGGAGGACTTGGTACGGCGTGCGGTGCACCGCTGGCGATTTGAGGCGGTAGCGGACGAGGGTTAGGGGGCGTCCGGCGAACCTTGACGCCTGCGGCGGGCTGCTCCCCTCCCCGCCCCACCCCACAACCGGGGCTCCGCCCCGGCCCCCGGCCCGGGACTCTGCCCCAGGCGCCCCGGAGGGGGCTCCGCCCTGGGCTCCGGGGGCTTCGTCCCGGGTTCCGGGGGGCTTCGCCTCGGGTTCGGGGGGCGCCTCGGGCTCCGGAGGAACTTCGTCCTGGGCCCCTGAGGAAGTTTCGTCCCGGGTTCCGGAGGGGGCTCCGCCCCGGGCCCCGGGCCGGGGCTCTGCCCCAGGCTCCGGAGGGGCCTCCGCCCGGGGCCCTGGCCAGGGCTTCACCCTGGGCTCCGGGGGGGGCTTCGCCTCGGGCTCCGGAGGGGGCTCCGCCCCGGGCCCCGGGCCGGGGCTCTGCCCCAGGCTCCGGAGGGCGCTCGCCCCAGGCTCTGGGGTCCAGGGGCGGAGCCCCTGGTGTCGGGAAGGGGTGGGGAGGGGAAAGACCCGCCGGGCACGGCACCCGGCCGCGCCGCTACCGCAGGGCCTCGGACAGATCGGCCAGGTGGCGGGAGACCGGGCCGACGGTGAGCAGGCCGCTGCCCGCCCCGGCGAGCTCGGCCGCCGCCGGAGCCAGCGCCGCGCGGGCGCGGGCGATCGTCTCCTGGTCGCCGACGGCGATGGCCGCCCGCCCGGTGAGGCACCACAGCGCCTCCAGCAGCAGATCGCGGGGCGGCTCCGGGACCGTGCGCAGCGCCGCCGCGGCCTCGGTGCGGCGGTCCTGGGCCAGCAGCACCAGCGGGCGGGCCCAAGGCGCGTACGGCCCCCAGTCGAGGCCCGCGTCGATCGGGGCGGGGCGCCCCCGTTCCACGCGCAGACAGAGCAGCGCGAGCGGCAGCAGACCGCGCTCCAGGCCGGGCATCCCGGCGCCGTCCAGCCGCGCGGCGGCGTCCCGGTAGGCCGCCTCGGCCGCGGCTTCGTCCGCCCGCCCCGTCGCGGCGAGCCGCAGCGCCCGGTACCACGCGGTGAACACCCCCACCAGCGGCCGCTCATGGCGCTCGCCCAGACGCTCGGCGGCGGCCGCGTGCCGGTCGGCCGCCGCGAAGTCGCCGAGCGCGCTGCGGGCCTGGAGCCGGATGAGATGGCCGAGCACCTCGAAGGCGGCCAGCCCGTGCCGCGCCGCGAGGGCGATCAGCTCGGCCCCGGTGGCGTCCCGGCGCGGCGCCAGCCCCGCGCGTTCGAAGCTCTGCATGAAGACGCCGTTCAGCGCGAACGCCAACAGCCCGGGATCGTCCAGCCGCCGAGCGATCTCCTCAGCCTGCCGAGCCGCCTGCCGCCCCCGCTCGGACCGCCCACCCCGAGACTCCACGGCGATCGTCGCCAACAGCCGGGCACGAATGGCGTCATGGCCGACCGGCTCATGGCCCCGCGTCTCGTGTGCGGGTGCGCCGTGGCCGGGCGGGCCGGGGGCCGTCGCCCCGCTGCCAGGGGGCTTGTGGCCGGGGGCCTCGTGATCGGGCGTACCAGGGCCGGCCGGGAAAACGGCCGCGAGAGCGGCCAGCGTGCGTTCGGCCGCGGCCACGATCGACGCCGCCTGTTCCGGGTCGTCCAGGCGGGTCCAGATCGCCGGGACGTCGTAGGCGCCGATGACTCGGGCGGTCAGTTCGGGGTCGCCCAGTTCTTCGGCCGCCGCGACGGCCGCCACGCGTTGTCGGCGGGCCGTCAGCAGGCCGCCGCCACCGGTCATCGAAAGGTCGCGGAGCAGGGCGGCCGTCGACTCCAGGCGGGTCCGGGCGCCGGAGGCCACGGTGCGGTCGTACGCGGCGGTCGCGTCCGCCCACACCTGGGCCGCCGCGTCGCCCCGCGCCGCCCTGGGATCGAGGTGGGGCGCCTGGCCGAGGATGTCCGTCTCCAGGCGGCGCAGCTCCGGGCCGGGGTCCACGCCCAGCTGCTCGACCAGCAGCGCCCGGGCCCGGCGCAGCACCGCCAGCGCGTCGCCCTGGCGGCCGGTGCGGTACAGCGCGAGGGCCATCGCCCGCCAGGCGCCCTCGCGCCAGGGGTGCTCGGCCAGATGCGCCTCCAGGTCCGGCACCGCCTCGGCGGCCCGGCCCAGCGCCAGCCGGGCCTCCGCCTGCCGCTCGACGGCGTGCAGCCGCAGCTCCGCCAGCCGGGAGCGCTCGCCCCGGGCCCAGCCCTCGTCGGCGAACTCCGCGTACGCGGGCCCGCGCCACCGGCTCAGCGCCTCCTCCAGCCGGGGCAGCGCGCCGTCCGGCGGCAGGGTCGCGGCGGCGGACACGTCCTGTTCGAAGCGCCAGGCGTCCACCGCGTCCGGGTCGGCCCGCAGCGCGTACCCGGGGCCCTCGGTGACCAGCAGCCGGGCCGGGGTGCGCGGCGGGCGCTGCGGCTCCAGCGCACGGCGCAGCGCGGCCACGAACGTGCGCACCGCGCCCACCGCCCCCGGCGGCGGCTCCGTCCACAGGTCCTCGATCAGCCCGGAGACGGGTACGACACGGCGGCGGGCGACGATCAGCCGGGCCAGCACCGCGCGGTGCCGT
The DNA here is from genome assembly GCF_039525925.1 of Streptomyces javensis. NCBI lineage: Bacteria > Bacillati > Actinomycetota > Actinomycetes > Kitasatosporales > Streptomycetaceae > Streptomyces > Streptomyces javensis. The sequence goes on along the minus strand of NZ_BAAAIF010000044.1, from coordinate 71,590 downwards.
GGCCCCTTGAGCGCGATCGCGCGCCCGTCGGCGTCCGCGTCCCAGGCCACCACCGGCCCCAGCACCCCGAAACCGACCCGCATGCGGTCACCGTAGCGCGCTGATCGGATGCTCATCCGCACCCGGCAGGCTGACAGCCGTCTCGTCAGTCACTTACGTCATTACGTCGTCCGGTCGTCCGGTCGTTCACTCGTCGTCCGGTCACCCGGATGCTCTACAGAAAGCGCGCTGAGCCATGGCCCCTGTCATTCCCGGCTTCGACTACCGCCGCGTCCCCGTCGCCGACGGCGTGTCCCTGAACGTGGCCGTCGGGGGCTCGGGCAGCCCCGTCGTCCTGCTGCACGGCTTCCCGCAGACCCACCTCATGTGGCGGCATGTGGCCGCCGACCTCGCGGCCGATCACGCCGTGATCTGCCCCGACCTGCGCGGCTACGGCGCCAGCGACAAACCGGCAGCCGATGTAGACGCCGACGCCGACACCGACAGCGACACCGCCCCCGCCGCCTACGCCAAGCGCACCATGGCCGCCGACATCGTCGCCCTGGCCCGCGCGCTCGGGCATGAGCGCTTCGCGCTCGCCGGTCATGACCGCGGCGCCCTGGTCGCCTTCCGGGCGGGCCTCGACCACCCCGCGACGATCACCCATCTCGCCTGCCTGGACGTGCTGCCGACCCTCGACATGTGGGATGTGCTGCACGGCACCACCGCCGCCGTCGGCTTCCACCTCTTTCTGATGGCCCAGCCCCCCGGGCTGCCCGAGCGGATGATCGCCGCCTGCCCCGACGACTTCTTCGGCCACTTCCTCGACCTGTGGGCGGGCGACCCGCGGGCCATCCCCGCCGAGGTCCGTACCGCCTATCTGGACGCCTGCCGCGCCGCGGTGCCGTCGATCGTGGCCGACTACCGTGCCTCCGCCGGTGTCGACGTCGACCACGACCGGGCCGACCGGGACGGCGGACGCCGGCTGACGATGCCGCTCACCGTCATCCAGCAGGACTGGGGCGCGGCCCTCGGCTATGACGCGGCGGCGCTGTGGCGCGCCTGGGCCGACGACCTGGAGCACCTCACCGTCGGCTACGGCCACTTCATGGCCGAGGAGGCACCCGCGGACATCGCCAAGGCGCTGCGGAAGCTCCTCGCCCGCTAGGAGTCGTCGCCACAAGCCACGCCCACACCATGCCGGGGCCGCCCTGGTCGGATGCGGCTTCTGACCGCCGGACAACTCATGCGGCCGGTGGTTCGGCCGGTCGCCGAAGCCGACCCGTTCCAGGGTCGCGACCGCGCGCCTGCGGCGTTCGGCGCGCGGCAGACCGGAGTAGAGCGGGCCCTCGGCGACGTTGGCCTGCGCGCTCATGCCGGGTACGAGGTGGAACGCCTGGAAGACGAACCGATGACACCAACCCGGGCGGCGGCCTCTCGGTCAGGGTCCGCTTCCCATGAGCGGGGTGTGGCCCGTCACGCCGTCCGGTCGTAGTGGTCGGCGATCTCGTCGCTGGTCGTCACCCACACCCCGGGGTGGTTCACCACGTACTCCAGCGCCTGGTCCACGTACTTGTGCCGGAAGGGCTGGTTGATCACGAACGGATGCAGTACCAGCGACATCACCCGCCCGCTGTCGGCCGAGTCGGCGTAGAGCTGGTCGAGTTGGTCCTTGACGATCCGGACGAAGTCCGGCCCGCTGAGGCTCTTGCCGACGAAGAGCTGGATGTCGTTGACCTCGATCGAATACGGCACGCTCAGCATGCCCGGCACGTTCAGCCGGTACGGCTGGTCGTCGTTGGCCCAGTCCAGTACGTACCGCAGCCCCAGCTCGGCCAGGAGCTCCGGGGTCCGGAAGGTCTCGGTCAGCGCGGGCCCGAGCCAGCCGTGCGGCCTGCGGCCGGTGGCCTTCTCGATGGTGCCGATCACCTCGGTGAGGTAGGCCCGCTCCTCCTCCGGGGACATGTCCGCCTGGAGGATCGAGTTGTTCCTGCCGTGCGCCGCCCACACCCAGTCCCGTTCCCGCCCGGCCCGGATGATCTGGGGGTAGCGCTCGGCGACATCGGAGTTGAGCATCACGCTCGCCCGCACCCGGTGCCGGTCCAGGCTCTCGATCAGCCGCCAGATCCCGACCCGGGGCCCGTAGTCCCGCCACCCGTAGTTCAGCGGATCGGGGGCCAGCGCCCGGGTGTCGGGGAAGATGCTGGTGGAGGGGCGGTCGATCGCGTAGTGCTCGACGTTCAGCCCGACGTAGAAGGCCACCCGGGCGCCGCCGGGCCAGTGGATCGGGGGGCGTTCGACGATGGGGCTGTAGTCGAAGAGCTGGTTGTCCATCAGGGCTCACCTCATCTGTGTGGCTCAGCTGTACGGCGGTTCGGCGCCGCTCGGTGGACATCGTGAAACCCTCACACAAGTGAGAAGGTCAAGTGGTCTGCCCTCATGAGCTGAGAGACTGCGTCGGCGTACACCGCAGTGCCCTGCCTGCCCTGCGTGCCCTGCGTGCGATGAATGCCATGAGTGCCATGAGTGCCATGAGGAAGGACGCCATGACGCCGCCCAACGAGCTTCCGCCACCGCCGCCCGCCCCGGACGAGCGGCCGTGGAAGGACCGCGCCGGGCTGCTCGACGCGCGGGCGCGGGCGATGGGGGCGCTGGCGCGGTGGTACCTGGCGCCGCACCGGGCGCTGCTGCTGTGGCTGTCCACGCTCGTCTTCGCGCTGGGGTGGAGCCTCGCCGTCTCGGGATTCCAGTTCCTGGTGAAGGGCGAGATCATCGAGCATGTGCTGGGCGTGATCTTCCTGGGACTCGCCCTGGGCGCCACGGTCCCCTCCAGCCTCGGGGTGGTCTCCGGCATCCGGCGCGATGTCTTCGTGGGCGCCTGCCTCCGCGACTGGGCGGAGCTGGAGCGCGACCCCCGGACGCTGCCGCACTGGCGGGTCTCCGGCGGCGCTCTCCTGTGGCTGGGTCCGTCCATCGTGCTGGCCTGCCTGGGGCTGGCGCTGGGCGGGTTCGCGGCCTTCTCGGACGTCGGCACGGAGAGCGTCGGCACGGTCGCCGGTATCGGCCTGGTCTTCGTGGCCGCCGGAGCGCTCGGCATGGCCAAGGCGATCGACTACTACCGCCTGGTCAGCCGCGAACTCCGCCCCGACGGCGGTCCGGACGCATACGGTCCGGACCCGCTGGATCCGGACTCCGGCTACGGCGACGGCTTCTCCGGGGATGGCTTCTCCGCCGAGGGCTTCTCCGACGAGGGCTTTTGCAGTGACTGAAAGCGGGTCCGCAGCTCCTCGTACCGCTCCCCCGGGGTCTCCCCGCGCTCCTTGGCGACCTCCTCGATACGGGTCAGCAGCTGCCTGACCCGCACGGCGTCCGTATAGGCGTCGCGCTCCAGCTTCTTGTACGCGGCGGCGGCCGGGCCCTTGTGGTCGTCGGGGTCCACCGACTGCCTCAGATGGCCGAGACGCTCGATCTGTTCCTCGAGGTAACTGAGCATTCCCTCAAGGTCTTTGATGAGATCCGACAGATCCTGGTCCGATACGGACAGTTTGTCTTTACTCATGTTTCATCCGTCCCTGCCACCCTCCCATCGGCCCATTAGCGGGATGATCGTGCCATGACCGGGGCCGGTGTGGAGAGCCGCCCGGGGTAACTCCTCCGCCGTCAGTCCGGCAGGGCCGTGCCCGGGGGCAGCTCGATGCCGAAGTCGGCGGCGAGAACGCGCAGCACCTCGTCGTTGTCGGCGAGTTCGCGCTCCTTACGGCTGCCGTCGGAGCGGGTCTCGACGAGAGTCCGCCCGGACAGCAGGAGATGGCGGGCCGGGGTGGTGCGCTGGACGTGGAGGGTGTGCTGGAAGGGCGAGCGCGGGTTGGTGGCGACGTGCCAGTTGATGACCCCGTAGTCGGACGCCTCGAAGGGTTCGCGGGTGAAGGCGTACTGGTCCTGCCAGGAGCCGTCGAGGAACGCCTGGAACACCCACAGGTCCTCCAGCCCCTCCGGGTACGGCTCGCGGACGTAGCGGTGGCGGCGGGGGCCGTCGTGGAACTCGGTGTCGGCGACGAGCGGTACGGCCTCCAGGAGGCCGCCGACGCTGCCGAAGCCCACATCGGCCACGTAACGCCGCTCCTCGCCCGGGATCCCGACCAGCAGCAGCATATGGGTGCGCGGACGGACCGTCCCGGGGGCCGCTCCGACCCGGACGCGGGCGGTGAGGCCGGTGACGCGGAAGCCGAGCGCGGTGAGGGCGGCGGTCAGCAGCGTGTTGTGCTCGTAGCAGTAACCGCCGCGCCGGCCGCGCACCAGCTTGGCCTCGAGGTCGGGGACGGCGAGGGAGGGGGCCGAGCCGAGGAGGGGGTCGAGGTTCTCGAACGGTATGGACGTGAGGTGCGCCCGATGCACCGCCCGCAGCGTCTCCACAGTGGGGGCGGGGCGCCGGTCGCCCGTCCAGCCGATACGCGTCAGATAGGCGTCGAGATCAAGGGCGATGCGTTCCATACCGCCGACCGTAACGCCGGAGCCCGGCACCGGCTTCCGCTCCTGGTGGGGCCGTGTCTGGTCCCTTGGGCGTAGGTCCGTTACGCCATCCGTTACGTCTTCGGCACCGCCGCGAGGTGATCGAGCGCGCCCGCCTTGATCGACTGGAGCAGGGCTCCCAGCCTCGTGGGGCTCGTGGTGAGAACCGTACGGGGGTCGTCGCTCTCCCGGAGGGCGACGGTGGTGCCTATGAAGGCGAGCTCTATGCAGGAGTTCCCGTCCCCCGCGCCGGAGTAGGACGACTTGCGCCAGTTGACCTCGGACATTCCTTCGCCCTCACATCTGTCGAACGGTCTCGCGGATGAAGTCACGTGACTCCTTCTCGGACAAAGCCAGCTCTCCGGTCCGGTCCATGACCGCCCGGTAGTTCAGAAGCTGGGACTCCCCGTCGAGGAACGCCGCGTCCTGCGCGACGTCGAGTTGAACGGTATCCAACTGCGGCACCGGACCCGTGGCGTAGGTGACGGAGATTCCCGCGACGTGGAAACCTCCGGCCGCGATCGGGACGACCCGGACGGAGACGTTCGGGCGCTCCGAGGACTCCAGCAGGCTGTCGAGCTGCGCGCACAGCACGCGCTGATCGCCGAACCGTACGCGGAGCGCGGTCTCGTGCACGATGAATGTGCAGGATGGCGGCTGGTCCCGATCCAGGATGTCCCGGCGCTTCATGCGGTGCGAGAGTCTTCGGCGGAGCTCCGTCGGCGACCAGCCGGGGACGGCCGTGCTCAGTACCGATCGGGCGTAATCCTCGGTCTGCAAGAGTCCAGGGATGTGCATGAGCTCGACGACGCGCAGGCTCGTGGCGAAGTACTCCAGTTCCGCCAGATCGAGACCGGCGGCGCCGAGCGTCCCCCGGTACTCCTCCCACCACCCGCGCTTGCGCTCGGTCGCCATCGCGACCAGCGCCTCGACGTACGCCTCGTCCGGGCAGGCGTAGTTGGCGGCGAGTGTGCGTACGCGCTCTTCGCTGACGCCGAACCGGGCCAGCTCCATATTGGTGACATGCGAGCGGTTCGTGCCCAGCCGGTCGGCCGCTTCCTGGATGGTGAGACCCGCGTGCTCGCGCATCCTCCGAAGCTCCGTGCCAAGTCGGCGCTGACGTGCCGTGATGGTGGTCCTCGAAGCCATGCCTGCCTTCCTCGTGGGTCGTCACCCAGTGTGGCGCGTGACCACGAATGGGTCTATCTACTCACTAATTTCGACGATCCGGTGGCACTAGTTAGGCGCCGCCCTCTACCGTAGGTGTCGTTGCCGCTACTGCGCGTTGATCGCCGTAACGGTACGCGCGCTGTCGGCCCCCTCACAGGGAGTTGCCCCATGGATTCCGATCACGAGTCCGACGACCGTCCCCCACGCCGCCCGCCCGTTCCCTCCAGGGATCCGTACGTCTACACCCTTCAGAGCAGCCGGCACGCGACCTCCGCCAAGGTCTGCCGGGACTTCGTCGCCTGCGTCCTGAACTCCGTGGGGCAGGAGGAGCTGGTCGACACGGCGACGCTGTGCACGTCGGAGCTGGCCACCAACGCCTTTCTGCACGCCGAGGGCGACTCCGTGATGCTGCGCGTGGTGATCGAGCCGCCCCGCTTCCGCGTCCTGGTCTACGACGCCTCCGCCGAGCTCCCCGCCGCCGCCTGTCTCCCCGAGGGGGACCGCCTCCACGGCCGTGGCCTCGGGCTGGTGGCGGCCCTGGCCGACGCGTGGGGGACGGCGGAGGGTGACGCGGTGGGCATGTACGCCAAGGGGGTCTGGTTCGAACTCGCGGGCAAGGAGGAGGACGAGGCTTAGCCCTGGCTCAGCCCGCCGCGACGAAGGTCAGTGGGAATGCCTGGCCGGAGTCCGCGTAACGGTGGAACCGCCCGACCCAGGACGGCTCCTGAAGGGCCTGGACCTGGTCGCGGGGCAGCGCGATGTGCACATCGCGGCCGCCGTCCTGGTCGGCCGGGGTCGGCGCGATATGCACGGTCCAGGGAATGGGGATGGAGGAGAAGTCGTACCAGAAGGGGGCGCCCTGGCCGAAGTCGATGCGATAGAAGGGCAGCTTCGACCAGTTGTTGATCGCGATGGTGTTGTTGAACGCGTCCAGGCCCATGGTGGTCATGACCCGCTTGAGGCGCCCCGCGTCGCGTTCGGTGCACAGGAACGCCGCTTCCGCGCGGATTCGCTCCTCGGTGTTCTCGGCATAGCCCGCGCGGATCGCCGCGGCGATTTCGCCGAGCGGGCGGGAGCGCAGTTCGGCGGCGGTCATTCCGGGCCGGGTGTTGGTGACGGCGTTGCCAAAGTAGTCGTCCGGTACGGCCGCGCCGACGAATGAACGGAAGTCGGCGATGAGGCCGAGCCTTTCCTCGCTCGAATCGGGGCGGTCCCGCAATGCGCCGAGCACTTTCCACAGATGGGCGGTGAGCGCGTCATTGGTCGACACCCACCGGTCCGTGCCCGCGAGGTCGGCCATCGCGGCGTCCTTCATGGCGGTCAGCTCGGCGGCGGTGAAGCGGGTGGTCACGGTCGTCACACCGCCGAGGCTGCCCTTCAGGGCGCGGCCGACGAAGGCGGTCTTCTGGCCGCGCCCGGTGACCGTGAGATGGGCGCCGCCGGTAAGGGGGTCACCGGAGGCTGCGGCGGCGAGTGCGTCGATGATCCCGCGATCATGGTTGGGCTTGGCGTATCCGAGGCCCCGGTGCTCGTGCGACCAGGCCTCCAGGAAACTCATATAGCTGGATCCGTCGCCCACGGCGTGGTTCATCGTGAGCCCGAGGATGGAGCCGCCGCCTTTCATATGGGTGAGCTTCACCGTGAAAAGCGGCGTATCGCGGTCGACCACCCAGAACGGCATGGCGTGACTGAGATAGCGGTCCAGTCCCTTTTTCGCCGTGCGGCGGGGCCCGTAGTCCGGCATGGGCACGGATGCCTGTGCCTCGACGAAGCGCACACCCGAGTCGTCGCAGAGCACGCTGAGACCGCCGTCGGGGTCCTTCTTCATGCGCCCCGAAAGGACGGGGAAGTTACGCAGCGTCCGGCCGAGGGAGGCGCGCAGCGCCTCGCCGTCGAGCGTCTCCCGGTAGAAAAAGGCGCGGGGCGTATAGACGGTGCCGATGAGCATGTCGTAGACGCTCAGCCGTAGGCGGTCACCGCTCGCCTCTCCGGCACATACGGTGAACGATCGCTTGGCGCCGCTCTCGGTGGCGGAAGCCGTCATACTCACACGCTCTTTCGTCGGGCCCAAACGCGCTGTCACGGCGACGCGTTGACCGTAACTCCCGACGCGTTGACCGTAACCCTCGAGGCGTTGACCGTAACCCGCGGGCCGCGACGGCCCTCACGAACTGGAACGGGTTTAGGGAATTCCCCACCGCCCGCCCGGCCCCGAACTTTCCCGGGGCCGGGCGCGGACGCGGGGGCGGGCCGGGGCCGAGGCTGGGGGCGGGGGCGGGTTACGGGGTGTCCGCCGTTTCTTTCCCCTCCCCGCCCCTTCCCGCAACAGGGGCTCCGCCCCAGACCCCGACCCGGACGGGCGCGACCATCCGCCGCACCCAGCCCCTGGTTACGGGAAGGGGCGGGGAGCGGCCCACCGCGGGCGATGCCCGTGCGCATCCGGGGCGTCCGGCCGGTGTCTGGGGCGGGGCCGCGGTTTTGTCTCGCCCCTGGATGCCGGGGGCGAGGTGCCGACCGTCGCCGCGTGCTCGGCTCACTGCCCGGGGCGCCGACCGCGCCACCCGCGACGCGCCCGGGGCCCGGGGCGCAGCCCTCGCGTGGTGGAGCCGCGTATGGGTGCTGCGGGAAGGGGCGGGGCGGGGGACAGCCCACCGCGGGCGATGTTCGTGCGCATCTGGGGCGTCCGGCCGGTGTCTGGGGCGGGGCCGCGGTTTTGTCTCGCCCCTGGACCCCGGGGGCCAGGTGCCGACCGTCGTCGTGCTCGGCTCACCGCCCGGGGCGCCGACCGCGCCACCCGCGACGCGCCCGGGGCCCGGGGCGGAGCCCTCGCGCGGCGGAGCCCCCGCGCGGCGGAGCCGCGTATCGGTGCTGCGATGAAGAGAGCCGCCCGCCGCGGGCGTCAAGGGCCGGTGGGCAGGGGCTGGGCCGGGTGGCCCAGGAGCATCGTGGGGGAGCCCGCCGACCGCGTCAGCACGATCGTGCACGCGTTCCCACCCTCAAGCCGCAGCTTCTTGCGGAGCTGCTCCGGCTCGACCGCCGACCCGCGCTTCTTGATGGTCGCGACGCCCACCTCCCGCTCCCGCAACAGCGCCTTGAGCTTCTTCAGGTTGAACGGCAGCACATCCGTGATCTCGTACGCGGTGGCGAACGGCGTCGGACGCAGCTCGTCCGTGGTGATGTAGGCGATCGTCGGGTCGATCAGACGGCCGCCGACGCGGGCCGCCACATCGGCCACGAGGTGGGCGCGGATGACGGCGCCGTCCGGCTCGTAGAGCCAGCGGCCGACCGGGCCGGGCTCGGGGTCGGGGAGGAACGGGGTGCCGATCAGGGAGTGGCCGCTCGGCAGCAGCGTGGCGCGGCGCAGCCCGGGGCGGGCGGTGCCGAACCACAGGACGGCCTCCTTCACATGGCCGTGGTCCGAGATCCACTCGGCCTCCGCGTCCTCGGGTACCGCCTCGTGCGGCACGCCGGGGGCGATCTTGAGGGCGGCGCGCGGCGTGGTGCGGGCGGCCTCGACGGCCCAGGAGAGGGGCGGGGAGTACGCCTCGGGGTCGAAGACGCGGCCCCGGCCGCCGCGCCGGGCCGGGTCGACGAAGACCGCGTCGAAGTCGCGGGTGTCGACCTCGGTGACATCGGCGCAGCGGACCTCGATGAGCTCGGCCAGGCCGAGCGCCTCGGCGTTGGCGCGGGTGACGGCGCAGGTCAGCGGGTCGCGATCGACGGCGAGCACGGAGATCCCGGCGCGGGCGAGCGCGATCGCGTCGCCGCCGATGCCGCAGCACAGATCGGCCATCCGACGGACGCCGAACCCCGCGAAGCGGGAGGCGCGGTACGCGGCCACGGAGGTGCGGGTGGACTGCTCGACGCCGTTCGGCGTGAAGTACATGCGGTACGCGTCCTCGGGGCCGAATTTGGCCGCCGCCCGCTGCCGCAGCGCGGCCTGGGTCAGGGCCGCCGAGACCAGCGCCGGGGGATGGTCGCGGCGCAGCCGCGTCGCGGTGGCGAGTTCCTTCGCCGGGTCGTAGTCGCGGAGCGCGGAGAGCAGCGCCTGCCCCTCGTCGCCGAGCAGTGAATCGAAGGCGTCAACGTCCACATGGCCCATTCTCTCCGCTCCCAAGGGAGCATTCGCACCCCGCTCGGCGCGCGGGCCGGCGCCATAGAGCTGAAGATCGCTTTTGTGATGATGATCAAGGCTGGTCTTTCAAGGTGTCTGGTTCTCACCGCCGCGGCGGCCGTGCTCGCCGGCTGCGGGGCGCTCGGCTCTTCGGAGCCGCACACCCGGACGGGGAAGGCGGCCGGTCTGCTGGAGTCGGCCTCCGCCGGTCCGCACACCGCGTCCGGGACGTCCGGGCCGCCGTCGTCGGCGGGGAGCGGGCACGAGGACGGCGCGCCGCCATCGGGTCCGGCGGCGGGCTCCGCCTCGGCGGGGTTCCCGGACGCGTACCGCCGCTGGGGGCTGGACCGGCCCCTGACCCCGCCGCCGCCCCCGCCCTCGGTCAAGCCACCGCTCGCCGCGGTGTGGCCACCGGTACCCGGACTGGCGACGGTCATCCGCCGGGTCGCCACCACCGATCGGGTGGTTTTCCTGACGCTCGACGACGGGATCGAGAAGGACCCGGCCTTCGTCGACCAGGCCCGGGACCTCGGTCTGCCGTTCACGCAGTTCCTGGAGGACGAGGTGATCGGCGACCACTACGACTACTTCCGCCGGCTGCGTGAGCTCGGGAACCGGATCGGCAACCACACCCTCACCCACCCCGAGCTCGCGGGCCAGGGCTACGAATTCCAGCTCCATGAGATCTGCGGTCAGCAGGACGTCCTGCACTACCGCCTCGGCCTGGAGCCCCACCTCTTCCGTCCGCCTTACGGGGACTACGACCGGGACACGCTGCGGGCGGCGGCGGACTGCGGGCTGGCGAAGGCGGTGCTGTGGAGTGCGGAGATGGAGCCCGATGGACTGGTGTACCGCTCGGGCGGCGGGCTCCGGCCAGGGGACATCATCCTCGCCCACTTCCGCGGCCCGGACATGTTGAAGGGCGCGACGATGACCGACATGATCACTTCGCTGCTGCGGGAGGTTCAGGCGCAGGGGTTCGCGGTGGCTCGGCTGGAGGACTACATCTGACCTCCACCACATCCGGCCTCCACCTGAGGCCGCCACCGCGTCGCTTGGCACTCTAGTTGACTGAGTGCTAACCGCGTCATAATGTCGAGGCTGGCACTCGGGACCGATGAGTGCCAGGGATACAGCGACGGGCAGGTCCGGCACCCGCGACGACGGATCCACCTGGTCGCCACCTCAGACAGTTGACCCCGTGAGATCTCCGAAGGGGGAGGTCGGATCGTGACGACCACCAGCTCCAAGGTTGCCATCAAGCCGCTCGAGGACCGCATTGTGGTCCAGCCGCTCGACGCCGAGCAGACCACGGCTTCGGGCCTGGTCATTCCGGACACCGCCAAGGAAAAGCCCCAGGAGGGCGTCGTCCTGGCCGTGGGCCCGGGCCGCTTCGAGGACGGCAAGCGCCTTCCGCTCGACGTCTCCGTCGGTGACGTCGTGCTCTACAGCAAGTACGGCGGCACCGAGGTGAAGTACAGCGGCGAGGAGTACCTCGTCCTCTCGGCTCGCGACGTCCTCGCGATCGTCGAGAAGTAATCACCGAAGTTTTGCCTATGAGCCGTGCCCCGGTGCCCGTGTCATCTGAAACCGGGGTCGGGGCACGGCTTGTTTGAGAGGACATACGCAACTCATGGCGAAGATCCTGAAGTTCGACGAGGACGCCCGTCGCGCCCTCGAGCGCGGCGTCAACAAGCTCGCGGACACCGTCAAGGTGACCATCGGCCCCCGTGGCCGCAATGTCGTCATCGACAAGAAGTTCGGTGCCCCCACCATCACCAACGACGGTGTCACGATCGCCCGTGAGGTCGAGGTCGAGGACCCGTACGAGAACCTTGGCGCGCAGCTCGTCAAGGAGGTGGCGACCAAGACCAACGACATCGCGGGTGACGGCACCACCACGGCCACCGTGCTGGCCCAGGCGCTGGTGCGCGAGGGCCTGAAGAACGTGGCCGCCGGCGCCTCCCCGGCCGCCCTGAAGAAGGGCATCGACGCGGCAGTCAAGGCCGTCTCGGACGACCTGCTGGCCACCGCCCGCCCGATCGACGAGAAGTCCGACATCGCCGCCGTGGCCGGGCTGTCCGCCCAGGACAAGCAGGTCGGCGAGCTGATCGCCGAGGCGATGGACAAGGTCGGCAAGGACGGTGTCATCACCGTCGAGGAGTCCAACACCTTCGGTCTGGAGCTCGACTTCACCGAGGGCATGGCCTTCGACAAGGGCTACCTCTCGCCGTACATGGTCACCGACCAGGAGCGGATGGAGGCCGTCCTCGACGACCCGTACATCCTGATCCACCAGGGCAAGATCTCCTCCATCCAGGACCTGCTGCCGCTCCTGGAGAAGATCATCCAGGCCAACGCCAGCAAGCCGCTGCTGATCATCGCCGAGGACGTGGAGGGCGAGGCCCTCTCCACCCTCGTCGTCAACAAGATCCGCGGCACCTTCAACGCGGTCGCGGTGAAGGCCCCGGGCTTCGGTGACCGCCGTAAGGCCATGCTCGGCGACATCGCCACCCTTACGGGCGGCACCGTCATCGCCGAGGAGGTCGGCCTCAAGCTCGACCAGGTCGGCCTGGACGTGCTGGGCACCGCCCGCCGCGTGACCGTCACCAAGGACGACACCACGATCGTCGACGGTGGCGGCAAGGCGGACGAGGTCTCCGGCCGCGTCGCCCAGATCAAGGCCGAGATCGAGTCCACGGACTCCGACTGGGACCGCGAGAAGCTCCAGGAGCGGCTCGCCAAGCTGGCCGGCGGCGTGTGCGTGATCCGCGTGGGCGCGGCCACCGAGGTCGAGCTCAAGGAGAAGAAGCACCGTCTGGAGGACGCCATCTCCGCGACCCGCGCCGCGGTCGAGGAGGGCATCGTCTCCGGTGGTGGCTCCGCGCTGGTCCACGCCGCGAAGGTGCTGGAGAACAGCCTGGGCCTGGAGGGCGACGAGGCCACCGGTGTCGCCGTGGTCCGCCGCGCCGCGGTCGAGCCGCTGCGCTGGATCGCCGAGAACGCCGGTCTCGAGGGCTACGTGATCACCTCGAAGGTCGCCGAGCTCGAGAAGGGCCACGGCTACAACGCGGCCACCGAGGAGTACGGCGACCTGGTGAAGGCCGGCGTCATCGACCCGGTCAAGGTCACCCGCTCCGCGCTGGAGAACGCGGCGTCGATCGCCTCGCTGCTGCTCACCACCGAGACCCTGGTGGTCGAGAAGCCGGCCGAGGAAGAGGCCGAGGCCGCCGGCCACGGCCACGGTCACGCGCACTGACGCTCCGGCGTTCCGCCACAAGCAGCGCGAAGGCGCGGCCGCCCACCGGGCGGCCGCGCCTTCGTGTGTTCCGGTTCCTGTTCCGGTGCCGTCCCGGTCCCGGTGTGTTCCGGTTCCGCCGGACGGCTACCCCTTGGCCGGAGGGCGGCCGACCTTGGAGGAGATGGAGGAGAGGGCCGAGCGCGGGGCCAGCTTCGCCAGGCTCGACATCGCCTTGTAGCGCGGATCGGGGATGGACAGCGACTTGCCCCGGGCGAAATCCTTCAGCGCCGCCGTGACCAGCCGGTCCGGGTCCAGCCACATCCAGCTCGGCACGCTGGTGTCCTTGATCCCCGCCCGCGCGTGGAACTCCGTACGGACGAACCCCGGGCACAGCGCCATCAGCCGCACCCCCGAGCGCGCCAGGTCCTTCGCCGCGCCCTGCGTGAACTGCACGACCCACGCCTTGCTCGCCCCGTACGTCCCGCGCGGGAAGAAGGCCGCGACCGACGCCACGTTGATCACCCCGCCGCGCCCCCGGTCCCGCATCGTCCCGGCCCCCGCGCTGGTCAGCCGCAGCACCGCCTCGCAGTGCAGCTTCAGCATCCGCAGCTCATCGGCGATCGGCACCTCCAGATAGCGGGCGCGGTTGCCGAAACCGGCGTTGTTGACGAGCAGATCGACCGGGTGGGTACGGTCCTTCAGCCGGGCCTCGACCGCAGCGATCCCGTCATCCTCGGAGAGGTCCGCCACCAGCACGTCCGCCTCCACGCCGTGCCGGTCGTGCAGATCCGCCGCCTGCTCCCGCAGCCGCTTCTCATCGCGTGCGACGAGCACCAGATTGTGCCCGTCGGCGGCGAGCCGGCCCGCGAAGGCGGCGCCGATGCCCGCGGTGGTTCCGGTAATCAATGCAGTCGTCATACGCGCACGTTATCGGCCATGGCGGGCCCCGGCGGACCGCCGAGCGGCACCGTGAGCGATCTGCGCCGGAATGAGCGCTTCCGTCAGTCCGGATCCGTCAGATCGCCTTCGCGGACCGGTACTTCAGGGCGGTCTCCCGGGCCTCCGGATGCAGCGCCTCACCGGCCGCCAGCACCCTCGGCAGCAGCTCCCGCTCCGTGGTCTCGGCGCGGAAGAGGAACGCGACCGTCACCTCGTGGTCGGGCCGGTGCACGATCTCGACCGCGTCCCCCGAGCGGATCTCGCCGGGCTCGAGCACCCGCAGATACGCACCGGGGACGGCGGCCTGGGTGAACCGCTTGAGCCACCCCCGCTCGCCCAGCCAGCCGGCGAACGTACGGCACGGGATGCGCGGTGAGGTCACCTCCAGCAGCAGCTCGCTCCCCACCCGCCAGCGCTCGCCGACGAGGGCGCCGTTGACGTCGATACCGCTGGTGGTGAGGTTCTCGCCGAAGGCGCCGTTGGCCAGTTCGCGGCCCAGCTCCCGCTCCCAGACGTCGAGGTCCTCCCGGGCGTAGGCGTAGACGGCCTGGTCGTCGCCGCCGTGGTGGCGGAGGTCGCAGACCGAGTCACCGGCCAGACCGCTTCCGGCCCGGCCCTTCGGCCCGGGGGCCGTGACCCGTACCGGACGGTCGACGGGCCGCTTGTCGATACCGGTGCCCGCAGGGCAGTCGGTGTGGGTGCTCGGCATCGCGCGGCCGATGTTCACGGTGAGGACGGCTGGGGGGCGTGGTGTATCCGGCATGACCGCACCGTAGGACAGTCAGGCCAAAGCGTCGACGCAATATCCCGGGCCGTACCCAAGGGTCCCTTATGCTCAAGGCATGATCGAGGCCCGCCATCTCAGGGTGCTGCGCGCGGTGGCCGCCACCGGCTCCTTCTCCGCGGCCGCCCGTGAGCTCGGCTGCACCCAGCCCGCCGTCAGCCAGCAGATGAAGGCCCTGGAGGGCGCCGCGTGCACTCCGCTGCTGATCCGCAGCGGACGGGAGATGCGGCTGACCGAGGCGGGCCGGGCGCTGGTACGGCACGCCGGCGGGATCCTGGCCGGGCTGACCGCCGCCGAGGAGGAGGTCGCGGCCATCGCCGGGCTGCGCTCGGGCCGGGTGCGGCTGGTGTCCTTCCCCAGCGGCAGCTCGACCCTGGTGCCCATGGCGCTCGCCGAGATGCGCGCGGCACACCCCGGAACGCGGGTCTCGCTCGTGGAGGCCGAGCCGCCGGGCTCGGTGGAGATGCTGCGCTCGGGCGACTGCGAGATCGCGCTGGCCTTCCGGTATCCGCAGGTGAGCGCCGAGACGGAGGCGGCCGCGGGAGGCGGCGGCGAGTGGGACGACCTGGTCCTGCGGCCGCTGCTGAGCGATCGGCTGGTGGGCGTGGTGCCGGAGGGGCACAAGCTGGCGGGCGCCGGGGCGGTGGGGATCGCCGAGCTGGCCGGGGAGCCGTGGATCGCGGGTTGCCCGCGCTGCCGGGGACATCTGGTGGAGGTGTGCGAATCCGAGGGCTTCACCCCGCGGATCGACTTCGCGACGGACGACTATCCGACCGTCGTCGGCCTGGTCGGGGCCGGGCTGGGGGTCGCGGTGCTGCCCGAGCTGGCGCTGGAGTCGGTCCGGACCAAGGGCGCCGTGACGCTGGAGGTGGAACCGGCGGTGCGGCGGGAAGTGGTGGCGCTGACCCTGCCCGACCTCGCCCGCGTCCCGGCGGTGGCGGCGACGCTGGACCGGCTGGAGCGGGCCGCCCGCAGATGAGCGGCGCGCACACCACCTCGTGGGCCGTCCGCGCGTGCGCCGGGCGGCGACGGGCCGGGTGGTGACAGACCGTGATGGCGACGGGCCGTGGTGGTGACGGGGCCCGGGTGGTGACAGGCCGGATGGCGGCAGAAGGAACGTTTCTTCAGTTGGCCGGGGTCAGGCCGTGATCACGATCCCGGGGCGCCCGTACTGGCGACCGCGCGGTGCCGCGCCCGCCCCATGAGCTCCTCGCGCTCGTCCTCGGTCAGTCCGCCCCACACTCCGTAGGGCTCGCGTACGGCAAGGGCGTGGGCCGCGCACTGCGCCCGTACCGGGCAGCGCATGCACACCTCTTTCGCCGACATCTCACGTGCGCTGCGGGCAGCGCCGCGCTCCCCCTCCGGGTGGAAGAAGAGCGAGCTGTCGACCCCGCGACACGCGGCCAGGAGCTGCCAGTCCCACAGGTCGGCATTCGGGCCGGGAAGACGGGAGAAATCTGCCATTGCCTTATCTCCTCGAAGCGATCGGCTGCGGACGCTGTGTCCTGGGTCGTACACCTACGGTGTAAGTAGATGTAAATATGACTCATTGCGAATCTAGCCACACAGACCGCCAAATTGGAAGCAAGGTCGCCAAATGCCACCGAAGGGACTGCCTCGGGGGCTGCCCTATGGGGGAGGCGCGAAGGACGCGACCGGCGCGACGAAGCTGCTCCGTGTACGAGCCCTCACGTAGAGTGTCGAAGGTGGCCGCCGAACCCCGTAACTCTTTCGGGTGACCGTCGTTGAGAGTGCGGAGGCGGTTGATGGGTAAAGCTCTCGGACAGATATCCGGGGCTGTCAATCGCTCAGGTGACGATATGTACCAGCCTGGAGGCTCAAGGTGACGCGCATCAGCTGCGGAGGGCGGCCATGACATCCGTCCTCGTCTGCGACGACTCCCCGCTTGCCCGAGAGGCGCTGCGCCGCGCGGTGGCGACCGTGCCCGGCGTCGAGCGTGTGACGACGGCGGCCAACGGCGAGGAAGTCCTCCGCCGCTGGGGCGCCGACCGCTCGGATCTGATTCTGATGGACGTACGGATGCCCGGTCTCGGCGGTGTCGAGACCGTGCGGCGGCTGCTCTCCGCCGACCCCGGCGCCCGGATCATCATGCTCACGGTCGCCGAGGACCTGGACGGAGTGGCGCTGGCCGTGGCGGCCGGCGCCCGTGGCTATCTGCACAAGGACGCCTCGCGCGCCGAGCTGCGCGCCACCGTGACCCAGGCGCTCGCCGACCCCACCTGGCGGCTGGCCCCGCGCCGGCTGCGCTCGGCCGAGATGGGCGCCGCGCCCACGCTCACCGCGCGGGAGATCCAGGTGCTCGAGGGCATGAGCCACGGCCGGTCCAACGCGGAGATCGGCCGCGAGCTGTTCCTGTCCGAGGACACGGTCAAGACGCACGCACGCCGGTTGTTCAAGAAGCTCGGCGCGTCCGACCGGGCGCATGCGGTGGCCCTCGGGTTCCGCTGGGGTCTGGTTCGCTGATCCGGCCACGACCGTTCTGACGTGCTGCGCAGCGGGGGCGCGACGGTCCCCGCCCGTCGGGTGGCGGGCGGGGCGAAAGCGTGCGCGGCGAGCGCTGTGGTGGTGGCCTGTATCAGTTCCCCGCGCTATGCCGCATCCTTGAAGGTGTGGAGTTCCTCGGGGACGAGTCGGCCGGGCGTGAGGGGAGAGCGCAGGACGTGACGACAACCGGCGCACCTGCTCATAACGCTTCAGCGCACAACTACGGACGCGGTGCCACGGAGCCCCCGGGCCCGAGGCACCATGGATGGATGCCGCGCGACGAGGAGAGCCCAGGAGCCCCCAAGGGAGCTCCCGGGGGTACGGGGACCATCGGCGCCCTCGTCGGGCGCGCAGCCGAGGGGGACGAGCAGGCCACCCACGATCTGCTGGCCCTGGTCCACCCGCTGGCCCTGCGCTACTGCCGTACGAGGCTGTCCCGACTTCCGGGTGATGCCCGCCACTTCGTGGACGACCTGGCGCAGGAGGTCTGTCTCGCGGTGCTGTGCGCGCTGCCGCGCTACCGGGACACCGGAAAGCCCTTCGAGGCGTTCGTCGTGGCCATCGCCTCCCACAAGGTCGCCGATCTCCAGCGGGCCGCCATGCGGCACCCGGGCTCCACGGCCGTCCCCTCGGACGAGATGCCGGAGCAGCCGGACGATTCGCTGGGGCCCGAGGAGCGGGCGCTGCTCAGCAGTGACGCGGAGTGGGCCAAGAAGTTGCTGGCCAACCTTCCGGAGAACCAGCGGGAGCTGGTGCTGCTGAGGGTCGCGGTCGGGCTGACGGCGGAGGAGACCGGGCAGATGCTGGGGATGTCCCCCGGAGCGGTGCGGGTCGCCCAGCACCGGGCGCTGAGCAGGCTGCGCGCGCTCGCCGAGCAGTGACCCCCCGGACCCACCGGGGTTCCGACCGGCTCGTTACCTTGTTGTGCCTTCCGCATTCAGCAGGTCGCTGAGAAGTTATCCACAGGGCGGAATGAGGCACTCGGGGAGCCCGTTAGCATGGGAGTCCGCGCTGGGGCAAGACCATTGGAAGGGTGTCATGACTGACAACGTCGACGGAGTGCCTGAGAAGTTCGCCATGCTCGGGCTGACGTACGACGACGTGCTGCTGCTGCCGGGCGCCTCCGAGGTGCTGCCGAACGCGGTCGACACCTCGTCCAGGGTCTCCCGGAACGTCCGGGTGAATGTGCCGCTGCTGTCCGCCGCCATGGACAAGGTCACCGAGTCCCGGATGGCCATCGCGATGGCCCGGCAGGGCGGCGTGGGCGTGCTGCACCGCAATCTGTCCATCGAGGACCAGGCCAACCAGGTCGACCTGGTCAAGCGGTCGGAGTCCGGCATGGTCACCGACCCGATCACGGTCCGGCCGGACGCCACGCTGCACGAGGCGGACGCGCTGTGCGCGAAGTTCCGCATCAGCGGTGTGCCGGTCACGGACGCCGTGGGCAAGCTGCTCGGCATCGTCACCAACCGTGACATGGCCTTCGAGGTCGACCGGGGCCGTCAGGTCCGCGAGGTCATGACCCCGATGCCGCTGGTCACCGGCAAGGTGGGGATCTCCGGCGAGGACGCGATGCAGCTGCTGCGCCGCCACAAGATCGAGAAGCTGCCGCTGGTCGACGACGCGGGTGTGCTCAAGGGCCTGATCACGGTCAAGGACTTCGTGAAGGCCGAGCAGTACCCCCACGCGGCGAAGGACGCGGGCGGCCGGCTGGTCGTCGGTGCCGCCGTCGGCGTGGGCGACGAGTCGTACGAGCGGGCGCAGGCGCTGGTCGAGGCCGGGGCCGACTTCCTGGTCGTGGACAGCGCGCACGGCCACAGCCGGGGCATCCTCGACATGATCGCCAAGGTCAAGTCCAATATCGCGGTCGATGTGGTGGGCGGCAACGTCGCCACCAGGGACGGCGCCCAGGCGCTGATCGACGCGGGGGTGGACGGGGTCAAGGTCGGCGTCGGCCCGGGCTCGATCTGCACCACGCGCGTGGTCGCGGGCATCGGCGTGCCGCAGGTGACGGCCATCTACGAGGCCGCCCGCGCCTGCCACGCGGCCGGGGTGCCGCTGATCGGCGACGGCGGTCTCCAGTACTCGGGCGACATCGCCAAGGCGATCGCGGCCGGTGCGGACACCGTGATGCTGGGCAGCCTGCTGGCCGGCTGCGAGGAGTCGCCGGGCGAGATGGTCTTCATCAACGGCAAGCAGTTCAAGTCCTACCGGGGCATGGGCTCCCTGGGCGCGATGCAGACGCGCGGCCAGGCCCGCTCGTACTCCAAGGACCGCTACTTCCAGGACAACGTGCTGTCCGAGGACAAGCTGGTTCCCGAGGGCATCGAGGGCCAGGTGCCCTACCGCGGCCCGCTGGCCTCGGTCGCGCACCAGCTGGTGGGCGGTCTGCGGGCGTCGATGGGCTATGTCGGCTCGGCCAATGTGGCGGAGCTGAAGGAGAAGGGCCGCTTTGTGCGGATCACCGCGGCGGGCCTCAAGGAGAGCCACCCGCATGACATCCAGATGACCACCGAGGCGCCGAACTACTCCGGCCGTTGATCCGCGCCGTCCGTTGAACCACGCTGTCCGCTGATCCGCGCCGTTCACCCGGGCGACCTCGCGACGGTGCGGGCAGGGATACTGGGACGGCTGTTCGTGAACAGGGAAAGGCACCCACGTGACTGAGATCGAGATCGGGCGCGGCAAGCGCGGCCGCAGGGCGTACGCGTTCGACGACATCGCCGTTGTGCCGAGTCGTCGCACCCGGGACCCGAAGGAGGTCTCGATCGCCTGGCAGATCGACGCCTACCGCTTCGAGCTGCCGTTCCTGGCCGCGCCGATGGACTCGGTGGTCTCGCCCCGCACCGCGATCCGCATCGGTGAGCTCGGTGGCCTCGGGGTGCTCAACCTCGAGGGGCTCTGGACCCGTTACGAGGACCCGGAGCCGCTGCTGGCCGAGATCGCCGAGCTGGACGAGCACACCGCGACCACCCGGATGCAGGAGATCTACGCCGAGCCGATCAAGGAGGAGCTGATCGGCCAGCGGCTGAAGGAGGTGCGGGACGCGGGCGTGGTGACCGCCGCCGCCCTGTCCCCGCAGCGCACGGCGCAGTTCTCCAAGGCCGTGGTGGACGCGGGGGTCGACATCTTCGTGATCCGCGGGACCACGGTCTCCGCCGAGCATGTCTCCGGTGCCGCCGAGCCGCTCAACCTCAAGCAGTTCATCTACGAGCTGGACGTTCCGGTGATCGTGGGCGGCTGCGCCACCTACACGGCCGCACTGCACCTGATGCGCACCGGCGCGGCCGGTGTGCTGGTGGGCTTCGGCGGCGGCGCCGCGCACACCACCCGCAATGTGCTGGGCATCCAGGTGCCGATGGCCACGGCGGTCGCCGATGTCGCCGCCGCCCGCCGGGACTACATGGACGAGTCGGGCGGCCGCTATGTGCATGTGATCGCCGACGGCGGCGTCGGCTGGAGCGGCGATCTGCCGAAGGCCGTCGCCTGCGGCGCGGACGCGGTGATGATGGGCTCCCCGCTGGCCCGGGCCACCGACGCGCCGGGCCGCGGTCACCACTGGGGCATGGAGGCCGTGCACGACGAGGTGCCGCGCGGCAAGCGGATGAACCTGGGCACGGTGGGCTCCACCGAGGAGATCCTCCTCGGCCCCTCGCACACCACCGACGGCTCGATGAACTTCTTCGGCGCGCTGCGCCGCGCGATGGCCACGACCGGCTATTCGGAGTTGAAGGAGTTCCAGCGGGTCGAGGTCACGGTCGCCCCGTCGGCCCGCGACAAGCGCTGAGCGATCGCTGAGCGACAGGGGAAGGCCCCGACCGCCTCGCGGTCGGGGCCTTCCCCTTGCCGAATGCCGTGTTGCCGTGGGCTCAGCGGTTGCTGATCCGGTAGGCGGTGCTGACCGCGGCGACCGGCGCGAGCGCCATGAAGATGTAGGTCAGCGCGTCGGAGTCTTCCTTCCACGACTTCCACAGGTCGCTGAAGTGGTCGAAGAAGATCTCGTTCGAGGAGAGCACCTGGCTGCTGGCGCCGCCGCCGATCTTGTCGGCGTAGTTGCTCATCACATCGTGCAGGATCATGGCGTAGCCGTAGAGCTCGCCGAGGAACACCGCGGCCAGGGCCAGTACCGCGCCGACCACCCACAGTCCCGTGTTGCGGCCGCCCAGCTTGGCGACCGCCAGACCGATGAGCGCGCCGACGACCACACCGGCGTACGCGAACTGCGTGACCTCCGGCGGGGTCTTGTCCGTGTCCGCCATCGCGCTCAGCAGGAACGCGTAGAGGAACGCGCCGACGACCGTGGCCACGAGGGCGGCGCCCACCGCCAGCAGCGGGTTGCCCGGGCGGCCGGCCGGCGGCGCGGGCGGCGGGAAGCCGCCGCCGTACTGCGGCTGCGGCTGCTGGGGCTGCCCCTGCGGGTAGCCGTAGCCGGGCTGCTGCGCGGAGCCGTACCCACCGGCCTGCTGGGGCGGGGCGGGCTGCTGCGGGTAGCCACCCGGCTGCTGCGGGTACCCGCCTGGCTGCTGTGGCTGCTGCCAGTTCTGGCTCATGGAATTCCCCCGGGGATGAAGGTGTTGACACCGCGTTCCGGGGACAGCTCGGCTGATGAGCGGCTGCGGGCTGGGAACGCGGAAGGAAACTTTCGAGCCATAAAACTAACAGGCAGGCATGACAATCAGACAAGTCGTGTCTGACGTCCGTGACATGGCTGGGACCGGACGGAGACACGTTGGCCCGGCATATGGGGATTCGTCGCCGCTATTCGGCGATGCGCTTCGCGACGAGGTAACTTTCCGCTCCCGCCACGGCGTAGAAGGTGATGTCGTTGCGCCCCAGGATGTGATCGCGCCAGTAGCCCGCCACCAGCCCGAAGTGCTCGGTCAGGGTGTCCGTGGTGGGCCAGGAGCTCTCGTCCCCCATCAGCACCGCGACGCCGATCAGTTGCGCCAGCGAGACACTGACCACGGCCAGCGGTATCCCGACGAGCGCCAGCAGCGGCGCCCGGCCGCCCAGCTTGCCCAGCGCGGCGCCGGTCAACAGCCCGATGCACAGCGCCCAGTAGCCGACCTCCTGGCCACGGTGGCCGATTTTGCCCTGGATGAAGCCGAAAACCAGGGCTCCGAACAGGGCCGCCGCGATGCCCGCCGCGAGGCCACGGGCCGGCCGTGCGGCCTGAGCTGCGGAGGAAGCGGACACGATCATGCCCGCAAGGTAGCAGTGGCATGGCCGCACGGTGGTGCGAATGACATCAGTGCCGGGACAGAATCCGGCATAAGCAATAATGTCAACTTATGGCGCAGAACAAGTCGTTCAATGGGCGTGACATGGGTATCGACCTCGGCACCGCCAACACACTGGTGTACGTACGAGGCAGGGGAATCGTGCTCAACGAGCCGTCGGTTGTGGCCGTGAACACAGTCGACGGCAATGTGCTGTCGGTGGGTTCGGCGGCCAAGGAGACCATGGGGCGGACACCGACGAACATCGTCGCCGTGCGGCCGCTGCGCGACGGCGTGATCGCCGATTTCGAGATCGCCGAGCGCATGCTGCGGTACTTCATCAAGAAGGTCATGGGCAGCCGCAGGCTCGGCCGCCCCCGGGTGGTGGTCTGTGTGCCCTCCGGGATCACCGGCGTTGAGCGGCGCGCGGTGATGGAGGCCGCCACCCAGGCCGGGGCGCGTCAGGTGCATCTGGTCGAGGAGCCCATCGCGGCGGCGATCGGCGCGGGGCTGCCGGTGAGCGAGCCGACCGGCTGCATGGTCGTCGACATCGGCGGCGGTACGACGGAGGTCGCCGTCGTCTCGCTCGGCGGCATCGTCACCGCGCGGTCGGTGCGCACCGCGGGCGACGCGATGGACGTCGCGATCAGCTCCTATGTGAAGAAGCAGTACGCGCTGGCGATCGGTGAGCGGACCGCCGAGGAGATCAAGGTCTCCATCGGATCCGCCTCGCCCACCGGGCCGCTGTCCGTACCGAGGGTCTCGGAGTCCGTCCGGCGGCCGGAGCGGAATGTGGAGGTGTTCATCCCGGGCCAGAGCGAGGACAACGAGGACACCCAGGCGCTGCTGCCGCCGGACCGCTGCGCCATCCGCGGCCGGGACCAGGCGACCGGGCTGCCCAGGGTGCTCGAACTGACCTCGGACGAGGTGCGGCACGCCCTCGCCGAGCCGGTGGACAGCATCGTCGCGGCGGTGCGGGCCACGCTCGACGAGACCCCGCCGGAGCTTGCGGGCGACATCATGGACCGCGGCATCGTGCTGACCGGCGGCGGCGCCCTGCTGCGCGGCCTGGACGTACGGCTGGGCCGCGAGCTGAACATCCCGGTGCTGGTGGCCGACGACCCACTGGACTGCGTGGCCATCGGCACCGGCCGCTGCGTGGAGGACTTCGCCTCGCTGCGCACCGCGATGGACGCACGGCCCCGTCGGCCGGAATCCGTGCGGGTGTGACGCCCAAGCGCTCCGCTGGGAATGCCCTGGGAGGCCGTCGATCGTCCTGCGGCGCCGCCGTGGCCGCTCGCGCCCACGGGACGCCTCGGGGCGGCCCGGCGGTGCTCCCCGGGGCGGCGGCCTTGAGCGTGCGGCATCGTCCCCGGCGTGGTGGGCTGGTGACACCGCGTCGGTCCCGGGCGGCGCGGGCGGACGACAGGCGCGGGCGTCGAGGTGGTGGTCGTGGGGCGCGGCAGGACGTACCGGCGGGCGGTCGTCACGACCGTCACCACGATCCTGGTCGCGATCACCTCCGTCCTGCCGACGCCCGCCGGGGCGGCGACAGTCCTGGCGGACGGTGGCGGTGGGTACGGCGCGGCCGTGGCGGCGGCGCGGGGCCGCCTGCCTTACGGCGGTGGCGTTTCGGTGGGCGGCCGTGTCGCGCATGGTGGCGCCCCGGGGGACGGCCGAGGGGCCGGCGGGGGCAGGCCGGAGGGCCGCGTGCCTTACGGCGGTGTCTCGGCGAACGGCCGGTGGGCTCACGGCGGCGCCTCGTCGCACGGCCGAGGGGCTCGTGGCGGCTCACCGGAGGGCCGCGTGCCTTACGGCGGTGGCGTTTCGGTGGGCGGCCGTGTCGCTCATGGTGGCGCCCCGGCGGACGGCCGAGGGGCTCGCGGGGGCAGGCCGGAGGGCCGCGTGCCTTACGGTGCCGTTCCGGCGGATGACCGTGGGGCTCATGGCCGGGCCACTCCGCACGGCCGTGGGCCGGACAGTGCCCACACGGCCCACGTGCCCTCCCGCCGGTACCCCGTCTCCGTCGAGCTGGCCTCCCTCACCCCTGCCGTGATCCGTCAGGGCGGCGAGCTGCGGATCAGTGGGCGGGTGACCAATACCTCCGGGCGGCGGGTCGGGGCCGCGCGGATCGGGGTGCGGATCGGGGCCTCCGGGGCGATCGACACCCGGGGCGGGCTCGCCACCGTGGCCCGTCGTACCCCCCTGACCCGGGCCGACGGCCCCGAGGTGGCCGACCGCACGGCCCGTCTCGCCCCGCTGCCGACCGGCGCCGAGCGCGGCTTCCGGCTCACCGTGCCCGTGCCCGACCTGGGGCTGGACGGCGCCGGGGCGTACGCGCTGACCGTGCATGTCCTCGGCGCGGACGGCGCGGGCGCCGGGACCGTGCTCGGGCTGACCCGCACCCATCTGTCCGCGTATCCCGACGCCACCCGGCTGGAGCCGCTGCGCACCACCGTGCTGTGGCCGGTGCTGGACACCCCGCGGATGGAGGCGCTGACCCTGCGCACGCAGGACAGCGTGCTGCCGGTCTTCCGCGACGATCAGCTGACGGCCGCCTTCGGACCGGGCGGGCGGCTGCGGCGGCTGGTGGAGATGGGCAGGGGGCAGCCGGTCACCTGGGTGCTCGATCCGGATCTGATCGTCCAGGCGCGGGCCATGGTCGCGGGCTACCGGGTGGCCCGTACCCCCGGTGACACCGATCCGCGGCAGGCCACCGAGGGGGAGGGCGGTGAGGCGGCGGCGGGCTGGCTGGCCGCGCTCCGGGCGGCGGTCCGGGGCCGGGAGGTGATCGCGCTGCCGTACGCGGACCCCGATCTGGCCTCGCTCGCGCGTGGCGGCGGCACCCCGCTCGCCGGGCTGCTGCGCCGGGCCTCGCGCACCGGCCGGGCGGTGGTGGACCGGGCGCTGGGCGTCCACGCGCGCGCTGGTGTGGGCTGGCCCGCGGGCGGCGAGCTGGACGACGGGATCGCCCGGTACGCCAAGGGGCTCGGCCTGGACACGGTGCTCGCCTCGGGCGCCGGGGTGGCCTCCGCCGGTGAGCTGGTCTCGGAAGGGGCCACGGACGACGGCGCGGTCTCGCTCAAGGGCGGCACGACCGCGCTGCGCTACGACGCGGCGATCGCGTCCCAGCTCTTCGCGAGCCACCCGGCCTCGGGCGCCTCCGGCGCGCCCGCCCGGCTGCTGCTGCGTCAGCGGGTGCTCGCCGAGACCCTTACGGCCGCGCGGGAGCTGCCGTACGCCCGCCGCGAGCTGGTGATCGTGCCGCCGCGCCGGATGCCGCTCGCGGTCGGACGGGTGCTACTCACGGTGGTGGCCGAGGGCCGTAAGGCGGGCTGGCTGGAGCCGGCCGGGTTCGCGGACGCGCTGCGCAAGCCCACGGCGGGGCGGCTGCGCGGCTTCGACGGCTATCCGCTGGCGCGCCACGCCTCCGAGCTGCCGCCCTCCCGGCTCGCGGCGGTGGTCCGGGACCGGCTGCGGATGCGCGCCCTGGCCAAGGTGCTGTCGGACGCGCGGGCCACCGCCGCGTCCGTACGGGCCGCGCTGGCCCGCTCCGTGGCGACCGCCTGGCGCGCCGACCCGGCGGGTGCGGCCTCGTACCAGCGGGGGGTGTCCCGCTATCTGACCGCCTCGATCGCGTCGGTGCGGCTGGTGCCGAAGTCCACGGTGGTGGTGGCCGGGGGCTCGGCGACCATCCCGGTCACCGTCGACAACGGCCTCCAGCAGGACCTCACCGGGGTGGAGCTCAGGGTCCTCTCCAGCCGCCCCGAGCGGCTGACCGCCCGGGACCGCGCGATGCCGGTCCAGGCGTCGCGCGCGGTGAGCCGCACGGTGCGGATGCGGGTGGAGGCGTACGCGAACGGACCGGTGCGGCTGACCGCCCAGCTCTACACCACCGCCGACGGCAGACCCTGGGGCGCGCCGATGACGTTCACGGCGGATGTGCGGTCGGTGCCGTCGGGAGCTGTGATCTTCGTGCTGGGCGGGACGGCGCTGATCGTGCTGGCGGTCGCGTTCCGACTGCGGCGTACGCGGAGCCGATGAGGGCGTACGCGGACGCGGTGACGGCGGGGCGCCGACCCGGTGAGGGCGGGGCGCCGACCCGGTGCGGGGCGTACGCCGACCCGGTGACCGGCGGGGCGCGAAGCGAGGACGAGACATCCGAACCCGAGCCGCGCGGCTCAGAGCCGGTGCGCCGTCCCCGCCGGTCCCACCCCCCGGGTGTCCAGCAGCAGCTGGGCCTTCACCGACAGCCCCTGGAGGTCGTAGGTGCGGTGCGGCTGGAGCAGGACGGTCAGGTCGGCGTCGGCCGCCGCCTCGTACACCGAGTCGGCGCGCGCCACCTCGCGCCCCAGCACCCGCCAGCGCGTGACGTACGGATCGTGGTAGCTGAGCCGGGCGCCCAGCTCGATCAGCCGGGAGGCGATCTCCCGCGCGGGCGAGCCCTCCGCGTCGGCGACGTCGGCCTTGTAGCCGACGCCCAGCAGCAGTACGTGCGCCCCGCGCGCCGACTTCCCGTACTCGTTGAGCAGCGCCGTGCAGCGGCGCGTGACATAGCCCGGCATCCGCCCGTTGACCTGCTGTGCGAGCTCCACCATGCGCAGCGGGATGCCCAGGCCGCGCTGCGGGTCGGCCATATGCCCGTGGTCGACCGGCACGCCGTGGCCGCCGACGCCGGGGCCGGGGCGGAAGGACTGGAAGCCGAACGGCTTGGTCTCGGCGCAGCGCACCACGTCCCACACATCGACGCCGAGGTCATGGCAGTACACCGCCATCTCATTGACCAGGGCGATGTTGACGTGCCGGTAGTTGGTCTCCAGGACCTTGACCGTCTCGGCCTCGCGCGTGCCACGGGCCCGGACGACCTTCTCGGTGAAGCGCCCGTAGAAGGCGGCGGCCGCCTCGGTGCAGGCGGGGGTGAGGCCGCCGATGACCTTGGGGGTGTTGGCGGGGCCGTGGGCGCGGTTGCCCGGGTCGTGGCGGCAGGGGGAGTAGGCGAGGTGGAAGTCGCGCCCGGCCCGCAGCCCGGATCCCTCCTCGAGGAGCGGACGGAGGAATTCCTCGGTGGTGCCGGGGTACACGGTCGATTCCAGCAGAACGGTGGTGTGCGGGCGCAGCCTCGCCGCGAGCGTACGGGCCGCCTCGCCGACCGCCGACAGATCCAGTCTGCGGTCGTCCCCGAGCGGGGTCGGGACGCAGATCACAGCGGTGCGGACGCGGCCGAGCTCGGCGGGGTCGGCGGTGATCCGGAAGCCCTGGGAGGCCATCCGGCGCAGCTCGGCGGCGGAGAGCAGGCCCTCGCCCGAGCCGGCGGGCAGCCGTCCGGCCCGGAGGTCGTGGGCCGCGCGCGGATCGGGGTCGTAGCCGACGGTGCGGACGCCGGCGGCGGTGGCCGCCCGGGCGAGAGGAATACCGAGATGACCGAGTCCGATGACGGCGAGATCTGCGGGCATGACGTCGTGCCGTCCTTCCCGGGACGATGTCGGATGGCGCAAAGGCAGACTAAGCGGAAATATGACTCGTATTCAGTATTGGTGAGGGGTGTTGACACGGTGTCGCGTCGATGGCCGGAGCAGCGGCATGGCACGGAGGGGAGAAAGCCAGGAAAATCGGCAGGGCGGCGTGGCGTCGATCACAACGGGAGGCAGCGGTGAAAACACCGGCACTGGGACCGGCCGAGCGCGGCGAGGCGCTGGCCCGGATGGCGGACCGTGAGCTCGATGTGCTGGTCGTGGGCGGCGGAGTGGTCGGCGCGGGCACCGCGCTCGACGCCGCGACGCGGGGCCTGGAGACCGGTCTGGTCGAGTCGCGCGACTGGGCCTCCGGGACCTCCAGCCGGTCCAGCAAGCTGATCCACGGTGGGCTGCGCTATCTGGAGATGCTGGACTTCGCACTGGTGCGCGAGGCGCTGAAGGAGCGCGGTCTGCTGCTGGAGCGGATCGCCCCGCACCTGGTCAAGCCCGTGCCGTTCCTGTATCCGCTGAAGCATCGGGTCTGGGAGCGGTTCTACGCGGGCTCGGGCGTCGCGCTCTACGACGCCATGTCGATCTCCTCCGGACACGGCCGCGGACTGCCCGCCCACCGCCATCTGAGCCGCGGCCGGGCGCTGCGCGTGGCCCCCTGCCTCAAGAAGGACGCGCTGGTCGGGGCGTTGCAGTACTACGACGCCCAGATGGACGACGCCCGCTATGTCACCACGCTCGTGCGCACGGCGGCGGAGTACGGCGCCCATGTGGCCAACCGCGCGCGGGTGGTCGGCTTCCTGCGGGAGGGCGAGCGCGTGGTCGGCGCCCGGGTGCACGACCTGGAGCAGGGCGGCGAGTTCGAGGTCCGCGCCCGGCAGGTGGTCAACGCCACCGGGGTGTGGACCGACGAGACCCAGGCGCTGATCGGGGAGCGCGGCCAGTTCCACGTCCGGGCCTCCAAGGGCATCCACCTGGTGGTCCCCAAGGACCGCATCCACTCTACGACCGGGCTGATCCTGCGCACCGAGAAGAGCGTGCTGTTCGTGATCCCCTGGGGCAGGCACTGGATCATCGGCACCACGGACACCGACTGGGACCTGGACAAGGCCCATCCGGCCGCCTCCAGCGCCGATATCGACTATCTGCTGGAGCATGTCAACGAGGTCCTCGCGGTGCCGCTGACCCGCGACGACGTGGAGGGCGTCTACGCCGGGCTGCGCCCGCTGCTGGCCGGGGAGTCGGACGCCACCAGCAAGCTCTCCCGCGAGCACACCGTCGCCCATCCGGTGCCGGGCCTGGTGGTGGTCGCGGGCGGCAAGTACACCACGTACCGGGTGATGGCCAAGGACGCCGTGGACGAGGCGGTGCACGGCCTCGACCGCCGGGTCGGGCCCTGTGTCACCGAGGAGATCCCGCTGGTCGGCGCCGTCGGTTACAAGGCGCTGTGGAATGCCCGGGAGCGGATCGGCCGGCAGCACGGGCTGCACGCGGCGCGGATCGAGCATCTGCTCAACCGCTACGGCTCGGCGGCGCAGGAGGTGCTGGACCTGATCGCGGCCGACGCCTCGCTGGGGAAGCCGCTGACCGGGGCGGAGGACTATCTGCGCGCCGAAGTCTCTTACGCCGCCTCGCACGAGGGGGCCCGCCATCTGGACGACGTCCTCACCCGCCGCACCCGCATCTCGATCGAGACCTTCGACCGCGGTACGCGCTGCGCCCGCGAGGTGGCCGAGCTGATGGGGCCGGTGCTGGGCTGGGCCGAGGACCAGCTCGACCGGGAGGTCCAGCGCTACGAGAAGCGGGTGGAGGCGGAGCGCGAGTCGCAGCGTCAGCCGGACGATCTGACGGCGGACGCGGCCCGGCTGGGCGCGCCGGACATCATCCCGCTGTAGGAGGCTCCAGGAGGAGGTCGCGTGTCCTACCGGCGAGGACAGAACTCGGCTTCGAGCAGGGACGTTTCGGCGGTCAGCCCCGAGCCGGCCGTGCTGTTGAGCCGGTAGGCGAGGCTGTGCCGGCCGTCGGGGGCGGTCACGGCCAGCGCGTACGAGCCGTTGATCTCGCCGTTGTGGCCCCACAGCGTCACCCCGCACGCCAGCCGCACCGGGAACAGCCCCATGCCGTACCGGCCGTCGGAGGCGGAGGTGTTCCGCATCTGCCGCAGCTCGGCCCGGGGCACGACCTTGCCGCGCAGCAGACCGGGGAGGAGGCGGGTCAGATCGCCGAGCGTGGAGATCAGCTCCCCCGCGGCCCCCGCCGAGGACGGGTTGAGATCGGTGACATCGCGTCGGGCGCCGCCGTCCCCGGCCCCGCCGTCCCGCGTGTACGCGCGGCCGTGCGGGTCCGGGAGGGTGGTGCGGGTGCCCGGGAAGGAGGTGCCGTGCAGTCGCAGCGGGGTGATCACGTCGCGCCGGGCCTCGGTCGCGTAGGAGTGGCCGGTGACCCGCTGGACGACCATGCCCAGCAGCACGTAGTTGGTGTTGGAGTAGCGCCAGCCGGCCCCGGGCGCGAAGTCCGGGCGGTGCGCGACGGCGGTCCGCACCAGGGAGGCGGGGGTGCGGGTGCGGTCGGCCGCGGCGGACAGCTGACGCGCCAGCACCGGGTCCGCGGTGTAGTCGAACAGCCCGCTGGTCTGGTTCAGCAGCTGACGGATCGTGATGGTCCGGCCGTCGTTGCCCTGGCCGCGCACCAGCCCCGGGAGGTGCTCATCCACCGTGTCGCCGAGGCCGAGCCGCCCCTGGGCGGCAAGACGCAGCGTCACCGCCGCGATGACGGTCTTGGTGAGGCTGCCCGCCCGGAAGTGGTCGTTCCGGTGGATTCGGCGTCCGCTGCGGACGTCCGCGACCCCCGAGGCGAGATAGCGCGTGCCGCCGCCCTCCCGGCGGATGAGCACCGCGGCTCCCGGTGCGTCGCCCTGGGCCGCCAGCCGCCGTACGGCGGCGCGCAGGACACCGTCACGCCCGCCCTCGGCGCCCGGGCTCGCGTTCGCCCGCGGGGCCGCGTCCTGACCCGGTTCCGTGGCCGCCGCGCCGCAGCCGGACAGGACGAGCGCGAGGGCGGCCGTGAGCGCCGCGGCGGTCGGCATACGGCTCCGCCTGTGCCATCGTATGGCGGAGATGGGCATGACACGGACCTCCGTTTCCTGCGTACTTCCAGATGGTCGCAGGTACCGCGGTGGCCGCCACGCCGCGCCCCGGACCCGGGGCGGTTCCGGGTCCGCGGATGAGAGACAATGGACGCTCTCCCAGGGTGGGTTCAGGGTGGGTAGATTTGCAGAGGGGTCGCATGTCGGAGGCTGAGAAGACGCAGGGTTCGACTGGGCGCCTCCTCGCCGGGCGGTACCGGCTCGGGGAGATCCTCGGTCAGGGCGGCATGGGCACGGTCTGGCGTGCGAGTGACCAGACCCTCGGCCGTACGGTCGCGGTCAAGGAGCTGCGCTTCCCGTCCAGTGTGGAGGAGGACGAGAAGAGACGGCTCATCACCCGTACGCTGCGCGAGGCGAAGGCGATCGCCCGGATCCGCAGCAACGGGGCCGTCACCGTCTACGACGTGGTCGACGAGGACGACCGCCCGTGGATCGTCATGGAGCTCATCGAGGGCCGCTCCCTCGCCGACGTCGTCCGCGACGACGGCCCGCTGACCCCCAAGCGCGCCGCCGAGGTCGGGCTCGCCGTCCTCGACGTGCTGCGCGCCGCCCACCAGTCGGGCATCCTGCACCGCGATGTGAAGCCCTCCAACGTGCTGATCTCGGACGACGGCCGGGTCGTCCTCACCGACTTCGGCATCGCCCAGGTCGAGGGCGACCCCTCGGTGACCTCGACCGGCATGCTCGTCGGCGCGCCCTCCTACATCTCCCCCGAGCGGGCCCGCGGCCAGAAGCCCGGCCCGCCGGCCGACCTGTGGTCGCTGGGCGGGCTGCTGTACGCGGCGGTGGAGGGCGTGCCGCCGTACGACAAGAGCACGGCCATAGCGACCCTGACGGCCGTGATGACCGAGCCGGTGGAGCCGCCGAAGAACGCGGGCCCGCTGGAGGAGGTCATCTACGGCCTGCTCACCAAGGACCCGGACCGGCGGCTCGACGACGCCGGGGCGCGGGCGCTGCTCGAGCATGTGGTGAACGGGCCCGAGGTCACCAAG
The DNA here is from genome assembly GCF_039525925.1 of Streptomyces javensis. Classification (NCBI taxonomy): domain Bacteria; kingdom Bacillati; phylum Actinomycetota; class Actinomycetes; order Kitasatosporales; family Streptomycetaceae; genus Streptomyces; species Streptomyces javensis. The sequence continues at coordinate 39,531 of NZ_BAAAIF010000044.1, read as the reverse complement.
GCCCCCGCCGACGCGACCCGCACGATGAGCCTGCCGCCCGCCCCGTCGAAGGAGGACGAGGCCGCCGCCGGGGCCAAGGAGAAGGCCGCCGCGGAGCGCAGGCGCGGCGCGCTGAAGTCGGTGCGCAACGCGGCCGCGGCGGCGGCCGCGAAGAAGTCGGCGGTCGCGAAGAAGCCGGGGGACGAGAGCGAGGCGGAGCCGGAGTCGGCGTCGGCGTCGGGCGCGAAGTCCGGTGCGAAGTCCGGGGCCGCGGGCTCCGGGGCGGCGGGCTCCAGGTCGGACGCCGCGACCCCCGAGGCCGCGCCCACCCCGCGGCCCTCCCTGCCGCCGCGTGCCTCGATCACCGATGTGGTCCCCAAGCGCACGCTGATCATCATCGCGGTGGTCGTGGTGCTCGCCATCGTGGCCACCGTGCTCGCCGTCGTCCTGAACGACGGCGGGGACGGCGGCGACAAGGCCAAGGGCTCCTCCGGCGGCGACAAGTCCACCTCCGCCGGGACCTCGGGCGGCTCCAAGGAGGACCAGGGCAAGGACACCGACAAGACCGGCCAGTCGGGGGGCGAGTCGCCGAAGCCGGGGACTTCCGGCGGCAAGCAGAGCGATCAGCCGGACGCCTCCAAGGATTCGGACGACAACTCCGGCAAGGGCGGCGGAAGCGGCGACAACAGCGGTAAGGGCAAGGGCGACGGCGGTAAGGGCGGCCTGCCCGACGGCTACAAGACCGTCAAGAGCTCCGACTTCCCGTTCAGCATGGCCATGCCGGAGGGCTGGTCGGTCCACTCCGGAAGCTATTCCGGAAGCCGTAAGTACTACGGCGGGTCCAGCATTCCGCGTATTCAGATCGACTTCACCAACGCGCCGAAGTCTGACGCGGAGGCGGACTGGCGCAAGGGCGAGGAGAACGCCCGCCGCACCATGTCCGGCTACAAGGGCCTCGGCATCAAGTCGGTGGACTGGCGGGGCTATCCGACCGTCGCGGACTGGGAGTTCGAGCGGAACCAGGACGGCAAGCGGGTCCGGGTGCTCAACCGCGGCTTCAAGGCGGACGGCAGCCATGGCTTCGCCATACTGATCACCTGCGAGGCGAGCAAGTGGGACGACAAGGAGTGCGCCACCCTGCGGCAGACCGCCTTTGACACGTTCAAGATTACGGACTGAACACTCCTGTCGGCGAAGCGTCGTTCGGGCACGTATCGTGAGAGGCCCTAGACTGTGCGCAGCCGCAGGAACCCGCCAAAACGACCATATTTGAAGGGTTTCAGGCTGCGCTGACCGCTGATGAGGGCGGCGTTGGTCGCGCGCTTGGGGAGGCGTCGTGGAGGAGTACGCGGGCCGGGTGCTGGCCGACCGCTATCGCCTGCCCCTGCCGCCCGCCGACGAGTACGAACTCGTCGAGACCCGCGCCTTCGACACCTACAGCGGACAGGAAGTCCATCTGCGGCAGATACCGCTGCCCGAGGTCGTCGACGCGGAAGTCGTCGACGACGGCGCGCGGTGGGGCGGTGGGCCGTCGGGGCGCAACGGCACGTTCGCCGGTGCCGGGCGTACGGCCCGGGGCGGCGGCGACCCGGCCGTCCGGCGCGCCATCGCCGCGGCGACATCCGCCGCGCAGATCCCCGACCATCCCCGGCTCGGCCAGGTCTTCCATGTCTTCGCGGAGGCCGGAAGCCTGTGGATCGTCAGCGAACTGGTCTCCGGCCGCCCGCTGGCCGCGCTGCTCGCTGAGGGCACGCTGTCCCCGCACCGCGCCGCCGAGGTCGCCAACGACATCCTCACGGCGCTGCGCGCCCTGCACGCGCACGGCTGGGTCCACCGCAACATCACCGCCCGTACGGTGCTGTTGTGCGATGACGGGCGCGCGATGCTCACGGGGCTGGCGGCGGGTGCGGCGGAGGAGGCGCTGTGCGGCTACGACCCCGTTCCGGCGCCCGTGTCCTCGCCCGCCGTGTCCGCCCCTGAGGATGACCCGTCGGCTGACGTCCCGGGCTCCCGGCCGCCGGGCCCGGCCGGTTCCGGCGACCACCCGGACCCGGCCGCGCAGGATCCGGCCGCGCAGGGCCCTGCCGAGCCGGGGGACGAAGGGCGCGCCGCCATCCCCGGGGCCCGTACGGCCGAGGGCGGCGAGGCACGGCCGCACGGCGGCCCGCGCTACCACGACCAGGGCACCGGGGGAGGCTTCCTGCCGCCGGGCCGCCCTTACGGTGGCCATGAACCCGCGGGTGCGGCGCGGCCCGGGGAACCCGCGGGCGCGACCTGGCAGGACACCGACGGCCGGGAACACGGCGGCCAGGGCACATCGCCGGGGCTGCCCGAGCCACGGTCGCCTTACGGTGACCATGGCGACCACGGCGACCACGGCGACCACGGGGCGATGGAGGCGAGCCCGGGGCCTGGTGCGGGAGGTTCGGACGCGGGCGGTGCGGCGGGCGTGCGCCCGGGCGCGGGCGCCGGTGGTCCGGTGAGGTCCCGCCCCGGTGGTCCGGTGTACCGGGACCAGGTGACGTTCGGTCCGGGGACCGGTGGGCCCGTGGCGCCTTACCGGGACCAGGCGGCAGCCGGTGGGCTGCCCGGGCCGCGGCGGGCCGGGCAGCCGGGGCAGCCGGGGGGCCGGGAGGACGAACGGGGCGGCGTCGGCGCCGATGCGCCGAACGCGGCCGCGCGGGCGGCGCGGGCCAGCGCCATCGCTGCCTACGCGGCGGGCGCGCGCGCCGCCGCACGCGCCAACGTCGACGCGGCCACCCGCTCCCCGCACGCCCCCGAGCCCACCCCGACGCCCGCCCCGACGCCCACCCCCGAGCCCGACCCGGAGCCGGTGACCGGCGGCGCCCGCTGGCCCGGTCGGCCGGAGGCCCCGGAGAGCGCCCAACCGTCCGCCTCCGAAGGCCCGTCCGCCCCCGAAGGCGGCTCCTGGGACTCCGGCGGAGCCACCGGCGGCGGCCCCGCCACCGCGCTCGCCGCCGAACGCGCCCGCCAGGCCCGTATCGTCGTGGTCGGCGCCGTCACCGAGCGATGGGCGCCCGAGCAGGCGGGCCCGGTCCATGAGAACTGGCGGCTGGCGCCCCCGGTCGGCCCCGCCGCCGATCTGTGGGCGCTCGGCGCGCTGTTGTTCCGCGCGGTGCAGGGCCATGCCCCGTACCCGGAGGAGAGCGCCGCCGAGCTGGTGCAGATGGTCTGTGGGGAGGCGCCCGCGTACGCGGAGGAGTGCGGTCCGCTGCGCCCCGTCGTCGAGTCGCTGATGCGCCAGGACCCCACCGAGCGCCCGGACTTCGAGGAGCTGCGCGGCTGGCTGCGGTCCCTGATCCGGTCGGCGCCCGAGCCGGACGTCGGCATCAGCACGGTCACGGTGCCCTCGCTCGGCTCCGGTGGTGCGTCCGACCCCCGGCGGCTGCCGATCGTCCGCAGGCGGGGCTGGCTGGTGCGCAGGGGCCGGGGCCGCCGCCCGGCCGCGGCGGCCGACGCGCCGGTGGGCCATGCGCGGCACCGGCGGGACAAGCGCGAGAAGCGGGAGCGGAGGGAGCCCCGGGAGACCAGGCAGGCTCCTCCGGCGCCCCCCACCCAGCGCAAGCCGCGCAGGCTGGGGCGGATGCTGCTGCTCCTGATCCTGCTGGGGCTGGCGGCCGCGGTGCTCTACGCGACGATGTTCATGCCGCGCTCCAAGGACGACGGCGGCCAGGAGCGGACCGGCTCGGCCGGTACGCCCAGCGCGGCGCCGCACGACCCCGCGGACGGCGACGAGGGCGACGGCGACAAGGGCGACGGCGACAAGGGCGACGGCGACGAGGGGGAGGCCGGAAAGCCGTCCGACCCCGGCGACCAGGAGCCGCAGTCCACCGATCCGGCCGGGCTGGCGAAGGGCTTCGCGGTCCGTAAGGACCCCAAGGGCTTCAAGGTCGCCGTCCACGAGGGCTGGACCCGCCGGGGCGAGAACGGCCGCGGCCAGATCCGCTACATCGGCGGCGACTTCGAGCTGGTGGTCGTGGCCGGGCGGGACAAGATGTCCGAGTTCGGCGGCGACCCGATGGCGTACCAGCAGGACCGCGAGGCCGAACTGTCCGCCTACCGCGGCTCCTCCTGGGCCTCGTCCTCCGGGCTGCGGCGGATCGACGTCGGCCGTACGGCGATGGCGGAGGGCGCGTTCACCTGGCGCGACAGCAGCGGGCGGAATGTGTACGCGCGCAACCTCGCGATGCTGATCGACGGCCGCTACCACGTGGTCCTGGTCATCGGCCCGTCCGATGAGCGCCGGGCGGTCAACCAGTACTTCGACCAGGCCACGGCCACGTACAGCACCACCAACGGCTAGCTCCTACGCGGCTCCCGCCGCGAACCGCTCCCGCAGCCGGTACTTGAGCACCTTCCGCAGCGTCTCGTTGCGCGGCAGGGCGTCCACCACTTCGAGCCGCTCCGGCAGCTTGTGCACCGACAGCCCTGCCTCCCGCAGATACGACACGACCTGGGCGAGCGTCAGCGCCTCGGCCCCGGCCGGCTGCTCCACGACGGCGCAGACCAGTTCGCCCCGGTCCGGGTCGGGCAGGCCGATCACCGCCACATCGTCCACGTCCGGGTGCTGGTACAGCAGTTGCTCGATCTCCTTGGCCGAGATGTTCTCGCCCTTGCGGATGATGATGTCCTTGACGCGGCCGGTCAGCACCAGATGGCCGCTCTCCGTAAGGTGGCCGAGATCGCCGGTGAGGAAGAAGCCGTCCGCGTCGAACGCCTTACGGGTCTCGGCCTCGTCCAGATATCCGGCGCAGACCGCCTCGCCGCGCAGCCGCACCTGACCGTCCACCACCCGGATCTCCATCTCCTTGGGCGGCCTGCCCTCGGTGGTGGCGAGGTTCTCGTCCGTGTCGTCCGGCGCCCCCATGGTGATCATGGGGACTTCGGTCATCCCGTAGCCGTGGGTGAGGGTGCAGCCCAGCTCCCGTACGACCTCGTAGTAGAGCCCGGGCGGTTTGGGGGCGCCGCCGCCCGCGAGGAGCCGCAGGGTGGGGATGAGCCGGCGCGAGGGGTCCTTGCGCTGCTCGGCCAGGAACATCGAGTAGAAGGCGGTGCTGCCGCCCGCGACCGTCACCCCGTGCCGCCGGTAGGCGGGCAGCGACTCCGGCAGTGAGAAATGCTCGAGCAGCACCGCCGGGAAGCCGTAGAGCAGCAGCATCACGGTGTAGTCGGGCCCCGCGACATGGGCGTACGGGAAGGCCATGGACCCGACGTCGTCCGGGCCGAGCCGCAGCGCGTGGGCCAGGCAGGCACCGGCGGCGATGAGGCTGCGGTCGGTGTGCAGCACGCCCTTGGGGTCGGAGGTGGTGCCCGAGGTCCAGTAGATCCAGCGGACGGCCCGTCCGTCGGAGGGCGGTGGCGGCAGCCGCGGCGCCTTGGGGTCGGCCACCGGCAGCGTGTCGTACGCCTCGAAGACCATCGGCGGCTCGGGCAGTTCGGCGGCCAGCCGGTGCGCCATCGCGGTGTGGTCGAAGCCGCGCCACCGGCCGGGCACGGCGAAGAACCGCGCCCCGGAGGCGCGGAGCGCGAACCGCACCTCGCGGTCGCGGTAGTACGGGATGAGCGGGGTCTGGACGGCGCCGAGCCGGGCGAGCGCCATGGTCAGCACGACCGTCTCGATCCGGGTGGGCAGCTGCCAGGCGACCCGGCTCCCGGGGCGTATCCCCAGCCGGTACAGCCCGGCGGCGGTCCGCTCGGCGCGGGTGCGCAGGGCGCCGAAGGTCAGCCGCCGGTCATGGCGGGCGGAGGCGGCGGCCTGGAGCAGGACGGGGGCGTCGGGGGTGAGGGCGGCGCGGCGCTCGAGCAGTTCCCACAGCGTCGCCGAGCCGCCGAGCTCATGCGCGATGTCGGTCATCCCGGCCTCGGTCATCCCGGCCTCCCGTGGGACGGTAGCTGACGGCCCATCAGATAGTGCTGAAGCGTAAGGGTGTGCGCCTTGTCGGTCCAGGGGGTGCGGACTAGCCTGCGGAAGTCCATCTTGTCTGACGGACCATCAGAAACGGAGGTCGGCCGCTGATGGATCTCACCTACACGGAGGACGAGGAGGACTTCCGGCACCGGCTGCGCGCCTGGCTCGCCGAGGTCCTGCCCAAGTTGCCGGACCGTCCGCACCCGGCCGACTGGCCCGGCCGCCGCGCCTATGACTGCGGCTGGCAGCGCATGCTGCATGACGCGGGCTACGCCGGACTGCACTGGCCCGAGGACGCGGGCGGCCGGGGCGCGACGCCCACCCAGCATCTGATCTTCCTGGAGGAGACCGAGCGCGCCGGTGCGCCCTATGTGGGCGCGGGATTCGTCGGACTGCTGCACGCGGGCCCCACCATCGCCGCCGAGGGCACCCCCGAGCAGCGGGCGCGCTGGCTGCCGCCGATCCTGCGCGGGGACGAGGTCTGGTGCCAGGGGTTCTCCGAACCGGACGCCGGCTCCGACCTGGCGTCGCTGCGCACCCGGGCGGTACGGGACGGCGACGAGTACGTCATCAGCGGATCCAAGATCTGGACCTCGCACGCCGAGATCGCCGACTGGTGCGAACTGTTGGTGCGCACCGCGCCGGTAAACGCCGACACGCCGAAGCACCGGGGCATCACCTGGCTTGCGATGCCGATGGACGCGCCCGGGGTGACGGTGCGACCACTGCGGACCCTCGCCGGGACGGCGGAGTTCGCCGAGGTGTTCCTGGACGAGGTGCGAGTGCCGGTCGGTCACCGGGTCGGGGAGGAGAATGACGGCTGGCGGGTGACCATGGTGACCCTCTCCTTCGAACGCGGTACGGCCTTCGTGGGCGAGGTGGTCGCCTGCAAGCGGGTGCTTGAGGCGCTGGCCGGGACGGCGCGGGCCAACGGGCGCTGGGACGACGCGGTGCTCCGGCGCCGGTTGGGGCGGCTGGCGGCGGAGTGCGCGGCGCTGTGGCGGCTCACCCAGTGGAATGTGAGCGAGGCGCAGCGCACCGGCGGGGTGCCGGGCGTCGGCGGCTCGGTCTTCAAACTGCGCTACTCGCAGGTGCGGCAGGAGCTGTACGACGCGGCCGCCGAGGTGCTGGGGTCGGACGCGCTGGACGCGGGTCAGGAGTGGGTCGCCGACCGGCTCTCCTCGCTCTCGTACACCATCGCGGCGGGGACCTCGCAGATCCAGCGGAACATCGTGGCCGAGCGGATCCTCGGCCTGCCGAAGGGACGGTGAGCGGGGCGTGGACTTCCAGCTCACGGACGACCAGCGGGCGCTGCGGACGGGGATGCGCGAACTGCTGGAACGGCGCTTTCCGCGCACCCGGCTGCGGGCGGTGGTGGACGGGGGCGCGGTGCGGGGCGACGGCGGCGCGGTGCGGGGTGACGGCGGCGCGGAGCGGGGCGGAGAGCTGGACCGGGCGCTGTGGCGGGAGCTGGGCGCGGCGGGCCTGTTCGCGCTGCGGGTGCCGGAGTCGGCGGGCGGGGTGGGGCTGGGGCTGCCGGAGGTGGTGCTGGCCTTCGAGGAGGCGGGCCGTGCGCTGCTGCCGGGGCCGCTGGTCGCGACGGAGCTCGCGGCGGGGCTTTCGGGGTCCTTGGCGGCGGGTGCGGCCCGGGGCGAGACGGTGGTGACGGCGCTGGACGAGGGCGGTGCGCCGGTCGAGCATCTGGCCTCCGCCGATGTGGTGCTGGTGCTGGGGCCGAGGGCGGTCGAGGTGATTCCGGCGGCGGATGCGGTGCGTTCGGTGGAGCCGATGCGCTCCGTCGACCCGGCCACCCCGCTGCACCGGACGACCCCGCGCCGCACCGGGCTGGACCAGGCGGAACAGACGGACCGGCCCGAGCGGACGGACCGGCCTGACCGGACGGACCGGCCTGACCGGACGGACCAGGCCGACCGGACGGACCAGGCGGGGCCGGGCCGTTCGGGGCTCGCCGCCCGGCTGCGCCGCGAGGCGGCGCTGCTGACCGCGGCCCAACAGCTGGGCAGCGCCTCCCGTACGGTCGAGCTCGCGGTGGACCACGCCAAGCGGCGCACCCAGTTCGGCCGGCCGATCGGCGCCTTCCAGGCCGTACAGCATCTGTGCGCCCAGATGCTGGTTCGCGCCGAATCAGCCAGAAGTGTGGTGTATGCCGCGGCGGTCACAGAAGACCCGGGTGACATCGCGGCGGCCAAGTTGCTGGCCGATGAGGCCGCTGTCCACAATGCCCGCGATTGTCTGCAAGTTCATGGCGGGATGGGCTTCACCTGGGAAGCGGATGTCCACCTCCATCTCAAGCGGGCCTGGGTGCGGGCAGGTCAGTGGCAGTCCGCGGCGGAGGGGGAGGAGGAACTGGCGGCCGGGCTCGTGTCGACCGTTGAAACATGTTTGTAGCCGGGCTCGATGGATACGCCTGAATTGTTGGGATGTCGCATTCTCTGGGGAGATCCCCAGAGCTTCCGAGGTGACCGAGCGTTGATACCAGGTTGTTTCCTAGGCGTGACTCGTCACAGGGTGGAGTCGGGCCCGGGCTCGGGTACTCTCCGTGGGGTGCGAGCGCTTATGGGGTGCGAGAAGCCCGGCGTTGCCCATGGGGCGATTCCGGGCATGACGACGTGCCCCGCTCGCCCGGGGTATGCGACGCCCCAGCCTCGATGTTCGAGTCCTCAGGACGCGTGTCGCACAGTATGCCCCACGCATACTCCTTGGCGCTGGAATATGACCGAAGCGCTTGTTGGGGTGACTGTACGTCAACCATGCTGTCGCGCACGGGGGTACCTCCCAGCGGAAGCTGGGGGAGTGTCACGGTCCGTGACCTCTTGGAGGTACAAGGCGATGTGTCTGCCGGTTCGGATGGTGTGAGCGGTGCAGGTGCTTCAGGCGCAGATGGAGGTCAGGCCCGACCCGGCGGAGGTGAGCCGTGCCCGTCGATGGGCCCGTTCGCGGCTTGTCGGATCCGGAATCGGAGCCGATGAGCCACTCGCCGAGACGTTGATTCTGCTCATTTCCGAACTCGTCACCAACGCCGTGGTGCACACCGGCTGTCCGGCCGTGCTGCGGATGCTCTTCCCCGCCCAGTCGATGGGCGGCGGGAGCGGTGGCGCTGCCGGGAGCGGCGGCGGTGCCGGGGGCGGGACGTCGGGGCCGTTCCCGAGCCGGGGTGCCGGTGTGGGAACCGTCCGGGTCGAGGTCGCCGACGCCAGTGACCGCGCTCCGCGTCAGCGCTGCGCCGATGAGGGGGACACTCATGGGCGCGGTCTGGAGCTGGTCGACGGCCTCGCCGACCGCTGGGGCTGGCAGCCGGAGGGCTCCGGCAAGCGGATCTGGTGTGAAATCGACCGGGCGAAGGGCGAGGAGCCGCTTTCCAGGAAGCGAGCGGCCTCCCATGCGCCTTCACACATGGGGCGAATCAGGCAAAGTCCAGACCAGGTGTTGACGTGACGTGTTCGGTTGATCACTCTAGGATCAGCGATTCGTCGCGAGGGGACGCCGAGGGCAGTGGTGTCTCTGTGAACCGTGTGTTCGCGGGGACGTTCCTTGGCGAGTGCGGGTCGCGCCCCCGCTGCTGAAACAGGGCTCAGCGCCGGGAGCCGGGTGGCGGTGCGCGGTGCCGTGCTCGGGGCGCGCATGAGCGCACCGCCACCCGAAAGAGACCGGCCCGCCGTCCCCTCCATGGGCATCGGAAACGTCAGGGCATGGGCGGCGTCAGGCCGTCAGAGGATCGCGACGGGTGCGACGGGTGAGCCCGTGCCGCCGACGAACGGCTCCGGCGGGGCCGTCAGCAGAAAGGCGTAGCGCCCCTCCTCGGCGCAGGCTTCGGAGAGTTCCTCCAGATTCCAGTTCTGGCCCTGAAGCATGCCCATCTCGACCAGGTCGAGGGCGTGGACCGGCATCCAGAGGTCCTCGATCTCCGGTGGGAAGGCCTCGAAGGTCAGGGTGTCATTGGCGACCGCCGCCACATCGCGGGCGTGGAACCACTCGGGCGTGCGCAGGGAAAGCCCCGGTGAGGGGAACGCGTATGCCTCCTTCTCGCCCGCCAGATAGCGCTGGATCTGCCCGGTGCGGACGAGCACGATATCGCCGGGGCGGACCCTCGTCCCGGCCAGCTCCTCGGCGGCGTCGAGGTCTTCGGGGGTGACCACATGCCCCTCGGGCAGCCGCTCGGCGCCCCGGGCCCGGGCCACATCGAGCAGCACCCCGCGCGAGACGAGGGGGCCCGCCTTGTCGATACCGCTGAAGGCGGCCCGGTCATGGGAGGTGATGGAGTCGGCGGGGCGGCCGTTGTAGATCCTGCCGGAGTGCGAGACATGGGTCAGCCCGTCCCAGTGGGTACCGGCCTGGAGTCCCATCGTCACGGCGTCGTCGCTGGTCGCCACCGTGCCCGGGCCGAACATCTCGAAATTGACCGCGATCATCGTATGCAGCGGGTTGACCCGCCCGGGGATCATTCCGGTCTGGATGCCGTCCTGCCGCAGCGGCACCGCGAGCGGTATGCGACGGCCGGTCCGTATCGTCGCGGCGGCCTCCCGGACCACGGTGTCGGTGATCAGGTTGAGCGTGCCGATCTCGTCCGCCGTCCCCCAGCGGCCCCAGTTGTTGACGCGCTTGGCGATCTCGTGGAACTCGGCTGGCAGCGTCATGGCGTCTCCTTCGGCGTTCCCGGTCGGCGTTTGTGTGCGGGGGCTTGTACTCGGGCCGCGTCTGCTCAAAAATCTAACGGACCGTCAGAAACTCCGGAAGGGGATGCGACGTGGGCAACTTCTTGGACGGCAAGGTGGTCGCCGTCACCGGGGCCGGACGCGGTATCGGACGAGCGGTGGCCCTCGCCTGTGCGGCCGAGGGGGCACAGGTCGTCGTCAACGACTACGGGGTCTCGATCGAGGGCGGCGAACCGAGCAGCGAGGTCGCCGAGGCCGTGGTCAAGGAGATCGCGGCGGCGGGCGGCGAGGCGGTCGCGGTCGCCGACGACATCTCGACCATGGCCGGTGGCCAGCGGATCGTGGACACCGCGCTGGAGCGGTACGGACGGCTGGACGGGGTCGTCTGCGTCGCCGGGATCCTGCGCGAGCGAATGCTGTTCAACATGTCCGAGGAGGAGTGGGACCCGGTCGTCGCCACTCATCTCAAGGGCACCTTCACGGTCTTCCGGGCGGCGTCGGCGGTGATGCGCCGCCAGCGCTCCGGCACCCTGATCGGCTTCACCAGCGGCAACCACCAGGGCAGCGTCGCCCAGGCCAACTACGCCTCCGCCAAGGGGGGAATCATCTCCCTGATGCGCAGCGCCGCGCTGGGGCTGCACAAGTACGGCGTCACCGCGAACTGTGTCGCCCCGGTCGCCCGCACCCGGATGTCCGCCAACGTACCGATGGAGCTCAAGGAGATCGGCGAGCCGGAGGATGTGGCGGCCCTGGTCGTCTATCTGCTGAGCGAACGCGCCCGCGCGGAGCGGATCACCGGCCAGGTCTATACGATCGCGGGCCCCAAGATCGCGGTCTGGGCCCAGCCCCGTGAACTGCGTGCCGGATACGCCGAGGGCGCCTGGACCCCGGAGAAGATCGCCGACTTCCTCCCGGGCACGGTCGGCACCGACCCCATGCCCATGCTGGCCCAGCTGGAGGCCATGGCCCAGGCCGCCGCCGACGGCCAACGCCCCAACGCCTGACCCCGGCGACGGCGGGCGTACCGGAAACACCCACCAGGGCCGACGAGGGGAGAGGCTGTGGACTTCGCTTTCGGACCGGAGGACGAGCGGTTCCGCGCCGAGGCGCGCGACTGGCTGGCCGAGCACTTCACCGGACCGTTCGCCGCCCTCAAACAGCAGACCGGCGGCCACCCCGGCGAGGCGCACGGCGACATGGCCGTACGCCGCGCCTGGGAGCGAGAGCTCGGCACGGGCGGCTGGATCGGCCTGGGCTGGGACCGCACGGACGGGGCGTACGGCAACCGCGCCGCGACGCTGACCGAACAGGTCGTCTGGGCCGAGGAGTACGCCCGCGCCGGGGCGCCCGGCCGACTGGGGCATATCGGCGAGAACCTCCTCGGTCCCACCCTGCTCGCCCACGGCGACTCCGCCCAGCGCACCCGCTTTCTGCCGCCCATCGCCCGTGGCGAGGAGGTGTGGTGCCAGGGCTACAGCGAACCCGACGCCGGTTCGGACCTCGCCGGGCTGCGGACCCGCGCCGTCCGCGACCCGGGCGAGGGCACCTATCGCATCACCGGGCAGAAGATCTGGACCTCCCTCGCCCATGAGGCCGACTGGTGCTTTGTGCTGGCGCGCACCGAGGAGGGCTCACAGCGCCATCATGGACTCTCCTTTCTGCTGGTGCCCATGGACCAGCCGGGACGGATCGAGGTGCGGCCGATCCGGCAGCTGACCGGGACCGCGGAGTTCAACGAGGTGTTCTTCGACGGGGCCGTGGCCCGCGCCGAACACCTCGTCGGCGGCGCGGGCCACGGCTGGCGCGTGGCCATGAGCCTGCTGGCGGTGGAGCGCGGGGTCTCCACCCTGGTCCAGCAGATCGGCTTCGCCCATGAGCTGAGCCGGGTGGTGCGGCTGGCGCTGGAGACCGGCGCCGCGGAGGAGCCCGTCCTCCGTGACCGGCTCGTACGGCAGTGGGCCGAGCTCAAGGCCATGCGCTGGAACGCCCTGCGCACCCTGGGCAGCGCACAGAGCCCCGCCCCGAACTCCGCCCGGTCGGCCCGGGACCCCGCCCCGCGGAAGGCCGCCCCCCATGACCTCCCCCCGAGGAGCGCGGACCCCCAGGCCCCCGGCTCACCCGACCCCGGCTCGCCCGATTCCGGCTCGCCTGCCCCTGGCTCGCCTGCCCCCGGCCCGCACCACTCCGGACCGCAGGACCCCGGCGCGCCCAGCGTCGCCAAGCTGCTGTGGGGCGGCTGGCATCAGCGGCTCGGCGAGCTGGCCGTGCAGGTGAGAGGCGCCGCGGCCGCACTCGGCCCGGCGCGCTGGACCGCCGGCCGGCCGTACGAACTCGACGCCTTCCAGCGTCTCTTCCTCTTCTCCCGTGCCGACACCATCTACGGCGGCTCGGACGAGATCCAGCGCACCATCATCGCCGAGCGCGTACTTCACCTCCCCAAGGAATCACGCCGATGACGAAGACCTACGCGCACTGGATCGACGGCTCGTGGCGGGATCCCGGGAACGGGCACTACCCCGTCATCAACCCCGCCACCGAGGAAACCGTCGGCCATGCCCCCGAGGCCGATCCGGCCGATGTGGACGCCGCGGTGCGGGCCGCCCGGGCCGCGTACGACGGCTGGTCGCGCACCGCCCCAAAGGAGCGCGCCGCCGTACTCGACCGGGCCGCCGATCTGCTCGCCGAGCACGCCCCGGACCTGGTGCCCCTCGTCCAGGCGGAGACCGGGGCGACGCTGCGCGTCACCTCGTCCCTCCAGGTGCCCCCGGCGATCGACCGCTTCCGCCGCTATGCGCGCGGCGCCCTCGAACCGGACACCGTGCCGCTGGCCCCGCTGCCCCTGGCCGCCACCCCGCTGGCGCCCGGCGGGCTGATCGGGGCGGCAGCGGTCCGCCGTCCGCTCGGTGTCGTCTGCTGCATCACCTCCTACAACTTCCCTCTCACGAATCTCGCGGGCAAGGTGGCCCCGGCCCTGGCCATGGGCAATACGGTTGTGGCCAAACCCGCGCCGCAAGATCCGCTGTGCTGTCTCGAACTCGGCCCGCTGCTGAAGGAGGCCGGGCTCCCGGACGGTGCCTTCAATGTCGTCACCGGCTCGCGCGCGGCCGTCGGCGAGGCGCTGGTCGCGCACCCCGGTGTCGACATGGTCAGCTTCACCGGATCCACCGCCGTGGGGAAGAAGATCGCCGAAGCCGCGGGGCGGTCGATGAAGCGCACCCTGATGGAACTGGGGGGCAAGGGCGCGGCCATCGTCCTGGGGGACGCCGACGAGCGAGTGATCGCGTCGGCGGTCGGGGCGGTCGGTTCGACCTTCTCCTTTCACAGCGGACAGATCTGCACGGCGCCGACCCGTGTGCTCGTACATCGATCGCTGTACGAGAAGGTCATCGCCGCACTCACACACTACGCAGAGTCACTGAAGATCGGGGACCCTGTGGATAACTCCACGGCCGTCGGTCCGTTGATCTCCGCCGCGCAGCGCGATCGCGTCGAGGCGTATGTCTCCGGCGCCCGTGAACAGGGCGCCCGGATCGTCGTGGGCGGCGAACGCCCCGCGCTCAAGCCCGGCTTCTACGCCGCCCCCACGCTGATCGCCGACGCCGACCCCACGATGACCGTCGCGCGCGAGGAGTTGTTCGGCCCGGTCGTCGTGGCCCTGCCCTTCGACGACGAGGACGAGGCGGTGCGGATCGCCGACGCCACCCCCTACGGCCTCTACGACTACGTCTTCAGCGCCGACGCGGGCCGCGCCTGGGCCCTCGCCGCCCGTCTGCGCAGCGGAAACGTCGGCATCAACACCGCCCAGCGCCACCCCGAGACACCGTTCGGCGGCTTCAAGGAAAGCGGAGTCGGCCGCGACGGGGGTTCGTTCGGGCTGCACGCGTACAGCGAACTCCAGTCGCTGGTCTGGGTCGCCTGAGGCACCGGAAGGGTGATGAGGATGAGAGGCGTCATCTTCGACGGCACCGCGCCGCGCGTGGTCGAGGACTTGGAGGTGCGCGACCCCGGCCCCGGCGAGGTGCTGGTGCGCATCGCGGCCGCCGGGCTGTGCCACAGCGATCTGTCGGTCGTCGACGGCACGATCCCCTTCCCCCTCCCCGTGGTCCTCGGCCACGAGGGCGCGGGCGTGGTCGAGGAGGTCGGGCCGGGCGTCACCCATGTCGCACCCGGTGATCATGTGGCGCTCTCCACCCTCGCCAACTGCGGCACCTGCGCCGACTGCGCCCGGGGCCGCCCCACCATGTGCCGCGCGGCGATCGGCCGGCCGACCCGGCCGTTCCGCCGTGGCGACGAGCGGCTGTACAACTTCGCCTCGAACTCCGCCTTCGCCGAGCGCACCCTCGTCACCGCCGTCCAGGTGGTGCCGATCCCCGAGGACATCCCACTCGTCCCCGCCGCCCTCATCGGCTGTGCCGTACTCACCGGCGTCGGCGCCGTGCTCAACCGCGCCAAGGTGGACCGCGGTGAGTCGGTCGTCGTCATCGGCAGCGGCGGCATCGGGCTCAACGTGCTGCAAGGGGCCCGGATCGCCGGGGCGTCGCCCATCGTCGCCGTGGACTCCAACCCCGCAAAGGAGCCGATGGCCCGGCGGTTCGGTGCGACCCACTTCGTCCCCTCCGCCGACGCCGTACGGGAGATCCTGCCGACCGGCGCGGACCACGCATTCGAATGCGTCGGCTCCACCCGGCTCATCCGTCAGGCCGTCGATCTGCTCGACCGGCACGGCCAGGCGGTGCTGCTCGGGGTGCCGCCCGCCGACGCCGAGGCGGCCTTCCGCGTCTCCTCCATGTACCTGGACAAGTCCATCCTGGGCTGCCGCTACGGCTCCTCACGGCCGCAGGCCGACATCGCGCTGTACGCCGACCTCTACCGGCAGGGGCGGCTGCTGCTGGACGAACTCGTGAGCCGTACCTACCCCTTGGAGGACTTCGCCAAGGCCGCCGACGACGCCCACCACGGCCGGGTGGCGCGCGCCGTGCTCACCTTCTGAACGGGTGGTATCCGGTGCGTCCGACGACGAGGGCTGTTCACCCGGCCTTCCCGTCGCCGTTGCCTCTCTTGTGGGCTCCGCCGGTTACGTTGCCCTGGTGGAACGTTCCCGCCTGAATGGCGCAGCCGGTAAGGCAATCGATACGGCAGCCGATCTGACAGCCGATACGGCAGTCGAGGTGACGGCCGATACGGCAGCCGAGATGGACATCCCTCTCACCGTGGTCTTCGACCTCGGCGAGGTGCTGACACGGCCGCGCGGGCTGTCCGGTCTGGAGGAGCGGCTGGCCGGGCTGCTCGGAGTCGAGGAAGCGGCGTTCGCCGAGGCGTACTGGGCGCATCGTGACGCCTACGACCTCGGCGGCTCCGACATCGCCTACTGGTCGGCCGTGGCCGGCGCGCTCGGCGCCCCGCTGCGCCCCGGCGCGGTCGACGCCCTGGTGAGCGCCGAAGTCGACATCTGGACACGGCTCGACGGGCCCTCCCATGCCCTGGTGGAGGACCTGCGGCGGCAGGGCACCCGGCTCGCGCTGCTGTCGAACGCCCCCCATGTGCTGGCCAGGACCGCGGAACGCAGCGACTGGTCCGTCCACTTCGACCGGCTGATGTTCTCGGCGGACCACGGCATCGCCAAGCCCGACCCCGCCGTCTACCGGCGGATGACCGAACTTCTCGGCATACCGCCGGAGCGCGTCCTCTTCTTCGATGACCGCCGTAAGAACATCGACGCGGCCAGGGAGCACGGCTGGGACGCCCGGTTGTGGACCGGGGCCGTGCCCGCCCGCGCCGTACTCGCCGACCGCGGGCTGCTGCCCCACGGGCCGACCCGGGACGGTTCCACGAGCTGTGGTACTGGTAGCCGGTGACGGAGGAAAAGGCCAATAAGGCGCCCACGATCATCGACATCGCGCGGGAAGCGGGGGTTTCGAAGTCCGCGGTCTCCCGTGCCCTGCTGGGTCAGGGACGCATCAGCGAGGAGGCCCGCTCGCGCATCCTCGACGTCGCTCAGCGGCTCGGCTACGTCAAGAACGCCATGGCGCAGGGGCTGGTCGCGCAGCGGACGCACACCCTGGGGGTGCTCGTCCGCGACGCCGTCCGCCCCTTCTACGGACATCTCCACGCGGCACTCCAGGGGCGCGCCATCGAAGGCGGCTACCGGGTCGTCACCGCGACCGGCGTACGGGACTTCGCCCTCGCCGAGGAGCGCCGTGCCCTCCAGACGCTCCTCTCCCTCAGGGTCGAGGGGCTGGTGGTGTGCAGCGGTCTGCTTCCGGCCCGGGACATCGCCCCCTTCGTCGAACGGGTGCCGACGGTCGTCGCCGGACGGCCGGAGCCGCATCCGGCGATCAACAGCGTCTACTGCGACGAGGAGGACGGCGCGGAGCAGCTCGTGGACCACCTGGTATCCCTCGGACACCGCCGGGTTGCCGTGCTGCTGGTGCCGGAGGCGCTGTCGATCACGCAGTACGCCCGTACCGCCGCGATGGTGAACGGCCTGCGGGAGCGCGGTGTCGACACCGTCGTCTCCGAACTGACCGATGGCCCGGAAGCCCCCGTCGAGGCGGTGCCCGCACTGCTCGAGGACCGTGAGATCACAGCGATCATGTGCCCCCAGGACGATGTCATGGTCAGCGTCCTGGAACGGCTCCGTCGAGCCGGAGTGCGGGTGCCCGACGACATGTCGGTCACCGGCTTCGACGGCATCGGGCCGCTCGCCACCCCGCTCCTCGGGCTGACCACGCTGCGCCAGCCGTTGGACGAGGTCGGCCGACGCGCCATCGACCTGCTGCTGGAGCTCCGCGAGGACCGCTCCATGCCCACCCGCCACATACCCCTGCGCGGGGCGCTGGTGGCCGGAAACACCACCGCCCCGCCCCCATCCCATCCCGCGCGGCGCTGAATCCGGGGGTCCGCCCGCCGGAGCCCGGAGCCGCGCCGCTGACGTACCGGAGAAACCATGTCCGCGCCCTCGGCCGCCTCGTCCTTCCGCTACGGCGTCTTCCTCCGCCCCGACCCCGGCACCTGCGCCCTGCTGACCGATCTCCATCTGCTGCTCAGGCAGCAGTACGGGCTGGTCTCCTGCGCCGCCTACCCGCCCCACGCCACCCTCGCGGGCAATATGCCCACCGACGCGCCCGAGGACGAGCTGACCGGTCGGATCGGTGCGGCACTGGCGGGCACCGCCGCCTTCACCGCGTACAACTTGGGCATTGAGAAGGGCGGAGGAGGCATCGGGTTCAATCTCCACGACCTGCCCGGCGGCTCCCCGAACCCCGGGATCACCGCCCTGCTCGACACGGTACGCTGGGCGATTGGTCCAGTGGCCAAGCCAATGGACCACTACCGCGCCAATCCGCTGGACCCCGGCCAATTCCGCGCGCATCTGTCCATCGCCTCCCATGAGCTGCTGCTGCGCCCCGAACTCCGGCCGGAAATCGCCGATTTCGTCGAGGGCCTGGGGTGGGAGCCGCCGCGGAGCTTCACGGCCGACACGATCTCGCTGTACCGCTTCCGGAGCCCGGACTGGCATGCGCAGTGGTGGCGGAACATGACCTGGGACCACGTCCGCAGCTGGCGCCTGGAGCGAGGGTGCTTGTCGTCGCTGAGGACGTTCGTCGGGCCGTAACCTTTCGGCCGCCCCCAAGACGTCGATGCCGCATAGCTTTTCAGCCATGTGCGGGAACGTTCCACCATTGAAGCGCGCGGGCCCTCGTCGCCCCCGGCTCGGCCCCTGGCTGACCGTGCCGACCCTGCTGTTGATCGCTGTCTTCCTCTACTGGCCCCTGGGGCGCGGCATTTGGCTGAGCACCAGGGGGACCGATCTGCTCGGCAATCCGACCCGTTCGGTCGGGTTCGACAACTACACCCAGCTGCTGACCGACCCGGCGAGCCGCCGCGTGCTGCTCACCACGCTCATCCTTACGGTCGCCAGCGTGGCCATGGCCACGGCGGGGGCGCTGGCGGCAGTCCTGCCGCTGCGCCGCCGCATCGTCGGACGCCGCCTCTTCCAGCTCGTCTTCTCCCTCCCCTTCGCCTACTCCGCCGCCTCGGCCTCGGCCTGCTTCGCCGGGCTGTTCGCCCCGTCGGTCGGCACGCTCAACCACGTGCTGGCGAAGCTGGGGTACGAGGGCCCGCCGTGGTTGCAGTCCCCGGGGTGGGCGATGCTGTGCGTGGCCCTGGCGACCGCCTGGTACGAGTTCGGGTTCGCCGTCCTCGTACTGACGGCCGCTGTCCGGAATCTGCCCTCGGAGGTGCTGGAGGCCGCGGAGCTGGACGGGGCGAGCGGTCTGCGACTGGTGCGCGGCGTGATCGTGCCGCTGATCTCGCCCAGCCTGTTCTTCCTCGCCGTCACCCAGACGATCAGCGGACTCCAGATCTTCACGCAGGTCCAGGTGCTCACCCGGGGCGGCCCCTCCGACGCGACGACCACCCTGGTCGTGGAGCTGTACCAGCGGGCCTTCGGCGGCGGGGTGCCCGACTACGGCCGGGCCTCGGCCATCGCGGTCGTACTGCTGGCGCTCGTCCTGCTCGTCACCGCCGTGCAGTTCCTCGTCCTCAACCGCCGGGTGACCACCTCATGACCGTCACCACGACACCCACGACCCCCACGACCCCCACGGTCACCACGGTCACCGAGGCCACCGCGGCGGCGCGGAGGTCGCGAAGGTCACGCCCCCGCCCTCCGCTGCGCGCACGCGACATGGTGCGCTGGCTGTGGCTCGTCGCCCTTACGGTCGTCATCGGCTTCCCGGTCTACGTCACGCTACTGACCGGGCTGCTGCCGCCGCAGGACGTGGCGCACGGAACGCTGCTGCCCACCCGGCTGACCCTGGACAACTTCCGTGAGGCGCTGCGCAACGTGCCCTTCGGGCAGCAGTATGTCGTCAGCGTGCTCGTCACCGCCCTCCAGACGGGCGGCCAGCTGCTGACGTCCTCACTGGCCGCGTACGCCCTGGTGTTTCCGCGCTGGAGGGGGCGCGCGGTGGCGTTCGCCGTGATCGTCGCCACCCTGGCGATCCCCGGTGAGAGCCTGGTCATCCCGAACTACGAACTCGTCACCGGTCTCGGGCTGCGCGACTCCCTCCTCGGGATCACCTTGCCGTTCCTCGCCGCCGGGTACCCGGTCTTCCTGCTGCGGCAGGCGTTCCTCACGCTCCCCCGGGAGGTGTGGGAGGCGGCGCGGCTGGACGGCTGCGGCGATCTGCGCTGCCTCGTCCTCGTCGTGCTCCCGATGGCCAGGCCCCAGGTGACCGCGGCCACCCTGTGGAGCGCGCTGGCCGCCTGGAACGGCTACTTCTGGCCGCTGCTCATCACCGACTCCCCGGACCGGCGCACCGTCCAGGTGGGCATCTCCCAGCTGGTCAACGCCGAGTCGACCAGCCCCGGCGTGATCTACGCCGGTACCACCCTCGTCCTCCTTCCCACCCTCCTGCTCGTCATCGTGGGCCAGCGCTTCCTGCTCCGCGGCCTCGCCCGCACCTCCCCGCGCTGACACCGCTCTCCCGTCTTCCCGCACCCCCTTCTCAAGCCCCCTTCCCGGAGGAACATCACCATGCGCAGAAGCGCGTCCGCCGTCGCCGCCCTCGTGGCGCTGGCCGCCCTCAGCGGCTGCGGTGGCAACGGTAAGAACGACACCGGCGTTTCCGGCCAGGCCCCCGGCCCCGAGGCCCTCAAGGCCGCCAAGGGGCCCGTCACCGTCACCCTGTGGCACGGCCTCGGCGACACCAACGCCGTGGCGCTCCAGAAGCTCGTCGACCGGTTCAACGCCCAGCACCGCGGCAAGATCGAGGTCAAGGCCGTCTACCAGGGCCAATACCCCGACGTGCTCGCCAAGTACACCGCCGCCATCCGCGACAAGAGCACCCCGAGCCTGCTGCTCTCCTACGACATCAGCACCGGCTTCCTGCACGACGCGGGCCAGACCGTGCCCGCCCAGGACCTGGCCGAGGCCAACCCCGGCACGCTGTCCCTGGACGACATACGGCCCGCCGCGCGCAACTACTACAGCGCCCAGGGCAAGCTGATGGCCGTCCCCTTCAACACGTCGATGCCGATGCTCTACGTCAACGACGACCTGCTGAAGAAGGCGGGGCTGCCCGCGAACACACCCCTGAACACCCTGGACCAGGTGGTCGCCGCCGCGAAGACCGTCCACCGTAAGGTGCCGAAGGCCGGGGGCCTGGTCCAGCCCTTCGACACCTGGTGGATCGAGCAGCTGACCGCCGCCGCCGGAGTGCCCTACTGCGGTCCCGACAACGGCCGTAAGGGCGGCGCCGCGTCCAGTGTGAAACTCACCAGCCCGCAGCAGCGCAAGGCCATCGGTGCCGTGAGCGATCTCTACACCAGCGGCGCGGGGCTGGACACGGGCGAGGACGGCTCCAACGCCGTGACCGCCTTCCAGCAGGGCAAGGTCGCGATGATGTTCAACAGCAGCGGGGCCGCCGGGAAGGTCAAGGAGGGCGCCGACTTCCGCTACCGGGCCCTGCCCTATCCGCTGTCCGGTCCGGCCGCGACCTCCGGGCCCGTCGTCGGCGGCGCCGCCCTGTGGGTCAACGGCCCCGGCCACAGCGCCGCCGAGCAGGCCGCCTCCTGGCAGGTGGCCGCCTTCCTGGCCTCGCCCGCGTCCCAGGAGGAGTTCAGCCGCGCGACCGGCTACGCGCCCATCAACAAGAAGGTGGACGCGCTGCCCGGCCAGCAGAAGACCCTCGCCGCCCGGCCCGATCTCAAGGCCGTCATCGACCAGTTCAACAAGACGCCCGCCACCACGGCCGCGGCGGGATGCCTCACCGGCGCGATGCCCACCGTGCGCGCCGATGTGCTCGGTCCGATCCAGTCCGCCTTCGCCGGAAAGACGCCGCTGGACACCGCGCTGAAGGCCGCCGAATCCGCCGCCAACCGCGACATCGACCGCTACCGGGAACAGGCGGGTCAGTGATGCGAGACAACCCCCACCGCTACGGAGTCTTCCTCCGCCCCGATCCGCGCACCTGCGCGGTGCTCGCCCGGCTGCACCTGCTCATGAAGCAGCAGTACGGCCTGGTCTCGTGCGCGGCGTTCCCGCCCCACGCGACCCTGGCGGGCAATGTGCACGCCACGGTCGCCGAGGAGGAGCTGATCGCGGTGCTGGACCCGCTGCTGTCCGAGGCCACGTCGTTCACCACGTACAACTCCGGCATCGACCGGCACGGCAAGGGGTTCGCGTACAACGTGCACCATCTGCCGGACGGGACGCCCAACCCCGAGATGGTCGGCCTGGCGGTCTCGGTGAACGCCGCGCTGGCGCCGGTGTCGTCCATTCAGCCGGACTTTCTCTTCAAACCCTTCGACCCGGCGGAATTCCGGGCACATCTGTCCGTGGCCTCCCATGAGCTGACCCTGCGGCCCGACCTCTACGAGGAGATCGGGGAGTTCCTGGACACTCTGGCCGCGGACCCGCCCAAGCGGTTCACCGCCGAGACCATCTCGCTGTTCCGCTTCCACAGCGGCGACTGGAACGCGCAGTGGTGGCGGGACATGACCTGGGTGCACGTCCGCAGCTGGCGGCTCCAGGGCGCCGAGGCGACCGTGTCAGGGCGGGGGAGTGGCCCCATGACGGCGTGGGAGCGGCCCCATGAGGCGAGGGTGGCCCCGTGACGGCGAGAGCTGCCATGGCGGGGCTGAGCGGCCGCACGCGGCCGTGACGTGCCGAGCCTTACTCGCGGGCGTCGGCGCCGGGAGCCGTACCGGCCTCGGCGCCCGCGCGGAAGGTACGGCGGTAGGCGGTGGGGGAGACGCCCACGGCCGCCTGGAAGTGCTGGCGCAGGGACGCGGGGGAGCCGAAACCGGCCTGGCGCGTCACCTGGTCCACCGACAGATCGGTGCCCTCCAGGAGATGACGGGCCCGTTCCACCCGCTGCTGGGTCAGCCACTGGCCCGGGCTTACGCCGACCTCCTCGCGGAAGCGGCGGGTGAACGTCCGTACGCTCATCGACTCCTGGGCGGCCAGCTCCCGCAGCGAGATGGGCCGGTCCAGCCGGCCGAGCGCCCAGGCGCGGGCCGCCGCCGTGGTGGCCTGCTGCGGCTCGGGCAGCGGACGCGGGATGTACTGGGCCTGGCCGCCGTCGCGATGCGGCGGCACCAGGCTGCGCCGGGCCACGTTGTTGGCCACGGCCGTGCCGTGGTCGCGCCGCACCAGATGCAGACACAGGTCGATCCCCGAGGCGACACCGGCCGAGGTGAGCACATCGCCGTCGTCGACGAACAGCACATTCGGATCGACCTCGACGGTCGGGAAGAGGCGCTGGAAGTGGTCGACGCTGGACCAGTGGGTGGTGGCCGGGCGGCCGTCGAGAAGCCCGGCGGCGGCCAGCACGAACGAACCGGTGCAGATGGACACCCAGCGCACGCCCGGCCGGGCGTGGGCCAGCGCGGTGCCGAGCGGCTCGGTCATCCGGCCCTCCTCGTGGACCGGACCGAGCTCGTACGAGGCGGGCACCACGATGGTGTCGGCCTCGGCGAGGGCCTCCGGGCCGAGCTCCACGGCGATCGGGAAGTCGGCGTCCGTGGGCACCAGACCGGGCTCGGGGGTGCAGGTCACCACCTCGTACAGCCGCCGGTGGTCGGTGGAGCGGGCCTTGCCGAAGATCCGGTACGGGATGCCCAGCTCGAAGGGGATCACGCCGGGGAGGGCGAGGACGACGACACGATGGCGCGCGGCTGCGGTCCCGGGTGGGGCAAGGGGTGGGGGCTGGGGTTGGGGCTGGGGTGGGGACACTTCCGGCCTCCCGTCGTTCGGACACGGCCCCAAAGAGCTTGGCCCGATCCTAGCGAATGCTGTCCCTCGGGCCACTCGTCCGTGCCGACCCGCTGCCCGATGCTGGTCCGGTGACGCAGACGACCGAGCTCTCCGAAGCCCCCGAACAGGACGAACAGCCGGAACAGCCCGCCCGGCCGGCACGGCGGGCCCTCCTACGCCTACCGCACCGCGCCTGGGCGGTCGCCGCCATCACCTTTGTGACGATCATCGGCGCGGCCGGATTCGCCTCGCTGCCCGGTCTGCTCATCGATCCACTCCATGAGGAGTTCGGCTGGTCGCGCGGCACGATCGGGTTCGCGGTCTCCGTCAACCTCGCCCTCTATGGGCTCACCGCGCCCTTCGCCGCCGCCCTGATGGATCGCTTCGGCATCCGTAAGGTCGTCGCGGCCGCGCTCGTCGTCATCGCGGCCGGTGGCGGGCTTACGGTCTTCATGAGCGAGCCCTGGCAGCTCATCCTGTGCTGGGGTGTGCTGGTCGGCCTCGGCAGCGGCTCCATGGCGCTGGCCTTCGCCGCGACCGTGACCAACCGGTGGTTCGTGGCCCGGCGCGGATTGGTCACCGGCATCCTTACGGCGGGCGGGGCCTCCGGGCAGCTGATCTTTCTCCCGCTGCTCTCCTGGATCGTCGAAGGGCACCAATGGCGGCCCGCCGCGATCACCGTCTCGGTCGCCGCGCTGGCGATCGTCCCCCTCGTCTGGCTGCTGCTGCGCGACCACCCCTCGGACGTGGGCCTCGCCGCGTACGGCGCCGACGGGCCGCCCGCGCCGCGGCCCGCGCCCCGGCGCGGTGCGGCCCGGCGGGCCGTCAAGGCCCTCGTCTCGGCCTCGCGCACCGGCTCCTTCTGGCTGCTCGCGGGCGCCTTCGCGATCTGCGGCGCCTCCACGAACGGCCTCGTCAAGACCCACTTCGTGCCTGCCGCGCATGACCACGGCATGCCGGTGACTGCCGCCGCGAGCCTGCTCGCCGTCATCGGCGTCTTCGACATCGTGGGGACGGTGGCCTCCGGCTGGTTCACCGACCGCTTCGACGCGCGACGGCTGCTGGCCGTGTACTACGCGCTGCGCGGGCTCTCCCTGATGTTCCTGCCGATCCTGCTGGACGACGCGGTCCATCCGCCGATGCTCTTCTTCATCGTCTTCTACGGTCTCGACTGGGTCGCCACCGTGCCGCCGACGATGGCGCTGTGCCGGGAGCAGTACGGGGAGGACAGCGCGATCGTCTTCGGCTGGGTGCTCGCCTCCCACCAGGTGGGGGCCGGGGTCGTGGCCTTCGTGGGCGGCGCGGCGCGGGACGCCTTCGGCTCGTACGACCTGGTCTGGTACGGCGCGGGGGCGCTGTGCGCGATCGCCGCGCTGATGTCGCTGGTCATCCAGCGCGTCCCGGGCACGAAGACCGCGGCGGCATCGGCCTAGGGGCCGACGGACCTTGGCGCCTGCGGCGGGCTGTCCCCCTCCCCGCCCCTTGCCGCGACTGCGGCTCCGCCCCAGACGTCGGGGGTCCAGGGGCGAAGCCCCTGCCACCCGGCGGGGCTGGGAACCCACCGGACACCCCGGATGGCCGCCCGGGCTTACGCGAACGGGCGGTCTCAGGGAAGCGCCGTGAACTCCCCGAACGAGCCGCGGTGGAAGAGCAGCGGCCCGGATCGCGCCGCGGGCTCGTCCGTGCCCAGGGCCCGGACGCGGCCGACCACGACCAGATGGTCGCCGCCCGTGTGCACGGCGTGGATCGCGCAGTCGATCCACGCCGGGACGTCCGCGAGCCGCGGTGAGCCGGTGACCGGGGACGGCTCGTGGCGGACGCCCGCGAACTTGTCGGGGCGCCGGGAGCCGCTGACCGCGAAGGAGCGGCACAGCTCGCCCTGGTGCGCGCCCAGGACATTGACGCAGAAGACGCCCGCGCGGGCGATGCGCGGCCAGGTCGTCGAGGCGCGGGCCACCATGAAGGCGACCAGTGGCGGATCCAGCGACAGCGAGGCGAAGGACTGGCAGGCGAAACCGGCCGGTCCGTTCTCGTCGACGGTGGCGATCACGGTGACCCCGCTGGCGAAGTGGCCCAGCACCCGGCGGAATTCGGCCGGATCGACCGGGGGCCGCTCATCGTCGCGCACACAGCGCAGCTCCGGCGGGGGCAGCGGGTCGACCGGTCGTACGGAGGTGGTCGGCGAGCCGACCGCCCGGAGGTAGCGGACGGCGGTGGCGGCCATACCGGCGTGTCCCATCATGGCCTCGTCCCCCTTTCTCGCTTGCTCGGGTTTCTCGCTTGATCGGGTTGTGCCTTGCTGTCCCGGGTCCCCTGACGGCGCGGTTCTTCAGCGGCTTCAGTGGCTTCAGCGGCTTCAGCGGCCTTGGCAGTACGCTCAGCGGCCTCGGTACCCGGGCGGTCGGCGCTCGATGAACGCGCGGACGCCCTCCTGAGCGTCGGCCGTGGTCATGTTGATCTCCTGCGCCGCCGCCTCGGCGGCGAACGCGGCCGGGCGGTCGGCCTCCAGGGAGGCGTTCACCAGCGCCTTGGTGAGGGCCAGGGCGCGGGTGGGCCCCGCGGCGAGGCGCTCCGCCCAGGCGCGGGCGGTCTTGGCCAGATCGTCGTCCGGGACGACCCGGTTGACCAGCCCCAGCCGCTCGGCCTCGGCGGCGGGCAGCGCGTCGCCGAAGAACATCAGCTCCTTCGCGCGCTGTGGGCCGATCAGCCGGGGGAGGAGATACGCACCGCCCCCGTCGGGGACCAGACCGCGGCGGATGAACACCTCGATGAAGACGGCCGATTCGGCGGCCAGCAACAGATCGCAGGCGAGCGCGAGATGGGCGCCGAGCCCGGCCGCGGTGCCGTTGACGGCGGCGATCACCGGCTTCTCGCAGTCGAGGACGGCGGCGATGAGCCGCTGCGCTCCGCCGCGGATCAGCCGGGCGACATCGCCCGCGACGCGTTCCGCCCCGTCCGGCGCGCCGCGCAAATCCGCTCCCGCGCAGAACCCCTTGCCGGTGGCGGTCAGCACGACGGCCCGGACGGACGGGTCGGCGGAGGCGTGGTCCAGCAGCGAGATCAGGTGTTCTCGCTGGTCGGGGGTGATGGCGTTCATCGCCGCTGGGCGATTGAGCGTGATCCACGAGACGCCGTTGTCAGTGGTGTGCCGTACAACGGAGTCAAGTGCTTCTTCGGGGGAGGGAGAAGTCATGGGAACGCTCCATCGGTCAGCGGCAGATCGCCAGCGCGTCCAGCGCCACGGCGCCTTGGCCGCGCTCCAGCACCATCAGCGGATTGACGTCCAGTTCGGCCAGGTGGTCCCCAAGCTCCAGGGCCATGCGCTGGACCCGCAGCACGACCTCGACGAGCGCGTCCACATCGGCGGGGGGAGCGCCGCGCACACCGTCGAGGAGGGCGCGGCCGCGCAGTTCGGCGAGCATCGCGCGCGCCTGGTCCTCGCCGAACGGGGGGACGCGTACGGCAGCGTCACGGAGGACCTCGACGAGCACGCCCCCTATACCGACGGTCACGGTCGGCCCGAAGAGGGGGTCCTGGCTCATGCCGACCACCATCTCCACCCCGCGCTCGACCATCTGGCAGACCAGCACCCCGTCCAGCTCGACGCCTTCGTAGCGGGCGATGTCGGTGAGCTCCCGATAGGTGTCGCGGACCTGGCTGGCCGAGGTCAGCCCCAGCCGGACCAGCCCCAGCTCGGTCTTGTGGGCGAGCTGCGGCGCGGACGCCTTCATGACCACGGGGTAGCCCACCAGGCCCGCGGCGCGGACGGCCGCGGCCGCGCTGGTCACCAGCTGCTCGCGCGGCACCCGGATGCCGTACGCCCGCAGCAGCTGTTTCGCCGCGTGCTCGCTCAGGCGGTCTCCTGGGCGCAGCAGATCGCGCACCTTGCGAAGGGAGGGGGACGGCGTGCGCGGGGCGTCCTCGAAGGGGGACCGGTAGGCGGCGGTGAAGCGGTGGTGCCCCAGATAGGCGCGCACGGCGGTGATGCAGTTGGCGAACGTACGGAAGGTGGCCACGCGGGAGGAGCCCAGCAGGGTGGTGCGGTAGGCGTCCTCGGTGCCGACCGGCGAGCCCCACACCACACACACCAGCTTGTCCGTCCGCTCCGCCGCGTCCACCAGGTCCTGCGCCAGCTTGTCGCTCATGGGCGGGAAGGGGCCGGTGATCGGGCAGATCAGCACGCCCACGGCGGGGTCGGCGAGGATCGCATCGATGATCTTGCGGCCGCGCCAGTCGCCGACCGGGTGGCCGCCGTTGTCCACCGGGTTGGCGACGCTGAGATCGCCGGGTATCCACTGGTGGAGCTCGGTCTGCTTCGCGGCGGAGAGGGCGGGCAGGGTGAGGCCCGCCGCGGTGGCGAGGTCGGCGAAGTGGGCCCCGGTGCCCCCGGAGATCGAATACACCACGACGCCGTCGGCGAGCGGCGGGCGGGCGCGGGCGAGCAGCGCCGCCGTGTCCTGGAGCTCGTCCAGGCCGTCCACGCGGATCACGCCGAACTGCCGCATGGCCGCGTCCACCACCGCGTCCGAGCCGGTCAGCTTGCCGGTGTGGGAGGCGGCCGTGCGGGCGCCGGTCTCGGTGCGGCCGACCTTCACGGCGACGACGGGCACCTTGGCACGGGCGGCGCGGTCGGCGGCGAGGAGGAAGCCGCGGCCGTCCTTCAGCCCCTCCGCGTACAGGGCGATGGCGCCGACCTCGGGCCGGGTGGCGAAGTAGGAGATGAAGTCGGAGGTCTCCAGATCGGCCTCATTGCCGGTCGGGGCCCAGTGGCTGAGCCGGATGCCGAGTTCCTGGAGGGTGAAGACCGGGCGCCCCTGGTGGCCTGACTGGGTGATGAGGGCGATGGCGGGCCCGTCGAGGTCGTCGCGGAACTTCTCGAAGGCGTTGAGGTTGGTGTTGGGGCCGAGCAGCCGCAGCCCGGCGCCCCGGGCCGCGGCGGCCAGCCGGGCCTGCGCGGCGGCGCCCTCGGGGCCGGTCTCGGCGAAGCCCGAGGCGAAGACGACGGCGAACCTCACCTTGCTCCCGTCGAGTTCCTCGATCACCGGGAGCGGGTCGCGGACGAGCAGGACGGCGAGGTCGACGGGTTCGGGCAGCGCGGCCACGGACGGTACGCACGGAATGCCGAAGACGGCGGGACGGGAGGGATGCACGGGGTGCAACCGGGCGCCGACGCGTTCGGCCCAGGCCAGGAGTTGGCGGGTGATACCGGTGTTGGGGCGGCCGTCCGCGTCGGAGGCGCCGATGAGGGCCACCGACTCGGGATGGAAGAAGTGGTCCAGATCGGGGACGGCGGACGTCAGCGGGCGCCCGCTGACGTCCACGTCGTCCACGCCTTCGGCGGTCCCGCCCGCCGCGGTCCTGCTGTGGACATGCACGGCGGGGCCGGGGGCCTGACCGCAGGCGACAGCGCGGGCATGACGGGAGTTGGTGGTCAGGGTGCCGTAGGTCGATCCAAGCATCGGTATCCGCCACTCCTGCTCGTTGGCCAATAACCGGGTAGGTGACCAGGGGATTCGGCGTCGGCTGCCGCAGCAAAACTGACACCAAGTCACATTACCCAGTAGTCAGGTTACTGAACTGACGGCCTGTCAGGAATGCTCGGGGCGCGGGGAACACGCAGGGTGACGGAGGGGCCGGTGGAATCGCGGCCGCCCCCGCCGCGCCGTCATGCCGTCGTGCGGGCGACCGTCATGCCGTCGTGCGGGCGACCGTCCTGGCGATCTTCCGGGCGTCGATGGCCAGCTCGCGCAGCATTCCGCTGATCGGGTTCGTATAGCCCGTGAAGTGCAGACCCGGCGCGCCCTTCAGGGTCCGCCGACCGTGCGGGAGGGGGCGGCCGCGGTCGTCGAGCACGCCCAGATGGCCGACCAGTTCCTCCAGGCCGCGCCGGTAGCCGGTCGCGGCGATCACCGCCTCGGGCCCGATCCGCGAGCCGTCGGCCAGGACCACCTTGTCCAGATCGAAGGAGTCCACCGCCGGGACCACCTCCACCCGTCCCGTCCGCACCGCGTCGACCAGCCCCACGTCCTGGACCGGGATCGCGCCCTCTCGTACGCGGGTGTAGAGCCCGGTGTCGGGCCGGGGCAGACCGTGCTCGGTCAGATCCGGCATGCTCACCCGGCACATCACCCGCGCCGCCCGGTCCACCGCGCGCCGCGGCAGCCTGCGCACCAGGATGCCGGTGGCCTGCGCGGGCCATCCGGCCGTCGATCGGCGCAGGATGTGCGGCACGGTGCGGATCGCCAGTCGCACCCGGGCCGCGCCGCCCTCGACCAGGTCGACCGCGATCTCGGCGCCGGTGTTGCCGACGCCGACCACCAGGACGTCACGGCCCTCGAAGGGGCGGGGGTTGCGGTAGTGGGCGGCGTGCAGCAGCTCGCCGGTGTAGTCGGCGCGGCCCGGCCAGTCCGGCAGCCGCGGGGTGTGGTTGAAGCCCGTCGCGACGACGACCACGGGCGAGGACGGCGCCCGGCCGCCCGTGGCGCGCAGCACCCACTCCGTGTCGTCGGCCGATCGGTCGATGCGGGAGACCTCGACGCCCGTGACGATGTCCAGCCGGTGGTGCTCGACATAGCGCTCCAGATAGCGCACCACGTCGTCGCGCCCGACCCACCGTCCGTAGGACCGGGGGATCGGCAGCCCGGGAAGCGCGGAGAGTCTGCGCGTGGTGTGCAGATGCAGCCGGTCGTAGTGGTTCCGCCAGGAGGCGGCGACCGCGTCGGACTTCTCCAGGACGACGGCGCGGATCCCGCGGTGGCTGAGCGCGGCGGCGGCGGCGAGTCCGCCCGGTCCACCGCCGATCACATAGACGGGTGAGGACTTCTCGGGGGAGCGGTCGGCCATGCCGGTGAGCGTAGTCGGGTATTTGACGGGTTTCGGTCAAACAACCGGTCAAAGTGATTCCGGATGGGTTGCGGAGAGGTCACGGTCGGTCGGCGCCGGACCGTCGCCGCGGTGTCCCGTCGGATTTCGTTCCGCCGGTGCGACCCCTTGCGCGGGTCGCGCCCCGCCCGTGAAACTGACGTACCGTCAGATTCGCCGGGACGGGAGGGTGGGGAACGATGCGGACGATCGGGCTCGACGGGGCCGAATGGCTCGCCGTACTGCGTATCGGACTCGGCCTGTGGTGGCTCGAGAGCTGGCGGCACAAGAACAAGAAGGACTGGTTCGAGCGCGGCACCGGCATCGGCTGGGCGGTGGGCGTGGCCGCCAAGCACCGCTGGGCGTTCGTCCGCGGCGGTTTCGACGCGGTGGTCACACCCCGTCCCAAAGTCATGGCGTACGTCGTCGTCTACGCCGAACTCGCCCTCGGCCTCGGGCTGACGCTCGGCTTTCTGACCCCCATCGCCCTGATCGGCGCGATCGTGCTCAACCTGCTCTATTTCCTGCTCATGATCCACGACTGGGCGGAGCAGGGGCAGAACTCGATGATGGTGCTGATCTCCGTGGTCGGGCTCTTCGGCATGAGCTGGCAGACCTGGTCGCTCGACGAGGCATGGGGGCTGTTCCTATGAGCCCGGCGCCGTCCGCGGGCGGCCCGCGCTTCGATCTGCCCGGGATCGACGCCTTCACCCGCCCCTACTGGGACGCCGCCGCCGAGGGCCGGCTGCTGATCCGGCGCTGCGGCGGGTGCGGCCGGGCCCATCACTACCCGCGCGA
Source organism: Streptomyces javensis (assembly GCF_039525925.1). Classification (NCBI taxonomy): domain Bacteria; kingdom Bacillati; phylum Actinomycetota; class Actinomycetes; order Kitasatosporales; family Streptomycetaceae; genus Streptomyces; species Streptomyces javensis. The sequence continues at coordinate 8,528 of NZ_BAAAIF010000044.1, read as the reverse complement.
GTTCTGCCCGTACTGCTGGAGCGAGAACGTCGCCTGGGAGGCGGCGAGCGGCGCCGCGTCGCTCTATACGTGGTCCGTGGTGCACCGCAATGACCTGCCGCCGTTCGGCGCCCGCGTCCCGTACACCGCCGCCGTCGTCGACCTCGCCGAGGGGCCGCGGATGATGACCGAGCTCATCGAGGTCCCGGAGGGCGGGCCGAGGGTGGGGATGCGGCTCCGGGTGGCGTTCCGGGCTCCGGGGGCCGCAGGGGCCGTCGAGGGGGCCGAGGGGGCCGAGGGGGCCGAGGGGGGTGTGCCGGTCGTTCCCGTCTTCCGGCCGGTGCCTGCCTAAGCGCTCCGCTGGAAGGGGCGTCGGCCGGCTGCGGCGCCGTCGTGGCTGGTTGCGCCCGCGCGGCGAAGCCGCACATCGAAACAGCCCCGCGCCCCTTCGGGGCGCTGCCCGAACGGTGGCGGACTTCCTCCGACCTGCTTAGCCCGCCGCTGCCCGCCCGTGCCTTATCCGCGTCGCCGCCTTACGGTCGCGTCGCCGCCTTACGGTCGCGTCGCCGCCTTGCGGTCGCGTCGCCTTCTCGTCGTATGCCTTACGGTCGTCGCCATACGGCCGTGCCGCCGTCATGGCCACAGCAGCTCTCGCCGCCAGCCGCCGGGCGCCCCGGGGTCGCGGCGGTAGCGGACCCGTACGTGTCGCCGCCGGGCCTCCTCCTGGTAGAACTCGACCTCGTCGGCCTCCAGGACGTACCGGGTCCAGGTGGGGGCGGTCGCGTCCGGTTCGCGTCCGGCCCGTTCGTACGCCGCCTCGAAGGCCCGCAGCAGCTCCTCGTACGAGCCGAGCACCTCGCTCTGCCGTCCGCTCCCGGCCAGCGCCGCCGCGAGCGCCGCGGGGGACCGGCCGCGCAGATCGGCCGCGCTCTCCTCGGGTCCGGCCTCGCCGACCCGTCCGCCGACGCGCACCTGACGGCCCGAGCGCATCCAGTGGAACGCGAGCGAGGCGTACGGCCGCTCGGCCAACTCGCGGCCCTTACGGCTGGTGCGATGGGTGCCGAAGTGCCAGCCGCGCTCATCGGCGTCGTGCAGCATCACCGTGCGCTGGGACGGACGGCAGTCGGCGCCCACGGTGGCCAGCGACATGGTGTGCGGGCCGGGTTCGCCCGCCTCGGCGGCCTCCCGCAGCCACCGCCGGAAGAGCGGAAGCGGTGCGTCCGGGGCGGTGGACGGGTCGAAGACGGGCAGTTCGCCCGCATGGGGTACGCGCAGGCCGCGCAGCAGTGCGCGGAATGCCTGGGCCTCATCCTGGTCGTCGCTCATCGGCTCCCCATCCGATCACCCGTGGGGGGCCGGGGCAAGCGGGGGCGTACGTACGGCCGGGGCGGACCCGTCAGCCGCGGCCCAGGACCACCGTGCCCGCCGAGCAGAACCAGCCTCCCGTGCCCGACGCCACGGCCAGCTCAGGCAGCCGTCCGCCCGCCTTGCGCACCTGGCGCTCCCCGGCCTCGCCGCGTAGCTGCCGTACGGCCTCGACCAGCAGGAACAGCCCGCGCATCCCCGGGTGGCAGGCGGAGAGCCCGCCGCCGTCGGTGTTGGTCGGCAGCTCGCCGTCCCGTGTCAGCCGCCCCTTCGCCGCGAACGCCCCGCCCTCGCCCTTGGCGCAGAAGCCGAGGTCCTCCAGCGTCACCAGGGTCATATAGGTGAAGGCGTCATAGAGCTCGGCCACATCGATGTCCGACGGCCGGACGCCCGCCCGCGCGAAGGCCGCCCGCCCGGAGGCCGCGGCCGGGGAGACCGTGAAGTCCTCCCATTCGGACATGGTGGTGTGCGAGACGGCCGTGCCCGAACCCAGCACCCACACCGGGGGTTTCGCCGTGTCCGGTACGTACTCCTCGGCCGCGAGCAGCACCGCGCAGCCGCCGTCCGAGCGGATGCAGCAGTGCAGCTTGGTGAAGGGGTCGGCGATCATCGGGCCGCTCAGGACGTCATCGACGGTGATCGGTTCGCGAAACATCGCGTCCGGATTGTGCCCGGCGTTGATACGCGCCTGAACGGCGATGTCCGCCAGCTGTTCGAGGGTGGTGCCGTACTCATGCATATGGCGGCGTGCGGCCATCGCGTACTTGGCGACCAGCGTATGCCCGTACGGGACCTCGAACTGGAGCGGCCCGCGCGCCCCGAAGGAGAGGTTCGCGGTGCGGCGGCCCGCGCGGATGTCGGCGCGGGCGGTGGAGCCGTAGACGAGCAGAACGGCGCGGGCGTGCCCGGCGGCGATCGCGTCCGCCGCGTGCGCGGCCATGACCTCCCAGGTGGCGCCGCCGACGGCCGTCGAGTCGGTCCAGGCCGGCCGCAGCCCCAGATACTCGGCCACTTCGACCGGCGCGAGGGTGCCGAGCCCCGCCGAGGCGAGGCCGTCGACGACCGACCGGTCGAGACCGGAGTCGGCGAGGGCCCGGCGGGCGGCCTGGCCGTGGAGGGCATAGGGGGTGGCCGTGTCGACGCGGCCGCAGTCGGAGAGGGAGACGCCGACGACGGCGACCTTACGGTTGCGCTGCGCTGCGGGCGGCATGAATCTGACGGTACATCAGATTTGCGGGAGCGGAAGGGGGCGTCTGTGCGAGCACATCGAGGCCCAGGGGGTCCCTCGCGCGAGCTCACCGAGGCCCAGGGGGAAGGGGTGGCCCGGACGATCTCCCGTATGGCCGTACCCGCGCCTCGAGCACAAGCCCCGTCCGGACCACGCGTGAGGCGTCCGATTACTGCGCGAACTGCCCCACGCAAGCGGCGATCGCCACCAGAAGGCTCAGCACTCCGATCACGACCTGCCACTTGTCCGGGCCGGTCCACCGGGTGTCGCTCGTCTCCCGCGTGCTCCGATCGTCCATTACCCCTCCTCGCTCCTCCGACAGGCCCCGGAGGACAGGGCTACCGCCGGTCCGGTCGCGCTCCGGCGGAGGATGCGGGGAGGAACGTGATGGGGCGGCAGCAGCTTAGCCGTGGATGGGGCGGGAGGGGTGGGAAAGTCCGGAGGTCGTCCCTAGTATGACGGCCCGTCAGAAAACGGAGGTGCTCGCCGATGGACGCCGCGTTCACCGAGGAACAGGACGAGATCCGCCGTACGCTGCGCACTCTGCTGCGGGAGCGGTGCGGGCCCGACGAGATCAAGGGGGCGGTCCAGACCGCGCCCGGCTATGACGAGGCCCTGTGGCGGCGGCTCGCCCGGACGCTCGGGCTGCCGGGCCTCGCGCTTCCGGCGGCGTACGGGGGCGTCGGCTGCGGCGTCACCGAGCTGGCGCTGGCCTGTGAGGAGACCGGGCGGGTGCTGCTGCCCTCGCCGCTCCTGGCCACCGCCGTGTTCGCCGCGCCCCTGGTCGCCGCGCTCGGGACGGAGGCGCAGGGCGCCGAGCTGCTCCCGCGTATCGCGGAGGGCGCCCTTACGGCGGCACTCGCGGTGCCGGGGCGCGCGCTGCCTGAAGCGCTCGGGCTCGTAGGCGCACGGGACAGCGCATGGGCCGGTGGGGGGCGCGCGGGGGGTGTCCAGGCGCGCCCGGACCGGGACGGCGGCGCCGGGTGGCGGCTGTACGGGCAGGTGGAGCAGGTGCCGGGCGGGCACAGCGCCGAACTGCTGCTGGTCGCCGCCCGCGCCGGGGGCTATACGCGCGGGCGGACGCTGCTGTTCCTCGTCCGGGCGGGGGCGGACGGGCTGGTCCGCACCCGGCTGACCGCGCTCGACGCGACCCGGCCGCAGGCCCGGATCGAGCTGCGGAATGTCTCGGCCGAGCTGCTGGGGGTGGACGACGGCGGGAGCGGGAGCGGGAGCGGGGAGGCGGTGGCCGAGGCGCTGGCGGCCGTGGGTACGGCGGCCGCGGCCGTCCTCGCCGCCGAGGCCGTAGGGGCGGCGGACGCGGCCCTCACGCGGACGGTCGAGTATGTGCGGGCGCGTGAGCAGTTCGGCCGTCCCATCGGCTCCTTCCAGGCGGTCAAGCACCGGCTTGCCGATGTGTACGTCGCGGTGCAGGCGGCCCGTTCGGCGGCGTACTACGCGGCGTGGGCCACGGCCGAGGGCGGTGCGGGCGGTGCGGGCGGTACGGAGGCCGCGGTCGCGGGCGGGCTGGCGCTCGCGCAGGCGCTGGAGGCGCAGCGCACGGCGGCGGCGGAGGCGGTGCAGCTGCACGGCGGTATCGGCTTCACCTGGGAGCATGACGCGCATCTCTACTTCAAGCGGGCCGCATCGGATGAGCTGCTCTTCGGCCCCGTCCATCGGCTGCGGGCGCGGGCGGCGGAGCGGGAGGGACTCTTCGGCGCGGCCGATCGCGCTCCTTACGGTGGCCACGAAGAGCGCGGCGGGAACAGCGGCCGGAACGGGGGCGGCACGCGCGGTGGGCCGGACGGACGCGAGGGGCGAGACGGTCCTGACGGGCGAGATGGTCCTGATGGGCGAGATGGTCCTGACGGGCGAGACGGCCTGCGCGAGGCGGTGACGGCCTGATGCCCGGTTACGGCGTGAAGCTGGTCCGTAAGGTGTCCTCGACCCGCGCCTTCGCCAAGGTCGCCCCCCATGTCATCCCCGCGTTCGACCGCACGGTCCACCGGCTGACCCGTGGCAAGGTGCTGCCGAGCGCGCGGATGCTGCCGGGCGTGATCCTTACGGCGCGCGGCGCGAGGTCGGGGCTGCCCCGCCGTACGCCGCTGGCCTGTATGCCGGAGGACGACGGCACCTGGATCCTGATCGGCAGCAACTTCGGCCGTCCGGGCCATCCGGCCTGGACGACGAACCTCCTGAGGCACCCGGAAGCGGAGATCAGCCGGCGGGGCCGGGACATCGCCGTCCGGGCACGCCTCCTGGAGGGCGCCGAACGCGAGGCCGCCTGGGCTGCCGTCCTCGCCTTCTGGCCGCCCTACGCGACCTACCAGTCCCGGGTGGACCGCGAGATCCGCCTCTTCCGCCTCCACCGCGTCGAGGAGGGCTGAGCCGGGCCGTCGGGCCGTGGGGAGGGCTGAGCCGGGCCGTCGGGCCGTGGAGGAGGGCTGAGCCGGGCCGTCGGGGCCGTCCGGGAGGGCTGAGTCGCGCGGTCGGGCCGTGGGAGGAGCTGATCCGGCCGTAGGGCCGCGGGGAGGGCTGAACCGGTCCCTCCCGTTCGGGACCCCGCGCCCCTCCCGTACCAATGACCGCAAAAGGCCGCGGCGGATCACTGGGGAGTGATCCGCCGCGGCGTGACAGGACGTGCGGGCCCGGCAGGGCAGCCGGCCGGGAGGGGCCGGGGAAGGGAGGCCGGGGGAGGGGCGCGGATTCGTTACTTCGGCGGCTTGCGGCCGGTGATGCCGAGGTGGACGAGCCAGGTCAGGCTCGGCCTGAGGTCGGCCTGCTTGACGCCCCAGCTCTGGAAGCCCTTCTGGTGCGCCGCGACCGCCGCCAGCATGGCGACCAGTGAGCCCGCGATGGCCCCGGGGTTGAGGTCCCCGTCGATCCGGCCCTTGGCCTGCTGCTCCTTGACGGCGTCCGTCAGGGAGTTGGTGACGGAATTGAGGATCTTCATGCGGATCTTGTAGAACCGCTTGTCACCCTCGGCGGCGCCCAGATCGACCACCCTCAGGATGGCGTCGTGTTTGCGCCAGAACGAGAGGAACCCCTCGACCAGGTCCTCCGCCGCGGTCGCCCCCGACTTGCCCGCCCATGAGCGGTCGGCGACCAGATCGGTGAGGTTCGCGCCCTCCTTCGCCATCTCCTCGGCGAGCTCGAGGACCGCGCCCTCCACATCGGGGAAGTACTGGTAGAACGTCGCAGGCGAGGTCCCTGCCTTACGTGCGACATCGATGACCTTGACGTCTCGATACGGGGAGGTGCTGAGCATCTCGCCGAGGCAGTCGAGCAGCTTCTGCCGCGTCGCCTGTCCGCGACGACCGGCCACCCGCCCGTCGACTGTGCGTACTTGTCCTGTCATGCCGTCAGCTTACCGAGGGGTGATCGGAGCGCGATTCGGCTGCGTGCAAATGGGGTTAGGGCGGGATGAGCGGGTTTGCGAACCTCGCTGAGCAGGTTGGAATGGCTGATTCCGACCCCTGTCCACAGTCGTCAAGCCCTCAATCACCGCTCACCCACACGTGTGAATCGTGTTATCAACAGCCTGTGGATAACAACGGTGGATGACGCGGTCGGATCCGTCTTCGAGCCAAAAGGATTGGCCAAATATTTCGAGTTCCGGGGTGAGCAGACCGGGCGATCCCCCGTTAGCGTGGCAAGTGAGGTGAACGAACCAAGCGGTTCCAAACACGTGCCAACCATCTCCAAACGGGCTGTGAGCAAGTTCCGAGGTGAGCAAGTTCCGAGGTGAGCGAGCTCCGGCGTGACCGGGCTCCGGGGCGAGCAGGTCCGAGGACCGAGGGACGCGGGAGGATCCGGGCCATGGCGGCATTCGCGGAAGGCGTGCCCTGCTGGGCGGATGTGCTGCTGTCCGACCTCGCGGCGGGGCGGCGCTTCTACGGTGAGCTCTTCGGCTGGACCTTCCAGGAGATCGCCACCGACTACGGCACGTTCACCCGGGCCCTCCTCGGCGGTAAGGACGTCGCGGGGCTGGTGCCCAAGCCGGACGGCCGGATGCCCACCGTCTGGAACATCTACTTCGCCGCCCAGGACGCCGCCGCGACCGCCGTACGGATCCGCGAGGCCGGTGGCCGGGTGATCACCCCGCCGGTGTGGATCGACGAGTTCTGCGTCATGGCGACGGCCGCCGACCCGGGCGGCGCGGTCTTCGGAATCTGGCAGGCGGGCAGCCACACCGGCTTCGCCCGGCGCGGCACGCCCGGTTCGTACGGCTGGACGGAGGTCCACACGCGTCAGCCGCGCGCCGTGGACGCCTTCTACCGGGCGGTCTTCGGCTACGAGATGACGCCCTCAGCCCCGACCTCCGCCCCGCCGTCTGCGCCGTCTGAGCCCTCAGCCCCGCCCTCCGCCCCACCCTCCCCGCCGCCCCCCGCCGAAGGCGCACCGGCCGACGTGGTCCTGTGGACGCCGCGCGGAGAGGCCCCGGACCCCCGGCACGCGATCGGCGGACGCGTCGTGATGGGTGACGAGTACCCGGCCGTTCTGCCCGCCCACTTCCTGACGTACTTTGTGGTGGCGGATTGCGATCAGTCGCTGCGCACGGCCCACAGGCTGGGCGGGCGGGTTCTCAAGACCGCCGAAGATACGCCGTACGGGCGTTTCGCGGTCCTTGCGGACAATCAGGGCGCGGCCTTCGCCGTCATCGACACCTCGACGGCGGGCTGAACCCGGGGCGAATAACTGGGCGATACGGGCCTGCGGGCACTTGGATGGTCCCCGGGTCGAACCGGACGGACCCCCGCTCCGTATCGCCCGATGACACGACGATTCGCCCCCGGGTTCGCAACCGCCGCCTTCGCCAGAGAGAATGCAGGATGCGTGCCGCCGGTTGGTTTGTCGGTGAGACGCTGCACGGGGCTGTATTTTTTCAAGCCCCCACGGGGAGGTGGCAGGCAAGTGGTGGAGCAGCTGACGCAGCACGATCCGAGGCGGATCGGCCCTTTCGAGGTGCTCGGACGTCTCGGCGCGGGCGGCATGGGGCTGGTCTATCTGGCCCGCTCGGCATCGGGCCGACGGGTCGCGATCAAGACGGTCCGGACCGAGCTCGCCGAGGACCAGCTGTTCCGTGTCCGATTCACCCGTGAGGTGGAGGCGGCCCGCGCGGTCAGCGGGTTCTACACGGCCGCGGTCGTGGACGCCGATCCGCGCGCCGCGGTGCCGTGGCTGGCCACGGCCTATGTGCCGGCGCCCTCCCTCGAGGAAATCGTCAACGAGTGCGGGCCGATGCCGGCCCAGGCGGTGCGCTGGCTGGCGGCCGGGGTCGCCGAGGCGCTCCAGTCGATCCATGGCGCGGGCCTGGTCCACCGGGATCTGAAGCCGTCCAATGTGCTGGTCGTCGAGGACGGCCCGCGCGTGATCGACTTCGGTATCGCCTCCGGTGTCTCGAACACCCGGCTGACGATGACCAACGTCGCGGTCGGTACCCCCGCCTACATGTCCCCCGAACAGGCGCGCGACTCGCGCAGTGTGACGGGCGCGAGCGACATCTTCTCGCTCGGCTCGACCCTGACCTTCGCGGCCACCGGGCACGCGCCCTTCCACGGCGCCAACCCGGTGGAGACCGTGTTCATGCTGCTGCGCGAGGGCCCCGATCTGGCCGGGCTGCCCGATGAGCTGCGGCCGCTGATCGAGTCGTGCATGCAGATGGAGCCCGAGCGGCGGCCGTCCCCGGCCGATCTACAGTCCCAGCTGGCCCCGCATCTGTTCGCCTCCAACGCCGACGACAGCGGTACGGCCTCGGCCTGGCTGCCGCCCGGCGCCGTCGCGCTCATCGAGCGCAAGCGCAGCGGCCGCAACCAGGTGCGCGGCTCCTCCCGGCCCGCGGCCGGAGGCGGTCGTCCCGGCGGGGGCGCGGGGAACGCCGGAAGCGCCGCGAGCGCGGGCAGCCGCCCCTCCGCGCCGCTTCCGCCCGAGCGCCCGCCCACGCCGCCGCCCTCGTACG
>NZ_BAAAIF010000043.1:0-85797 GCF_039525925.1 Streptomyces javensis | reverse complement strand
TGGGCGTGGCCACCGCCCCCGCGGGCGGCTCGAAGAAGCCGAAGCGCAAGGCGGTCAAGAAGTCCGGCTCCGGCGCCTCCGGCGACGCCCTGGCCTCGCCCATGCAGGGCACCATCGTCAAGGTCGCCGTCAACGAGGGCGACACGGTGGCCGAGGGCGATCTCATCGTGGTCCTGGAGGCCATGAAGATGGAGCAGCCCCTCAACGCCCACCGCGGCGGCATCGTCAAGAACCTGAACGCGAACGTGGGCGCCTCGGTCAGCGCGGGCGCGGTGATCTGCGAACTGAAGGACTGACCCGCCGCCATGGCGTCCTTACGACGCCATGGCCTCCTTACGGTGGGCCGGGCCCGGCCCACCGTAAGGGTCAGTAAGGGTCAGTCCTTGAGCGTCCGCTCCAGGAAGCCCAGGACGGTCTCCGCGTACGTCTCCGGCTGGGTCTTGATGCCCTGGAGGTGCTCGGTGTCCGGCAGGGTGTGCACCTCGGCCAGCGGATAGCGCTCGGCCAGCGCCCGCACCCCCGAGGCGGGGATCATGGTGTCGCGCTCACCGGCCAGGAAGAGCATCGGGGTGCGCTCGTACGCGCCCCCGAGCGGCGGCGGCCACTGCACCCGCAGCATCGCCACGGCCGCCGACGAGGCGACCGACTCCACGACCGGGCGGGAGGGGCCGGCGCCCAGCGGGCCCGGGATGGGCACCCCGCCGGCCGCGACGAAGTTCCGGAACAGCGGGGCCAGCTCCAGCGCCGGGCCGCTGTCGAAGACCACCGCGTCGACCGGGCAGTCCTCCCTCTTGAGCATGTAGAACGAGGGGAAGGTCGAGATCGAGAAGCCGTAGATCGCGATGCGCGCCGCGGCGTACTCGTCCATCGACCGCATGTGCCGCACCACGGCGACCACATCGTCGGTGTGACGGTCGCTCATGCCCCAGCCCGCCCGGTCCGCGACGCTCTTACCGTGGTTGCGGTGGTCGAACATGGCGACCGTGTAGCCCGCCTCGCTGAGCATCCGCGCGTGCGCCAGGCTCGCGGACTTGCTGAGCCCCAGGCCGTGTCCGAGCACCACGACCCGCTCGGTGTCGCCCGGGATGAGCCAGACGTGCAGCCCGCGGCCCTGCTGCCCGTTCAGCGAAACGTTGACGTCGGTGCTGGTCAGCCCGAGGTCGGCGGGGGTCTTGTGATGCGGTCTGCGGGGCGGGTGGAAGATCATGTACGAGAGGAAGGCGCCGTACAGCGGTGCCACCGGGAGGGTCACCGCTGAGGCCGCCTTGGCCAGGAATCCCGTCGCCATGGTCGTCAAACCCCCATCACCGATCGTGCCCGGACGTGCGCGATCGTAGTGCGGACGGGCAGGTGACCGCGTCGGCCGTAAGGCGAACGTGGCCTAAGTCACCGAGTGTCCGCGATCGGCAACGCGACCTTGTGGCAAGGGTGTTGGAGGCGTGTGAAGCGGTCGTGGTGGCGCGTTCCGATGGCGGGGCACCCACGGCGCGCCGCGCGCGCCGCTGTACCGTCAGTACGTCCACGGCGAGCGCATCATCGGCCGATAGCAGGGGGGAAGCCGAACAGTGTCCTTCACCAGCCCGGTTCAGCCCGCACATGAGCCCCGGCGATGGGCCCCGGTCCGCGCCCTGCCCGGCCCCGGGGACCGCCCCGGCCCCGGTGAGGTGGCCGTATGGCTGCTGCGGATCCCGCCGTACGCCGCCGCTGCCGCCGCCGTCGCGGAGGGCATGCTGGACGAGCGGGAGCGCGAGCGCGCGGCGCGGTTGCGGTCGGACGTGGCGCGCGAGCGCTATGTGACCTCCCATGTGGGGCTGCGGACGCTGCTCGGCGGCTATCTCGGCATCGCCCCGGCCGAGGTCGCGTTCACCCGGGAGACCTGCGGCATGCCGGACTGCGAGAAGCCGCACGGCCGCCCTGCCCTGGCGGGCGGGGACGCGCTCCACTTCTCCCTCTCCCACTCCGGCGACGCGGCCCTGTGCGCCGTCGCCGGGGCGCCCGTGGGCGCCGATGTCGAGGAGCGGGACCCCGGCCGCACCGGGGCCCGGCTGACGGGTCTTGTCGGGCAGTTGCACCCCGAGGAGCGGGCGGCGATCGACGCGCTTCCGGAGGAGCTGCGGGAGGAGGCGTTCCTGGGCTGCTGGGTCCGTAAGGAGGCGTACCTCAAGGGCATCGGCACCGGGCTGCCGGGCGGGATCGGCGCCCACCACGTCGGGCTCGCCGATGGCCTGGCCCCGGCAGGCGCCCCGCCCGGCCCGCACGGCTGGGCCTTCGCCGACCTCGACGCCCCGCCCGGCTACCACGCGGCGGTCGCCGTAAGGGACGAGGGTGTACGGGACGGCGCCGTACAGGACGGGGCCGCGCCCGGCGGTGCGGCGCGTCCGGTGGTGACACTGGCCGGTCTGCCTCTGGAGTGATCGCCCCGGGTAAGGTCGGCGCCATGCCGCATCTCGAGGTGGAACTCTCGGCAGGCAGCATCGAGTACGAGGACACGGGAGGCGAGGGCCCCGTCGCGGTCCTGCTGCACGGAGTCGCCATGGACGGCTCCCTGTGGCGCGAGGTGGTCGCCGCGCTGGCCCCCGAGATCCGCTGTGTCGTCCCCACCCTCCCCCTGGGCGGGCACCGCCGCCCCATGCGGCCCGACGCGGATCTGTCGGTGCTGGGGGTGGCCCGGCTGGTCGCCGAGTTCCTGGACCGGCTCGACCTTACGGATGTCACGCTGGCCATGAACGACTGGGGCGGCGCGCAGGCGCTGATCGCCGACGGCCGCGACCAGCGGATCGGCCGACTGGTGATCACCTCCTGTGAGGCGTTCGAGAACTACCCGCCCGGGCTGCCCGGCAAGAATCTGCGGCTGGCCGCGAAGCTGCCGGGCGGACTCAACGTCGCCTTCAAGCTGCTGAAGCTCGCCCCCCTGCGCCGGCTGCCGATGACCTGGGGCTGGATGACCAAGCGCCCGGTGGACCGCGCGGTGATGGACGCCTGGTTCCAGCCGCTCTGGACCTCTCCGGGGGTCCGCCGCGACCTGCGGAAGTACGTCCTCGGCGTGCCACCGGTGAACGAGCTGCTCCACTGGGCCGACGCCCTGCGCACCTTCGACCGCCCCGCCCTGGTGGCCTGGGCGTCCGAGGACCGCGTCATGCCGCCCGAGCACGGCCTCCGCCTGGCCGGTCTGCTGCCCCGCGGCAGCCTGGCGGAGATCCCCGACAGCTACACCCTGATCCCCCAGGACCAGCCGGGCCCGCTGGCCGACCTGATCCGAGCCTTCGTCCTGGGCGGCCCCGAGACGGCCTAGGCATCGATATGCGGCTCCGCCGCGTGGTGGGGCTCCGCCCCAGACCCCGGCCGGGCGACCGGGATGTGCGCGGTGTGCCGACCGCGACCAGCTCGCCGGTGCAGGTGTGCAGGCCCTCGCCGCTCGCCGCTCGCCACGAGCATGGAAAGTTCCGCCACGGCCCACGGGCTGTCGTACCCCCGGCGTACCGTCGTCAGTATGTGCAGATCCATCAAGACGCTCCGCCCGCCCTACGCCGACTCCGTCACCGAGGCCGATACGCGCGCCGCAGCCCTTCAGTACGTCCGCAAGATCTCCGGCTTCCGCCAGCCTGCCGCCCACAACGCGGAGGCGTTCGACAAGGCCGTAGAGGCCATCGCCGCCGCCACGGAGGAGCTGCTGGACTCGCTCGAGGTGCGCGGCGGGGCGGCACGCTGAATGGCCCGGGGCTATGGAGAGCACCCGGGCCATTCGCCTGATCAGTTGTGCGCCGCCAGGGACTCGAACCCCGGACCCGCTGATTAAGAGTCAGCTGCTCTAACCAACTGAGCTAGCGGCGCCTGCTGACGACATAAATAGTACCTGGTCCCAAGGGGTGGTCCTGACCACGCGCGGATGGGCCCAGATGGATCAGACGGATCAGATGGAGAGGGAGAGCAGCATCGGCGCCGCCTCGCGGTTCAGCGTGTCGGCGGCCTGGCGGAGCCGGTGGGCATGGGCCAGCGGGAGCGAGAGGGCCAGACAGCCCACCGAGCGCCCGGCGCTGATCGGGACCGCCGCACACACCGTGCCGACCGCGTACTCCTGGAGGTCGAGGACGGGCACCGTGGCGGGCTGGCTGTCCAGCTTGCGGAACAGCACCTTCTCGTTGGTGGTGGTCCGGGAGGTGAGCCGCACCGTCTTGTGGCGGGCGAGGTGATCGCGGCGGCTGTCGTGGTCGAGCTGGGTGAGCAGGCATTTGCCGAGCGCCATGGCGTGGGCGGCGGAGCGGAAGTCCACCCATTCGTTGACCTTGGGGGTGCGCGGCCCGTCCGCATACTGCGTGATCTTGATTTCGCCGTCCACATAGCGGCTGAGGTAGACCGCCGCGCCCACCGAGTCGCGCAGGGTGATGAGCGACTGCTGGAGCTTGTCCTGTACGGCGTGGCCGCGGTCGGGGGCGGCGGAGCCCAGGAGCGTCAGGGCGTTGCCACCGACGTAGGCGCCGTCGGCGATCTGCTCCACATAGCCCTCGCGGCGCAGCATCCGCAGCAGATCGGCGAGCTGGTGGGCCGGTAGCCGGGTCTCCCTGGCGAGCATGATGTCGCTGACGCCGGACGAGTGTTTGGCGACGACCTCCAGGATGCGGAGGGCGTGCTGCACCGAGTGGAACGGCGCGGTCGGCTCGGGCCTGAGCGCCACGATTTCCCCCCTCGCAGGTTGGCGTGGCTTTGTATCACGATAACCGCCAAGGGGCTTATCCGGATCGGCTGTTGAGGATATTGCCGAGGCGCCTCGGCCCCGGTCAGCAGGGGCGTATGTCCTGGGCATATGACAATGGCGTGCCCCCGCGGGAGGGTCGCGGGGGCAGCGCCGGACCGGGCCCGGCCGGGGCCGGGCGATCCGGCCGGGAAGTCAGAGAACCGCGCTCAGGAACTCCCTCGTCCGCTCGTGCTCCGGCTCGGTGAAGATCTTCTCCGGCGGCCCGGACTCGATCACCCGGCCCGAGTCGAACATCAGTACATCGTCGGAGATGTCCCGTGCGAAGTTCATCTCATGGGTGACACAGAGCATGGTGATGTCCGTTGTGTGAGCGATGTCACGCAGCACATCCAGCACCCCGGCCACCAGCTCCGGGTCCAGCGCCGACGTCACCTCGTCCAGCAGCATCACCTGCGGCCGCATCGCCAGCGCCCGGGCGATCGCCACCCGCTGCTGCTGTCCGCCGGACAGCTGCGTCGGGTACGCGTCGCACTTGTCGCCGAGCCCGACCAGGTCGAGCAGCTCCCGGGCGCGGGTCTCGGCCTCGTCCTTGCCCAGGCCCAGCACATTCACCGGGGCCTCGGTGATGTTCCGCAGCACCCGCATATTGGGGAAGAGGTTGAACTGCTGGAAGACCATTCCGATCTTCTTGCGCACCTCTCTGGTGTGCTTCTCGCCCGCCGGGACCAGCTTGCCGCCCTTGTCCTCATGGGTCAGGTAGTCGCCGTCGACCTTGATCGTGCCCTCGTCCGGCTTGATCAGCGTCATCAGCAGCCGCAGGATCGTGGTCTTGCCCGATCCCGAGGGGCCGATCAGCGTGACGTGCTTACCGGAGGAGACCGAGAAGTCGAGGTTGTCCAGGACCGTGTTGCTGCCGAAGCGCTTGGTCACCTGGTCGAAGCGGATCAGTTCACTGCCGTCCACGGCAGGGTTCGTGTGGTCGGTTTCAGTGGCCAAGACGACGCTCCAGGGCTCGCATCAGAAGGGAAGCCGGATAGGCGATGACGATGAAGGCGATGCCGACCATCGTGTAGGGCTCGATGTACTGGAAGGACGACGCGCCCTCCGCGCGAGCCTTCTGCAACATGTCGACGACGCCGATCAGCGCGAGCATCGGGGAGTCCTTCAGCATCGCGATGACGTAGTTGCCCAGTGCGGGCACCACCCGGCGAATGGCCTGCGGCAGGATCACCGCGGTCCAGGTACGGCCGCGGGAGAGGCTGAGCGCGGTCGCCGCCTCCCACTGGCCCTTGGGCACACCGTCGATACCGGCCCGGTAGACCTCGGCGGTGTACGTCGAGTAGTGCAGACCGAGCGCGATCACGCCGGTGGTGAGCGCCGAGAACTTGATGTCCCAGGTCGGCAGCACGTAGTAGAAGAAGAACAGCTGCACCAGCAGCGGAGTGTTGCGGATGAACTCCACGACCGCCGCCACCGGCCAGCGTATGAAGCGGGTCGGCGAGCGGAAGGCCATCGCCCACACCAGGCCGAGCGCGAACGCCAGGACCGAGCCCAGGGCGGTCGCCTCCAGGGTGATCAGCAGCCCGTTGCCCAGCTCGGGGAGGAAGTCCTTCGCCACATCCCAGTTCCAGCTCACTGGGCACCTCCCGTGATGATGTTGGACGACTGCTCGGCCTCCTGGCGCGCGGACAGCTTCCGGGTGATCAGCGGGCCCTTGCCGGACTTCACCGGGGCCTGGCCGATGCCCGCCTTGGCGCGCCGCTCCAGCAGCCGCATCAGCCGGGTGAGGACGAAGGCCAGCACGAAGTAGAGGACCAGGATGATCGCGTAGATCTCCAGGCTGTCACCGGTCGCCAGCCGCGAGAGCTGGGCGGCGAAGGTGATGTCGGCGACGCTCACCGCGGAGACCAGGGCGGTCGCCTTCAGCAGCTCGATCAGCAGATTGTTGAAGGGCGGGATCATCTCCGGGATCGCCTGCGGCAGGATCACCCGGCGCATCCGCTGCGCGGGCGTGAAGCTGAGCGCGATGGCCGCCTCACGCTGCGCCGGGGCCACCGCCGCGATCGCGCCACGCACGATCTCCGAGCCGTACGCCCCGTAGGTGAGGCCCAGCGCCAGCACCGCGGCCCACATCGGCACCAGCTGGAACTGGAAGGCCAGTGGCATCACGAAGAACAGCCAGAACATCAGCACCAGGGCCGAGGTGCCGCGGAAGACCTCCACATAGAAGCCGGTCAGAAAGCGGACGATCCACAGCGGGGAGGTGCGCGCTATCCCGATGCCGAACGCCACGACGGCCGCGAAGACCGCGCTGTACAGGGTCAGCTGGATGGTGATCCAGACGCCCGGAAGAAGCCAGTTTTCCCACAGCCCGGCCGTCATGAGCACAGCTCCTTGGCGGTCAGATCGGTCATCTCTTCCTCGGTGAAGCCGAAGGGCCGCACGATCCGCAGCAGCTCGCCGCTCTTCTTCATCTTGTGCAGTTCGACGTTGAAGGCGTCCCGGAGCTTGGTCTCCTCCGGCCGGAAGGCGAAGCCGCCGGCGCCGATGTCCGGCTTGCCGTCGACGTACGCCTGGAACGGCTCGGTGGCCTCGGCCAGCCGGCTGTTCCGCTGCTTCACCACGTTGTGCACGGTCACGGTCGTGCCCGCGAAGACATCGGCCCGGCCCTGTTCCACGGCAAGCAGCCCGGCCAGCTGGTCGGGGAGGATCAGCATGTCGCTCTGCTTGATCCCGACGTCCTCCGCGTAGCCGATCTCGGCGTAGGCGGTGCCGGTGGCCATTTTGGCCTTCTTTTTGAAGATGTCCTCGTAATTGTGCAGGTTCTTGGGGTTCCCCTTGCGCACGATGAACGCGTCACGCATGCGGTAGTCGGGGTCCGAGAAGATCACTTGGGCGCAGCGCTCGGGGTTGATGTACATCCCCGCCGAGACCACGTCGAACTGCTGCGAGCGGAGGCCCGGGATGAGCGAGCCGAACTCGGTCGGCACCGGCTGGACCTTGGGCACCCCCAGCCGCTTGAAGATGACTTTCGCGATCTCCGGCGCCTCGCCGGTGAACTCGCCGTTCTCGTCGATGTAGCCGAATGGGATCTCCCCCGCAATTCCCAGCCGGACCGTCCCTTGCGACCGCAGTCGCTCCAGCAGATTGCCCCCGTCCTTGGCGCCCGAGCCGGACACCCGGCTACAGCCGGCCGCGCCCAGCAGGCCCAGCGCCGCACCGCCGGCGAGAAGAGCGCGGCGGCTTGGACCCATTTTGGCTATTTCTCTGCTATCGGTGTCTTTCCCACGTGGTGGAGCCATGGGCGCGCGGCTACCCGACTACGGCAAATGTATGCGGGCCGTTTCCGGCCCTTGATACAGCCGATGCCTGGGTAGTCCCCTGGGACAGGACTGGTTCCGAAGCGACCTGGAGGAAAGTCGATGGTTGACCGAGCCGACCGGTTCATCGAGGTCTCGCTCGACAAGCGCGGGGTGAGCTGCACGGCCAAGCTCCTTGACGATCTCGCGCCGATCACCTGCGAAGCGGTGTGGAACGCGCTGCCGCTCGGGGGTGATGTGTATCACGCGAAGTACGCACGCAATGAGATCTACACCCTGCTGCCCCCCTTCGCGCCCGAGGAGCCGCCCCTCGAGAACCCGACGATCACCCCGATCCCCGGGGACCTGTGCTACTTCACCTTCACGGACACCCAGCTCGGGACCAAGTCGTACGGATACGAGACCGAGGCCAAGCACCAGGGGCGGCGGCAGGTGATCGACCTGGCCCTCTTCTACGAGCGGAACAACCTGCTGATCAACGGTGACGCGGGCTGGGTGCCCGGGATCGTCTGGGGCACGATCGTGGACGGCCTCGACCGCATGGCCGACGCCTGCCAGGACCTGTGGCGCGCGGGGGCGCTGGGGGAGACGCTGAACTTCCGCCGGGCGTAGACCCCGGCTCGCGCCGGGCGCGGGCCCGCGGCCTGTGCCCGGCGCGGAGCCGGGCCGCTGAACGGTCTCGGGTCCGGGGCGGAGCCGCCCCGGACCCGAGCGCGCCCGGCGACGGGCCTTACGCCGCCGGCGGGCGCACCCCGTCCGCGAGTCCCGCCTCGAACAGCGCGTGCGCCGCGCGCAGCACAAGCGCGTCCGCGTGGCGCGCGCCCACCAGCTGTACCCCGATCGGCAGGCCCGCGCCGCTGAGGCCGCACGGCACCGACGCCGCGGGCTGCTGGGTCAGGTTGAACGGGTAGGTGAACGGCGTCCAGCCGGTCCACCGGGTGTGCTCCGACCCCTTGGGCACCTCGACCCCCGCCTCGAACGCGGTGATCGGCAGCGCGGGGGTGACCAGCAGGTCGTACGCGGAGTGGAACCGCCCCATGGCGTGGCCGAGGGCCATCCGCACATCCACGGCCGCCAGATAGTCCAGCGCGCTGTACGACGCCCCCTGGGCGCAGATCTCGCGCAGCCCCGGGTCCAGCAGCTCCCAGTCCTCCTGCCCCAACGGCTGCACCACCCGGGCCGCGCCGCTGAACCACAGCGTGTGGAACGCCTCCACCGGATCCTCGAACCCGGGATCGATCTCCTCGACCACAGCGCCCAGCTCCGCGAGCAGGTCCACGGCCCGCCGCACCGACGCGGCCACCTCCGGGTCGACCACGGCCGCGCCGCCGAGCGCGGGGCTGTAGGCGATCCGCAGGCCGTCGACCCCGCCCCCGCCGGAGGTGAGCGCCTCCCGGAAGCCGCCCTCGACGGGGCCCAGCTGGGACCAGTCGCGCCAGTCCGGACCGGAGATCACATCCATCAGCAGCGCCGCGTCCGCCGCGTCCCGGGTCATCGGCCCCACATGGGCCAGGGTGCCGAACGCGCTCGCCGGATAGAGCGGAACCCTCCCATAGGTGGGTTTCAGCGCGAAGATGCCGCAGAAGGACGCCGGGATACGGACCGAGCCCCCGCCGTCCGTCCCCAGACTCAGCGGACCCGCGCCCAGCGCGACCGCGGCCGCGCTGCCGCCACTGGAGCCGCCCGCGGTCCGCCGCGGGTCGTAGGGATTGCCGGTGACCCCGTGGGCCGGGCTGTCGGTGACGCCCTTCCAGCCGAACTCCGGGGTCGTGGTCTTCCCCACGAACACCGCGCCGTGCTCGCGCAGCCGCGCCACCGAGGGCGCGTCCTCGTCCCATGCCTTGCCCTCGGGCCGCACGGTCCGCGAACCGCGCAGGGTGGGGGCGCCGCGCTGCAACAGGATGTCCTTCACCGACACCGGGACGCCGTCCACGAGGCCCGCCGGGGTCCCGCGCCGCCACCGCTCGGCGGACTCCTCCGCCTGCCGCAGCGCGTCCTCGGCGTCCACCCGGGTGAAGGCGTTCACCTCCGGCTGAATCTGTTCGATCCGGTGGAGGACGGCACGGGTCGCCTCGACGGGGGAGAGCTCGCCGGAGGCATAGCGCTCGACGAGTTGAACGGCTGTCAGGTCGTGAATGTCGGTCATCCGGCTCTCCGTTCAGGTCCTGCGATCAGTCCACCGGTACGTACCCGAGGCGTTTGTCGACGATGTTGAGCAGTGGTTCGCCCGCGCACCAGCGCTCGTAGTTGTCCTGGAACTGGTCGGCCAGGTGGTCGCGCCACCCGACCGTATCGCCGCTCATATGGGGCGAGACGAACAGCCCGGGCACGTCCCACAGGGGATCGTCCGAGGCCAGCGGCTCGTGTTCGAAGACGTCCAGGGCCGCGCCGGCGATCCGCCGGGCGACCAGGGCCGCCGTGAGGTCCTTCTCGACGACCAGGGGGCCGCGGCCGACGTTGATGAACCGGGCGGAGGGCTTCATCCGGTCGAAGACGGTGCGGTCGAACATGCCGCGGTTGGCGTCGGTGAGCGGCGCCGCGCTCACCACCCAGTCGGCCGGAGGAAGCAGCTCGGGCAGCTCGTCACCGCCGCGCACGCCCTCCCGCGCGGTGCGGCCCACCAGGTCGACCACCACGCCGAGCGCGGCCAGGGTGGAGCCGATCGCCCGGCCGATGGGACCCGCGCCCACGACCACGGCGCGCGTCCCGGCCAGCCGCATCGTCTCGCGGTGCTGCCAGCGTCGCTGCCGCTGGAGCTCCCAGCTTCCGTGGAAGTCCTTGGCCATGGCGACCACCAGACCGGCCACGTACTCCGCGATCGGCTGCTCGAAGACTCCACGAGCATTGGTCAGTACCGTGTCGGACGTGACGAGTTCGGGGCAGAGCAGCCGGTCCACCCCCGCGCTCGCGGTATGGACCCACGCCGGCCGGGGACCCTCACCGGGCCAGGCGTCGCGGACCGCGTCGGAGGTGAAGTCCCAGACCAGGAGCACATCCGCGGTGGGGAGCGCCTGGGGCAGCGAATTCTCGTCACAGACGAGCACCTTGGCCCGGCCGGCCACCCGGTCCAGGTGGACCGGCGGCTGGTCGCCGAAGACGACAACTGTGCTTTCGGACATAGGCGGGAAACCGTTTCGAAACGTAGATGGGTTTGCCTGGAGAAAGAGCGGGCAGGCGCCTCAGTTTGAGGATTGACCACGCTAGGCAGCGGAAACTACCGTCGTCAACAACGGCATCTGTCCCGGCGTCCCGGCATCAGGCCGGCTCTCTCCATCCAAAATCTCTGGCCAATGGTCCAGTCCCTCCGTTCCGTATTGGGGCTCGCTTTGGACGTCTCTTTTCTGGGTGGCCCACGGCCGCAGCGCGGCGTGGGTGTGGTGGCACCGTTCGACTTCGCACTCGACCGTGAGCTGTGGCGCTGGGTGCCGGACGAGGTATCCCTCCATCTCACCCGTACCCCGTTCGTACCCGTCGAGGTCAGCCTTGACCTGGCGCGGCTCGTCAGTGAGCACGAGACCTTGCACGACGCGGTGCAGGCGCTGGCGGCCGTCGCACCGGAAGTGGTGGCGTACGCGTGCACCTCGGGCAGCTTCGTCGGCGGAGTCGCCGGGGAGCGCGCGATGTGCGCGGCCATGTCCCAGGCGGGTGAGATCCCGTCGCTGACCACCTCGGGCGCGCTGCTGGAGGCGCTGCGGGAGATCGGCGCCCGGCGGATCGCGGTGGTGACGCCGTACACCCAGTCCGTCACCGACTCGCTGGAGGAGTATCTGGCCGAGGGCGGGATGACCGTCACCGGTCGGGCGTACCTCGGACTGACCCGGCACATCTGGAAGGTGCCGTACCGCGATGTGGTCGACATGGCACGGCAAGCGGTGGTCGGGGCCACCGACGCGCTCTTCATCAGCTGCACCAATCTGCCGACCTACGACGTGATCCCGCAGCTGGAGGCGGAGCTGCGAATGCCCGTGCTGTCCGCGAACCAGGTCACCATGTGGGCGGCGCTGCGGGCGATCGGCGCCCAGGCCGTCGGGCCGTACCAGGCGCTGCTGGACCCGGCCGCCCGGTCCGGTCCGGCGGGGATGTCGGTGTCGCCGAGCGGCCCGCTCCCGGTGACGGACCCGGTCGTCGAGTCGATGCTCGGGGTCGTGGAGGCGGTCGAGTCCGTGGTGGACGAGCCGGAGGCGGCGCTGGCCGGGGCGGCCTCGCCGGGACCGGACGGCGACCCGGCCGACGGGCTCGACCCGGGCTTCGGCACCGGCCTCGGCGAGGGCCCCTACCTCGACGACTCCGGCGGCCCGGCCGTGGGGTGAGGCTCCGGCGCGGCCGTGGGGTGAGGCTCCGGTCCGGCCGTGGGGTGAGGCTTCGGTCCGGCCGTGGATGAGACGGCGGCCCGGCGTGCCCGGCGGGTGGGAACCCGCCGGGCCTCCGCGGTGTATGAGAAGTGACAGCAGTGCAGCGGCGGCGCTCGCGGGGGCCGCCAGTCAAGGAGGCAGTCATGGTGGACTCGACGCGCCCGGCCCCGGACACGGTCGGCTTTCTCTACCCCGGATACTCCGCCGAGGACGAATACCCCCGCCTGGAAGGCATGCTCGGCGGTGACAGCGGCGACATCCGGCTTCCGCTGGTCCACACCGACATCGGTGAGGACGCCCATCGGGTGGACGCCCTGCTGGAGATGGGGTCGGCGGCCCGCCTGGCGGCCGGGGTCGCCGAGCTCGCCGAGCGCGGCGCCCGGGCCGTGGTCTGGGCGTGCACCAGCGCCAGCTTCGTCTTCGGCTGGGAGGGCGCCAAGGAGCAGGTGCGCGAGCTGGGCGAGACGGCCGGGATGCCCGCCTCCAGCACCTCCTTCGCCTTCGCCCACGCGGTGCAGGCTCTCGGCGCCGACCGGGTGGCCATCGCCGCCACCTATCCGGAGGATGTCGCCGACTACTTCCGGGCATTTTTGAAGGCCGCCGGTGCCGAGGTGGTCTCGATGCGCGGCAGCGGGATCATCACGGCGGCGGAGGTCGGCACCTGGGGCCGGGACGAGGTGCTGGAGCTGGGCCGCGCCGGGGACCACCCCGAGGCCCAGGCGGTGCTTCTGCCGGACACCGCCCTGCACACCGCCGCCTGGATTCCGGATCTGGAGGCGGAGCTGGGCAAGCCGGTGCTCACGGCCAATCAGGTCACGGTCTGGGAGGGGCTGCGGCTGCTGGGCCGCGATCCGGTCCATGACCGGCTGGGCACGCTCTTCGCCCGGAGCGGCGGATAGCGGCGGACAGCGGAGGGTGGCGCGGCCGCGGGCGGGCGTGCCGTAGGGCCCGAGGAGCCGGTGACGGGGAGCTGAACCCCGGCGGAATTCCATGGCGCTCTTTTGCCATCAGGGCATTCCGCTTATCGGACTGCGCCTAGCATGCAGCCGTGCGTCGCCAACATCTCTCCCCGGTTCCGCCGGCACGTCATCTGCTGGTCGCCGGTGCGGTGACGGTGGCCACGGCCGTCGGAATCGGCGCGCTGGCGGTCGTCGGAGGCTCCTCGGACGGTCCTCGTGCGCACCCCTCCGCGAGCGGAAGCGCGCCCACGAAGGCATCGGACGGGCTGCGGCACACCTCCGTCGAGGTGTCCGAGGGCGGCTGTGGCCGTGGCTGGACCGATGCCACCCGGGGCAAGCAGGTCTTCGATCTGCGGAACACCTCCAGCAGACCGGCCGAGGTCTATCTCACCAATCCGGCGAACGGCGCCGTCTACGGAGAGGTGGAGGGCCTGGGCCCCGGCACCAGCAGACCGCTGAGCGTCACGCTCGGCGGGGGCTCCTACGCCTTCGTCTGCCTGCCCGAGGACACGGACGCGGTCACCGGGCCCACCGTCACCGTGTCCGGACCGGCGCGGGGCGGTGGACCGGCCGTGGTCCCGGTCGGCCAGCAGGATCTGATCCCGCCCACCATCGCCTACCAGAAGTGGGTGACGGGCCGGATGGACGAGCTGGTGCGGCGCACGGACGCGCTGCGCTCGGCCATCCACTGCGGTGACCTGGCCACGGCCCGTGCGCTCTGGCTGCCCGCCCATCTGGTGTACGAGCGGATGGGCGCCGCCTACGGCACCTTCGGCGACGCCGACGGAGCCATCAATGGCACCACGGCGGGGCTGTCCGGCGGGGTCCACGACCCGGACTTCACCGGCTTCCACCGCCTCGAGCACGGCCTGTGGCACGGCGAGTCCGCGAGCTCACTGCGCCCGGTCGCCGACCGGCTCGCCAAGGATGTCCGAGGGCTGCGGGACGACTGGCCGCAGGAGCGGATGGACCCGGCCGACCTGGGCCTGCGGGCGCACGAGATCATGGAGAACACCGTGCAGTTCGAGCTGACCGGCCGCACCGACTACGGCAGCGGCACCAATCTGGCCACCGCGCGGGCCAACCTGGACGGCACCCGGGCCGTGCTGCGCCGGCTGGAGCCGCTGCTGAAGCCCCGTGCCCCCTGGCTGCCCGAGCTGGAGAGCGACCTGGACCGCACCCAGCGGACCCTGGAGCGCTCGCACCACGGCGACCGCTGGACCCCGCTTGACCGGCTGAGCCGCACCGGGCGCCAGCGGCTCAACGCGGACACGGGCGCGCTGGTGGAGCGGCTGGCGCAGGTGGCGGCGCTGATGGATGTGCGGAGGACCCGGTGAGCGAGGTGCTGCGCAGGGGCTTTCTGCTGGGTGCCGCCGCGGGCACGGTCGGCGCGGTGGCGGGCACGGCGGCCGCGAAGGAGGACGGACCGGAGAAGAGGCCCACCCGCGTCCCCTTCCACGGCACCCATCAGGCGGGCATCCTCACCCCGTCCCAGCGGGCCACCGCCTTCATCGCCCTCGACACCATGGCCGACGGCCGCAAGGAGCTGACCGACGCCTTCCGTACGCTCACCGAGCGGTGCCGCTTCCTCACCGCCGGAGGCACTCCCGATCCGGTCGGGATCACCGCGCCGCCCGCCGACTCCGGCACCCTGGGCCCCGAGGTGGCGGCCGACCGGCTGACCGCGACCGTCGGCGTGGGCGCCTCGCTCTTCGACGGGCGCTATGGACTGCGGGACCGCAAGCCCCGGCGGCTGCACGCGATGCTGTCCTTCCCCGACGACGATCTCGACCCCGACTGGTGCCATGGCGATCTGAGCCTCCAGCTCTGCGCCGACAGCGCGGACACGGTGCTCCACGCGCTGCGCGACATCGCCCGGCACACCCGGGGCGCGTTGCAGATCCGCTGGCGTGTCGACGGCTTCGTCAGCCCGCCGCGCCCGTCCGGCACCCCGCGCAACCACATGGGGTTCAAGGACGGCACCGCCAATCCCGACACCGGGGACGCCCGGGAGATGGACCGCCTGGTGTGGGTGGGCGCCCACTCCGGGGAGCCCGCCTGGGCCACCGGCGGCAGCTATCAGGTGATCCGGCTGATCCGGATGCTGGTGGAGTTCTGGGACCGGGTGTCGATCAGCGAGCAGGAGCGCATGTTCGGCCGCAGCCGGGACTCGGGCGCCCCGCTGGACGGTCAGCACGAGTTCGACACCCCGCGCTTCGCACAGGACCCCAAGGGCGACATCATCCCGCTGGACAGCCATATACGGATGGCCAATCCGCGCACCGCCAGGACAGAGGACCAGCGCATCCTCCGCCGTGCCTACAACTACGACCGGGGCATGGACGGCAATGGCAACTTGGACATGGGGCTGCTGTTCTGCTGCTACCAGCAGGATCTCGAGCGCCAGTTCGAGACCGTGCAGAAGCGGCTGTCGGGGGAGCCGTTGGTGGACTACGTCACCCCCTTCGGCGGCGGCTATTTCTTCGCGCTCCCCGGGGTGCGGGACCGCTCCGACTGGCTGGGACGGACCCTTCTGTCCTGATCGTCGCCCCACCATCCGGTCAAGAACACCTCAAGAGTTCCTTGGATTCTTCTGACCCTCTATTCACTCGGCCGCCTCCATGGATTCCATCGGAGAGTCCTGCCCGCGGCACAGGATCAGGCGCAGGCGTGAAACGCGAATCATGTGGAGGCATGACATGGGCGGCACGGCAGGATCCGAAGGCGGCCGACGGCGTGGCCGGGTCGCGCGCTGGGGTGCCCTGGCCGGTGCCGCGGCACTGGCGACCGTGGGCGGGGTGGCCCCCGCATGGGCCGCGCCCGCGAAGGGCGGTCACACCGCGACCCCGGTGAAGCATGTGGTGGTGATCTTCGACGAGAACATCTCGTTCGACCACTACTTCGGCACCTACCCCAAGGCGGCGAACACGGACGGCACCAAGTTCACGCCGGCCAAGGACACCCCCAAGGACATCGACACCCTCGCGAACGCGGGGCTGCTGGAGAAGAACCCCAATCTCTACAAGCCCAAGCGGCTGCGCAGCGACCAGGCCATGACCTGCGACCAGAACCACTCCTACGGCCCGGAGCAGTACGCCGCCAACGGCGGCAAGGCCGATAAGTTCGTGGAGAACACAGAGGTCAGCAAGTGCACCGGGCTGTTCGGCGAGCCCGGTCTGGTGATGGACTACTACGACGGGAACACCGTCACCGGCCTGTGGAACTACGCCCAGCACTACGCGATGAGCGACCGCTCCTTCAGCTCGGCCTACGGTCCCTCCACCCCCGGAGCGCTGGAGCTGATCTCGGGCCAGACCCATGGCGTGATCTCCACCGACCCCAAGTCCTCCACCGAGGATCCCAAGCAGACCGACAAGCCGGACGCGTACACGGTGGCCTCGCCGGACGCCAAGGGCGTCGGCACGATGATCAACGACCCGGACCCGGCCTTCGACGACTGCTCCAACAAGGACCACACCAGCGGCAACGCCCTGGCCCGGATGAAGGGCCGGAACGTCGGCGATCTGCTCAACGCCAAGGGTGTGAGCTGGGGCTGGTTCCAGGGCGGCTTCCGCCCCAGCACCGCCTGGGACGGTGAGCAGGACCACTACGCCAAGTGCTCCGGCACCACCCACAAGAACGTCGGCGGCGCCGCCTCCGTGGACTACAGCCCGCACCACGCGCCGTTCCAGTACTACAAGTCCACGGCGAACCCGCATCACCTCCCGCCGAAGAACGTCCAGGAGATCGGGCACAGCGGCCGGGCCAACCACAACTACGACCTGACCGACTTCGACGCGGCGCTCAAGACCGGTCATCTGCCGTCCGTCAGCTTCCTGAAGGCCGCCGAGTACCAGGACGGCCACGCCGCCTACTCCGACCCGGTCGACGAGCAGCACTTCCTGGTCAAGCAGATCAACGCGATCCAGAAGTCGCCGCAGTGGAAGGACACCGCGATCGTCGTCGCGTACGACGACAGCGACGGCTGGTACGACCACGCCTACGCCAAGCCCCGCAACGGGTCGACCGACAAGACCACGGGTTCGGGCGGCAAGGCCACCGACAGCCCCGCCTGCCAGTCCGCTCCGAAGCCCGCCGGCGGCTACCAGGACCGCTGTGGCCCCGGCCCCCGGCAGCCGCTGCTGGTGATCTCGCCCTTCAGCAAGTCCAACAAGGTCGACCACACCCAGACCGAGCAGACCTCGATCACCCGCTTCATCGAGGACAACTGGCACACCGGCCGGATCGGTGACGCCTCCTTCGACCGCCGGGCGAACACCCTCTCCGGGCTCTTCGACTTCCGTCACCCCAACAACACCCAGGTGCTGCTGAAGTCCGACGGCTCGGTCGCCTCGGTGCACAAGGCCGGTCACTACACGACCTCCGCCCTGGCCGCCCACGCCCCGATCGTGAACGCCGCGGCCGCCGATGCCCTGACCGCCCGGCGTCTCGCCGACGACAAGGGCATGTCCGCCGCCTTGCCCATCGGCCTCACGGCGGGTGTGCTGGTGCTCGGTGGCGCCGGTACTGCGCTGGCCCTCCACCGCCGCCGCACCGCGCGGGCCGCGGGCTAGGCCCGTTCCGCGCGAGCGCACGGCACACCGCCGTCGGGTCCGCCGCCACACCTCCTCCCCAGGTGGCGGCGGACCCGGCCGTTTCCCGGCGGCCGGGGGGACCCGGGAAACACCGGGGGCCCGGGCAACACGGAGGACCCGGGCAACAGGGGCCGGGAATAAAGCGGAGCCTTTCTCCGGTTGAATCACGCCGGTAGACGTAGAGGCGTGTGCGGCGCGGCGCCGCACACCCACACGACATGCGCGCACCGTGCGGTGCGACCAGGGAGGCGGGCCACCGTGGCCGATGAGCAGGACCGGCGAGACGACCAGCGCGACCCCATCCGGGCCCGGCCCCTCGGCAGCGCACCGGTGCCCCTCTCGGTGCTGGACCTCGCGACCGTCGGCAGCGGGGTGACGGCCGCCGAGGCGCTGCGGACCACCACCGAGCTCGCCCGGCTCGCCGAGCGCCGGGGCTTCCAGCGCTTCTGGGTCGCCGAGCACCACTCCATGCCCGGGGTCGCCAGCTCCTCCCCGGCGGTGATCCTCGCCCATCTCGCCGCGCACACCGAGCGGATCCGGCTGGGCTCCGGCGGGGTGATGCTCCCCAACCACGCCCCGCTGGTCATCGCCGAGCAGTTCGGCACCCTGGAGGCGCTCGCCCCCGGCCGGGTGGACCTCGGCCTCGGCCGCGCGCCCGGCACCGACGGGGCCACGGCCGCCGCGCTGCGCCGCACCGAGCGGCTGCGCGAGGGCGCCGACGACTTCCCCCAGCAGCTCGCCGAGCTGACCCGCTTCCTCGACGACGACTTCCCCGACGGCCACCGCTACGCCCGTATCCACGCGGTGCCGGGGCCGGTGCAGGGCACCGTGCCCGGCGGGGTCCAGTCCGCCGACCGGCCGTCGGTCTGGCTGCTGGGCTCCAGCGGGTTCAGCGCCCGGCTCGCCGGGATGCTCGGCCTGCCGTTCTCCTTCGCCCACCACTTCTCCGCGGCCAACACCGTCCCCGCACTCGACCTCTACCGCGAGACCTTCCGGCCGTCCGCCGTGCTGGACAAGCCGTACACCTCGATCGGCGTCTCGGCCTTCGCCGCCGAGGACGAGAAGGAGGCCCACCGCCAGGTGCTCACCGGCGCGCTGGCCATGATCCGGCTGCGCACCGGACGCCCCGGCCTGGTGCCGACGCCCGAGGAGGCCGAGGGTTACGAGTTCAACGAGATCGAGCGCGACTTCATCAACAGCTGGCTGGCCAATGTCGAGTACGGCAGCCCGGACCAGGTCCGCGAGGGGCTCGACGGGCTGATCAAGCGCACCGGAGCGGACGAAGTCAAGATCACGGCCAATGCCCATGGCCGTGCCGCCCGTCTGCGCTCGTACGAGCTGATCGCCGACGCCTACGATCTGCCGACGGCGCGGACGGAGGCGTAGCCCTACGGGGTGCCGGCGGGGTGCCCGGCGGGCCACGCGGCGGAGCCGCGAAGCCCGCCGCAGGCGTCGCGATCCGCCGGACCCGCCTAACCCGGCGCCGGGCGGGTGATCATCGCCTGGATGCGGTCCGGCGGCACCGGGCGGGAGTAGAACCACCCCTGTCCCGTATCGCAGCCGATCCGCCTCAGCCGCTCCGCCTGCTCGGCGCTCTCCACGCACTCGGCCGTCACCGTGAGGCCCAGCCGGTGCGCGAGCTGCACCAGCGCCTCGACGATGGTCTCGTCGGCCGGATTCGGATGCTCCTCCGCCCGGAACCCCTGGACGAACGAGCCGTCCAGCTTGAGCGTGGAGACCGGCAGCCGGCTGAGATAGGCGAGGTTGGAGTAGCCCGTGCCGAAGTCGTCGATCGCGATGGCCACCCCCATGTCGCTGAGCGCCTGGAGCGCCTGGAGCGGCCGCCCCGTGGACCCCATCACCGCCGACTCGGTCAGCTCCAGCTGGAGCAGATGGGGCGGCAGCCCGGTCTCGGCCAGGATCGCGCCGACATCGGCCACCAGATCGGAGTCCCACACCTGGCGGACCGCCACATTCACGCTGACCACCAGCGGATGCGGCGGTTCGGCCAGTTGCCAGGCACGGGCCTGGCGGCAGGCGGTGCGCAGCACCCACCGGCCCAGCGGCACGATCGCGCCGTTCTCCTCGGCCAGCGGGATGAACCGGTTCGGCGACAGCCGCCCGAACTGCGGATGGTCCCAGCGCACCAGCGCCTCCACCCCCCGGACCACCCCGTCGCCCAGCCCCACCAGCGGCTGGTAGTCGAGCACGAACTCGTCCCGCTCGACCGCCGGGCGCAGCGTGCTGGACAGCGCCTGCCGGGTCATCCGATGGGCGTTGCGCTCCGGGTCGAAGAGGGTCCAGCGCGCCTTGCCGTCCTCCTTCGCCCAGTACAGCGTGGTGTCCGCGGCCTGCATCAGCCAGGTGGTGTGGGTGCCGGCCGCCGGCCGCTCCACCACGCCGATGCTCGCCGACACCGACAGCCGCTGTCCGCCCACGTCGAACGGTTCCTGAAGGGCGGCCAGCACCGTACGGGCGAGGTCGCACAGCTGCTCGGTGCCGGTGGAGTTGCGGACCAGCAGGGCGAACTCGTCCCCGCCGAGCCGCGCCACCAGATGGCCACCGGGCGCCGCGCAGTCGGTGAGCCGCTGGGCGACCGCGCCGAGCAGCCGGTCGCCGACGCGGTGGCCGAGGGTGTCGTTGACCGCCTTGAAGCCGTCCAGGTCGAGGTAGCAGAGCCCGATCCGGCCGGTGCCCCCGTGGTCGTAGGTGGCCGCCTCCAGCGCCCTGGTCATCCGCTCGAAGAAGAGGCTGCGGTTGGGCAGCCGGGTCACCGGGTCGTGCATTTGCAGATGGCGCAGCCGCCCCTGGAGATCCCGCTGGTCGCTGATGTCGGCCATCGACAGCAGCAGACTGCAACTGTCCGGCGCGGGCTCGACGGTGATCTCGGCCCACAGGGCATGGCCGTCGGTGCGGCGCAGCCGCCGGGTGCGGCGCAGCCGCGCGGCACGGCCGCCGAGGACGTCCCGGTACTCCCGCCAGGTGCGCGGATCCTCGCGCAGATCGGCCAGGTCCGCCGCGCTGCGGGTGATCAGCAGGGCCGGATCGGTGCCGAGCAGGGCGCCGAGCGCGGGGTTGGCGTCGAGCACCCTGCCCTCGCGGTCGACGACGGCCATGGCGAGGCGCGCCACGTTGAAGGCGGCGCGGTAGTCGCCGGGCGCGGGGCCGGTCCCGTGCCCGGCCTTGGCTCCGGCGGTATGCCCGGTGGTAGGTCCGGTGACGGGTCCGGTGGTGTGCCCGGTGGCGGGCCCGGCGGTAGGTCCCGCCGTGGGCCCGGTGGTATGCCCCGTTGGGTGCCCCGCGCCCGGGGGCGCGCCGGGGGCCGGGGGCGTGCCCAGGACCGACGGCGCGCCGGGGGCCGGACGTGGTGCGCCGGGGTCCTCCGCGACCGGAAGGACGCTCGGCATGGCCTCACGCTCTGTGATCGTCGGCAGTGTCGCGCCCGGGGCGCGTCCCTGCCCGTCGGGGGTTCCGCTCACCGCTCGCTCCCGCGTGGCGTTTGTTGTTTCCAGGTTGTTCGTACACATCTTGTGCATGTCTCACACCGGGTGCCGGGCCGACCGTAAATGCCTGCCTGAAGGGGGATTCCCCGCTGGAAATGTGCCGATCATAGGGGCTCGTACTCCGGGCGTTCCATCGATGTCATCGCGCTCACCGCCGCCTTGACAATGTGTTTGGTCGTATCTGTTCGACTCTGCGCGGGCCAACAGCCGCTCTGACCGATTGTGACCGTCTGTTACGTACCCGGATCGCGGCCTCTTCACTCGACCAGCCCAACCCAACAGGGCGTACCCCGCCAATTCACCTCAGGGTGGAGTGGGTGTTCCGACTACGCCCGGGAGGTCGACATGGTGCGTCCTCAGGTACCCGAGGGGGTGCACCGGCAGCCTCGGTTGCGTCGGACCGGAGCCCTGCTCACCTCGCTGAGCGCGCTCATCGCGACCACCGTTGTGGCGGGTCCGGCGGTCGCGGCCGGCCCCGGCGGCCCCTGTGACCTGGAACGCACCGACGCCCATCACTCGGAGGGCGTGGACACCTGGAACTCCCGCTATCCGCGCCCGGTCCGCCGCCTGGACGCGGCGATGGTCTTCCTGTCCTTCCCGGACGCCCGGCCCCGGGTGACCCCCGCCCAGCTGGCCGCCGACCACATCCCCGCGACCCCCGATTTCTTCCGACGGGCCTCCTACGGGAAGTTCGGCTTACGGGTGCGTCCGCTGCGGCGCTGGATCACCATGCCCCAGCGCTCCACCGCGTACGCCATACAGCGCGACTGGAACGCCAAGCGCCGCGCCGCCTATCTGCGCGACGCCATCGCGGCCGCCGATCCGCACCTCGACTTCGCCCGCTACGACCTCGTCTATCTGGTCGCCGACCCCGATGCCCCCGGAGTGGACGCCGACGCGACGAAAGTGGTCAATTTCGAAAAGCCACTGCGCGCGGACGGTGTCGATCTGCGCCGCCTTGTCACCGTTTTCGAGCACCATCCGCCGGACCGCAATGTGCTGGCCCATGAGACCGGGCATGTCTTCGATCTGCCCGACCTCTACCACCGGCCGAAGGACACCGACGGCAACGCCGAATGGGACACCTACGTCGGCGACTGGGACCTGATGGGAAGCCAGTTCGGCATGGCACCGGATCCGTTCGGCTGGCACAAGTGGAAGCTCGGCTGGCTCGGCGCGCGCCAGGTGGCCTGCGACCGCGCCACCGGACCGCGCCGATACACCCTCCAGCCCCTCGCCGCCCCCATGGCGGGCGGCCGGTCCGGCGCCGACACCCGCACCCGGCTGGTCGTGGTCCGCACCGGGCCCACCACCGCACTGGCCATCGAGGCGCGGGGCGGCCGCGGCAACGACGCGGGCACCTGCACCGAGGGCGTGCTGGTCTACCGCGTCCACAACGACAAGGCGTCGGGCGACGGCCCCGTCCAGGTGCTGGACGGCCACCCCGCCACCTCCGCGTGCTGGAACGAGTCGGTCTACCCCGAACTCGCCGACGCCCCGCTCGGCGTCGGGGACAGCATGTCGGTCAAGGAGGACTCCGTACGGATCACGGTGGCGGGCCGCGCCGCCGACGGGGGCTGGACCGTCCGGGTCAACCGCAGGGCGCGCTGATGACGGCCGATGACGGGGCCGCGAGGGCCCGGCGGTCCGCTGCCGCACGCGCGCCGATGCGGCAGGTCGGGCCGCCTGTGGACCCCCGCCGAGGCCCGGGGCGCGCTCCTCACCGTTGATCAAGTCGGCTTCGAGGTGGCGCTTCGAGACTGTGGGCCCCTTTTCGACGTCGGGTGCCCGGGAGTTGAGAATGCCGCGATACGCGAATCTGGCCGAGGCCCTGAAGGAACGGGCCCTCCGGTGCCCCGACGGCACGGCCCTCGCCCACCCCGCCCCCGACGGCACCGAACACCGCGTGTCCTACGCAGCGCTCGACGCCCGCGCCGACGCCGTGGCCGCCTGGCTGCGCGCCCGTGACGCCACCGGCCGCCGGGTGCTGCTCGCCATGGACCCCGGTCCGTGCGCCGCGGTGGCGCTGCTCGGCTGTCTGTACGCGGGGGCCGTCGCGGTGCCCGTGCCCGCGCCGTCCGCCTCCCGGACCGATGCCGAGCGCACCGCCTCGATCGTCCGGGACGCCGCCGTGGACCTCGTCCTCACCGAGACCGCCCACGCCACCGAGACCTCCCGCAGGCTCTCCCGAATCGGCCGCGCCGGTCTGACCTGCCTCGCCGTCGACGGACTCCGCCCCGACGCGGGCGCCGACGCGCCCCGGCAACCGCTCCGCACCACCGCCGACAGCCTCGCGCTGCTCGCCTACGACTCCGGGCCCGCCACCGCCCCCCGCGGCGCCCTGCTGACGCATGGCAACCTTACGGCGGCCATGACCGGGCTGCGGCGGACCCTCGGCACCGACCGCCGCTCCCGGATCGGCGGCTGGCTGCCCCGCCGCCACACCCCCGGGCTGATCGGGCAGGTGCTGCACCCCTTATGGCTGGGCGCCACCGCCGTGACCCTTCCTGCGGAGCCGTACCGCACCGATCCGCTCGGCTGGCTGCGCGCCATCAGCCGCCATGGCATCACCGAAACCCTCGCGCCCGACATCCTCCACGCCCGCTGCGCCGCCCTCCTCGGCGACGAGCCACCGGCCGGGCTCGACCTCTCCCGCTGGCGTACCGCGCTGAACGCCGGGGAGCCGGTCTCGGCCGGGACCATGGCCGCCTTCCCCCACCGCTGCGCCCCGCTGGGCCTGCGCCCGGGCACCCTGGTGGCCGGGTACGTCCCGGCCGAGGGGGCGCCGGTGCCGCTGGCCACGGGTCGCGCACCGGTGCCGGGCGCGGACTTCGCCGTCGTGGACCCGCTGACCGGGCGCGGGCTGCCGGACGGGGCGCCCGGCGAGATCTGGGTGCGCGGCCCCGCCGTCGCCACCGGCCACTGGGGCGGTCCGTCGGACACCGCGCCGCTGTTCGCCGCCCGGGTCGCCGAGGGCCCTGGCGGCT
The DNA here is from genome assembly GCF_039525925.1 of Streptomyces javensis. NCBI lineage: Bacteria > Bacillati > Actinomycetota > Actinomycetes > Kitasatosporales > Streptomycetaceae > Streptomyces > Streptomyces javensis. The sequence goes on along the minus strand of NZ_BAAAIF010000043.1, from coordinate 61,388 downwards.
TTCTGCGCACCGGCGACCTCGGCCTTACGGTCAACGGCCGGCTCCGGATGACCGGACGGGTCCGTGACGCCCTCCTGGTGGACGGCCATACCCTGCACCCCCAGGACGTGGAGCGCGAACTGCTGGGCTGCGCGAAGGCGCTGGGGTCGGCCCGGGTGTTCTGCGCGGGGCCCGGTGCGGGGGCGCTGGTGGTCGTCCAGGAGGTCGTCCGTACGGCGGGCGGGGCGCGCCCCGGGCTGCCCCGGCTGGCGGCCCGGATCCGCGCCCTGATCGCGGAGGAGTTCGGGGTCGAGACCGGCGCGCTGCTGCTGGTGCGCCCCGGCACCGTGCGCGGGGCGGGAACCGCCAAGATCCGGCGCGCCCTGCTGCGCGAGCGCTATCTGCGGGGCGAAGTGCGCGCGCTGCACGCCGAGTTCGGGCCGGGAATCGGTGAGCCCTGCCGGGGTGGTGCGGCGTGAATAGGGGGCGCGCGGTCGCGCTCGCGCAACGGGATAGGCGTTCGACGGGCGTATTTCCCCGCGAATCGATGGAATGACCGAGAGGGCGGGGGAATAATCCCCGTGCGGGGTGAGGCCGGGCGGGGAAAGCAGGGGGCGGCATGGTCAGGGTGCTGATCGCGGAAGACATGCATATGTTGCGCAAGGCACTGGTCGCCCTGCTGGAATTCGAACCGGATATCGATGTGGTGGCCGAATTCTCCAACGGCGCCGAGATCCTGCCGCGCGCACGTGAACTCCGTCCGGACGTCGCCGTGCTCGACATCGATCTGCCGGGCGTGGACGGGCTCACCGCCGCGGCCGAATTGAGCACCGCCGTTCCCGAATGCCGCACCATGATGCTCACCAGCCTCGGCCGCCCCGGAAATCTGCGCCGGGCGCTGGCCGCCCGTGTCTCCGGCTTTCTGCTCAAGGACAGCAGCCCGGAGAAGCTGAGCGACGCCATCCGCGCCGTCGCCAAGGGCGAGCGGGTGATCGATCCCCAGCTCGCGCTGGCCGCCCTGGACGACGGCCCACAGCCGCTGACCCCGCGTGAGCTGGAGGTCCTGCGGTTCGCCGCGAAGGGCGAGGACTCCGGGCAGATCGCGGCCAAGCTGTTTCTGTCGGTGGGCACGGTGCGCAACTATCTGACGTCCGCCGTGACCAAGCTGGACGCCCGCAACCGGGTGGACGCCATCCGGATCGCCCGCGAGGCGGGCTGGCTGTAAGGCGGCGCGCGGCGTTCCCACGTGCTGCTCAGGCCGTCGGGGGTGCCGCCATCAGGGCCGTTACGCCGTTGGGTCCCGTTACGCCGTCACCGTCGGCCCCGGGCCGTACTCCCGGCCGCTCCGCGGCGGCGCGTCCACGGACACATCCAGCTCCGCCCGTAACTCGAACCAGCCGTCCGGCCGTACGCCCGCGCGCAGCCGCCCGCCGAGGTTCTCCACCCGCACCCGGAGGTTGCCGATGCCGCTGCCGCCGTCCGAGCTGTCGGCGCGCAGGATCGTGGACGGCCGGCCCACCCCGTCGTTGACGAGGGTCAGCGACACCCGGTGCCCGCTGCGCCGCGCCTCGACCGCGCAGTGGTCGGCCTTGCTGTGGCGCAGCACATTGGTCAGCCCCTCGCGCAACACGCTCGCCAGCACCGTGTCCACCAGCTCCGGCAGCGGTCCGCAGTCGATCTCGGCCGTGGCGCTGATGCCCGCCGCGGCCAGCATCGAACGGGCCGTCGCCGCCTCCGCCGACAGCGACATCTTGCGATAGCCGCTGGCCACCGCCCGTACGTCGGCGAGGGCCTGACGGGAGGTCTGGAGGATCTCCGCGAGCTCCTGCTGGGCGCGGGAGTTCTGCCGGGGCACCAGCCGGTGCACCAGCTCGCATTTGAGGGTGATCGTGGACAGGCTGTAGCCCAGCAGATCGTGCACGTCCCGGGAGAACCGCAGCCGCTCCTGGGCGACCGCCAGCCGGGCCAGCTCCGCCCGGGACCGGGACACCTCGGCGACCAGCCCGGACAGCCGCGAGAGCCCGAAGACCACCAGCCCGGTCAGCGCGGTGGAGACCGTGGTGTACGCCACCTGACCCCAGCCGAAGCCCACCTGGAACAGCAGGACGTCCGTGCACAGCAGGATGGCCGCGAACGCGGGCCACGCCAGCGCCGGGACCAGCACCAGCAGCGAGGAGCCGGCCAGGAAGCCCGGCATGCCCAGCCAGGCGTGCTTGAAGATGGCGAAGGGAGCGAAGGTCAGCACCGCTTGGAGCGCCAGCGTCCAGCGCCGCGCACCGCTGAGCCGGGGCGCGAGGCCGGGGAAGGAGTGCAGCATCTGGAGGCAGAGCAGCACGGTCATCGGCAGCAGCGCGAGACCGAGCATCGCCGCGTCGACCGACCTGCCCGAGCGATTGCCGTCGACGACGTAGGTGACGGCCACGGCGAAGTACCCCACCAGCACGAGGACCGTGATGACCACGGCCAGACGCGGCGCCAGACCGTCCTGGTGGCGCGGTGGGTGGTTCCCGGCATCGTCGGGCAAGAGGCTCCCCTGCACTCGTCCTCCGGATGGTCGGGCCGGATTGGGTGGCTTGCCCGAGAGTATCCGATCTTCACCTGGGGTGGAGAGGCCCTGTGGAAGGCTCATGGTGTACGCGGAGTTACCGGATATCACGGGGGATCACAGGAAAAACGGAATCGGGTTGAGGTCCGCGTAGGGCGTGGGCCGCGGCAGCCGGCCGAGTGCCACGGGGGTGTCGAAGAGCCGGCCGGGCGCGAACCGGGCCCAGTGCGGGCGCATTCCGGGCACCAGGACCTTGGCCACCGGCAGCCCCACATCCGGCCGGGTCTGGTCCAGCACCAGCAGTTCCATCCCGCGCCCGCGCACCAACTCCCCTACGGCGGCGAGCGCACCGCCCTCCGGGGGCGCCGGGGGGCCGGACATCCCCGGGGGCGGCGGGGCGGCCGGATCGGGGGTCAGATACGGGTGGTCGGCGAGGGTCGCGGTACGGAACCAGTGCAGCGCCTCGGGCTCGGCGGCGCCGTAACCCCCGCCGTCGGCGCGGGCCTCGACCACCGCCGGGAGCATCTGGTTCAGCTCGGCCAGCGCGTGGCACAGCGCGGTGTGCCGGTCGAAGTGGGCGCCGAAGCCGAAGGTGATGTCCTCGGCGGGCTTGTCGAGGCGCCGGGAGAGCGCGGCGACCACCGGGATGCCGAAGTCGGTGGTGAGGTCCAGGGCCCACACCTCGCGCCGCACGCCCCGGTGGGCGGCGCGCACTTCGGCCAGCCACGGATCGTCGAAGGCGTCCAGGGCCACGGCGGGCTGGCGGGTGCGGTTGTACCACCACAGGGCGACCGCGTCCCGCTCCATGAGCTCCAGGAAGCCCCGTACCACGGCGTCGGCCAGGGTGCCGCCCGCCGCCGCGCCGTTGGAGTCGGCCCGGCAGCAGCGGCGGCCCGGGGGCTGCGGGGCGCCGTAGTACAGCAGCGCGGTGGGCAGCAGCCGGTGGCGCTCGGCGGTGAGCGACCACACCGGGGTCCAGTCCAGCTCCGCGCCCTCGTCGAACGGATCGTGGACGCGGTGGCGCGCGGGGAGGGCAGGGTCCGGGAACTGGCGCGGGTCGAAGAGCTGGACGGTGTCCGGATGCACCGCGTCCTCCGGGCGCAGATCGCGGTAGCGGGCCCGCTGACGCGGCTCGTCCCCCTGGAAGTGGCCACTGTAGTGCTCCAGGGCCTCGCACAGCGCGCTCGCCCGAGCCTGTTCGGCTGTGCGGCCCTTACCGTGGGCGGCGGCCCGCAGCCCGGCCCTTACAGCGTCCAGGCCGCCGTGGGGGCCCGCTCCGGCGTAGGAGTCGTGGGAGCCCGCTCCGGCGTACGAAGGGTGGCGGGCGTGGAAGCAGTTGAGGACGGCGGGGCCGCGCGGATCGCGCAGGATCTCGGTGACCAGCCCGGTGACGGGGTCCACCAGATGTCCGTAGCGCTCCATGATCCCGCGCGGGGAGGTGTCGGTGACGTCGGCAGCGGTACCGGTACCAGTACCGGTCTCGGCCAGTGGCTCCCGTGGCGAGGGCAGCGAGAGGGGCGCCCGTATCCGGGCCGCGACCAGCGCCGGATCGCCGCAGCCGGGGCACTGCGGGCGGCGGGAGAGCGGATGGCGGTCCACGGTGGCGGTGAGGCTGTCCAGGGTGCGCAGCTCCCGCTGACCCGGGTGCCGGTACCCGGCCAGCCACTTGGCGGCCTCCAGGGCGGCGAGCTGGAGCGCGGCGGCGCGGCTCGCGGGCAGGGAGGCGGGCGGCCGCGGCACGGGTCCGGGGCGGCCGAGCCGGCGCTGGAGGTACGCCTCGGCCTGCCGTCCGCGCCACAGCCGGTCGGCCAGACAGACCCAGCACGGATCGTCGGGGGCGCCGAGGAACGGGCCCAGCCACGCCTGGGTGCCCACCGGTTTGACGGGCAGCCAGCGACGGCCGGTGGCGCGGTGCGCGGCGTCCACGGCGGCGAGCCGGGGGTCGAGGTAGTCATCGCACACCACAAGGGTGAGTTCTGCGGCGTCATGTTGACGGAAGGCGATTTGACATATCTCTCGCCGAGGGCTACTGGCCCCCGAGGTCGTCGGATCGCCGTCCGCCGCCTCCGCGTTCACCGACCTCGGGTCCGCCGGCTCGCCGTCCACGGCCCTCAGCCCCGCGACGCGCAGCGCCCGGACCACCTCGTCCGGGTCGGCCGAGCCGAGGACCAGCGGGGCCACGGCGGGGCGGGTGGATGCGGGCGCGGGGGCCGCGGCGGAACCGCCCGTGCCCAGCCCGGCCAGCTCCCAGTACGCCTCCTCGGGGGTCCAGGCGTGCTCCCGCTCGGAGACCAGCCCGGCCGCGCGGAGACGTGCGATGACGCGCTCGGCCTGCCCGGGCGGGATCGCGCCCGCCGGGACCGCGCCGGGCAGGACCGCGGCGGGCGGGACCGCGGCGGGCGGGACCGCGCTGGGCGGGACCGCGCCGGGCGGGCCCGCGGAGCGCCCGGGCGCGGCGGCCTCGGTGAGGATGTGGGCGAGGTCCCGCGACCCGTCGAGCAGCGGCGCCAGCGCGGCGATCGCCCGCCCGTGCAGCGCCGTGACGCCGTGCTCGGAGACGAGATAGACGGCCTCGCCGGGCACCGGCTCGACCCGCAGATGTGGTGTGAAGCCCAGTTCGCCGGTCATGGCCCGGTCATTCGGCGCCGACGGTGCAGATGCAGATGCCGGGCGCGGGGATGGGCCAGGCGGCGTCGGAGAGGTCCTCGATGACCAGGTCGTCGTCCTCGGCGGGCGGACGCACGGCTTCGGCGGTCTTGGCGGCCCCGGTGACCCTGGTGACCTCGGCGTTCTCGGCGGGATGAGCCGGGGCGGCGGGGCTCGGAGGCTCATGTGGGATGGGCGTATCGGTCATCGCGGACTCTCTCATCGCCAGGGGTGTGAATTTGTCATGGTGCGGGGCTCTGGAACTCATATCGAGCTCGTTACTCCGGCACTGGCCGCACAGGCCGCCCACAAGCGAGGCTCTTAGATGCCTCGGTGGCAGGGCCGCGCGGCCAGGAGGCACTTGACGGACCGTTGACGGAGGTACACGACCATGGACATCAAGGTGTTGGGGCCGCTGAGCGTCGAGGCGTGCGGTCAGTCGATCGTGCCCAGCGCGGGCAAGCCGCGCCAGATCCTTGCACTGCTTTCCGTCTACGCCAACCAGATGCTCCCGGTGCCCACTCTTATGGAGGAAATCTGGGGCACGCAGATGCCGCGCAGCGCGCTCACCACTTTGCAGACCTACATCCTCCAGCTGCGCCGCAGGCTGGCCGCGGCCTATGGACCACAGGCCCCGCAGGCTTCCAAGGACGTGCTGGCCACGCGCTACGGCGGATATGTGCTGGAGGCCCAGCCCGGCGCGGTGGACATCCATGAGTACGACCGGCTGGTGGCCGCGGGGCGGGACGCGCTGGACGCCGGGGACGATGTCCAGGCGTCCCTGCTGCTGCGCGAGGCGCTGGCCGTCTGGCGCGGTCCCGCGCTGGTGGATGTGAAGGTCGGGCCGGTCCTGGAGATCGAGCTTGCCCGTCTGGAGGAGAGCCGGCTCGGCGTCCTGGAGCGCCGCATCGAGGCCGATCTGCGGCTGGGCCGCCATGCCGAGCTGCTCACGGAGCTCACCGAGCTGACCGCCCGTCATCCGCTGCACGAGGGGTTGCACGCCCAGTGCATGGCCGCGCTCTACCGCGCGGGCCGCCCCTGGCAGGCACTGGAGGTCTACCAGGGGCTGCGCGCCAGACTGGTCGAGGACCTCGGGCTGGAGCCGTCGCCGCGGCTTCAGAAGCTCCAGCAGGCGGTGCTCGCCTCCGACCCGGCGCTCGATCTGGACCTGGACGGCCACTGGCGCCGCCCGGTGCTCGACCTGTTCGCCGCCTAGCCCCCGGGCCACCGGCCCGCAGCCCGCAGCCCCCAGCCTCGGTCCCCCGGCCCACAGCCCCCGTACCAGCCGTCCCCGTCCGGTGAACCATCCCCCCAATACGCCCGGCGCCGCCCTTCAGCCGGGCCTGCTACGGCTCCGCTGCCCGATCCCCCCGCGCGGGCAAGCGGAGCCGTAGCGCGTCCAGGGGCTGTCACGGGCGCCCGATGCCCGATGCCCATGGCCTGAGCCCTGGACCCTGAGCCCGACCAGCAGGAGGCGCGATGATGCGCGAGATCGACACCGATGTGTGCGTGGTCGGGGGCGGCCCGGCCGGTCTGGTGCTGGCGCTGCTGATGCTGCGGTCGGGGGCTCGGGTGACCGTGGTGGAGTGCGCCCGCGCGCATCAGCGCGTGGTCCGCGGCGAAATACTCCAGCCCGGCGCGATGGAGCTGTTGGACGCGCTCGATGTGCTCGCCGGCGCCCGCGCCCGCGGCGCCCATGAGCACCACCGGTTCCTGGTGATAGAGGGCGAGCGGGTGCTGCTGGAGGCCGACTACCGGCTGCTTCCGGCCCCGCACGACCACCTGCTGAGCGTGGTGCGCTCCCATCTGCTGGACGAGCTCCTCGCCCGCTGCCGCCGCTCGCCCGGCTTCCGTTATCTGCCCGGGCGGCGGGCCGGGGCGCTGCTGCGGCGGGAGGGGCGGATCGCCGGGGTCATCGCCGAAGGCCCGCCGGGCCGCTGTGCCGTCCGGGCCCGGGCCGTGGTCGGCGCGGACGGCCGGTTCTCGCGGATCCGGCGGCTCGCGGGCATCGGGGCGGGCCGCGCCGACGCGTTCGCCCAGGATGTGCTGTGGTGCACCCTCGTCACGCCCCCGGAAGAGCCGCCGGTCCGCGATGTACGGGTGTACCGCACCGGCGGCGGCCCGGTGCTGGTCTACGGCTCCTGGCCGAACCGGATCCAGATCGGCTGGACCCTGCCGCACCGGCGCTACGGCCATATCGCCGCCCTCGGCCTCGATCACGTCAAGGAGCGGCTGGCGCGTGCCGTGCCGCGGTACGCCACGCTGATCCGCGATCAGATCCGCACCCCCGCCGACCTCGGTGTGCTCGATGTCTTCTCCGCACGTGCCGAGCGCTGGGTGGCCGACGGGCTGGTGCTGATCGGCGACGCCGCCCACACCCACAGCCCGATCGGCGCCCAGGGCATCAACCTCGCGGTGCAGGACGCGGTGGTGCTGCACCCCCTGCTGGCCCGCGCCCTGGCCGACGGCGACACCAGCGCCGGGCGGCTGGCGGAGTTCGAGCGGCGGCGCGGGCCCGATATCGCGGCGGTGATGCGGATGCAGACCCTACAGAGCCGGGCGATCCTCTCGCAGGGCGCGTTCACCACCCGGGTGCGCCCCCGTCTCGCGCGGGCGCTGCGTCATACGCCGATCTATCGCAAGATCCTCCAGCGCATGGCCTACGGCAACCCCTCGATCCGTATCGCCGACGCCGGGGTGTGCGGCCGTACCTGACACCCCAGGGGCCGACGGCTGGAAACCAGCTGCACACCGGCTTCTCGCCACCCCGGCATTGGCGCCATGCCCCGTACGGCCTAGGTTGAGGCCATGCACACTGTCGTGATCCTGGCGCTGGACCAGGTCATCGCCTTCGATCTGGCCACCCCGATCGAGGTGTTCACCCGCACCCGGCTGCCCGATGGCCGGGAGCCCTACCGGGTCCGGGTCTGTGCCCCCGCCCCCACCGTCGACGCCGGGGTGTTCGCCCTCCAGGCTCCGTACGGGCTCGAGGCGCTCGCCGAGGCCGACACCATCGTCGTGCCCGGCCGCGGCGACCCCCTGCTCCCGCTCCCCGACGGGGTGGTCGAGGCGCTGCGGGACGCGGCCGGGCGGGGCACTCGTATCGCCTCGATCTGCTCCGGGGCCTTCGTCCTCGCCGCCACCGGGCTGCTCGACGGTCTCCGCGCCACCACGCACTGGCTCGGCGGCGCGCTGCTCGCCGAGCTCCATCCGAAGATCCAGGTCGACCCGGATGTGCTCTATGTGGACAACGGCCAGTTCCTCACCTCGGCGGGCGCCGCGGCCGGGCTCGACCTGTGTCTGCACATCATCCGGCGCGACCACGGCTCCGCCGTGGCCGCCGACGCCGCCCGGCTGTCGGTGATGCCCCTGGAACGGGAGGGCGGACAGGCCCAGTTCATCGTCCATGACCAGCCACCCGTACCGCGCGGATCGCTGTTCGAACCCCTGCTGCGGTGGATGGAGGACAACGCCGGACGGGACCTCACCCTCAACGAGATCGCCGCCCACGTCGGCATGAGCACCCGCACCCTCAACCGCCGCTTCCGGGAGCACACCGGGACCACCCCGCTCCAGTGGCTGCACCGCGCCCGGATCCGGCAGGCGCAGTATCTGCTGGAGGCCACCACCCACCCCGTGGAGCGCATCGCCTCCCAGGTGGGGTTCGGCTCGCCCACCTCCTTCCGGGACCGCTTCAAGCGCGTCGTCGGCACCAGCCCGCACAGCTATCGCTCCGCCTTCCAGCGAAACGCCGGATAGCCGCCGAGCGAGGCACCGGACAGGGTCGGGCGCGGGTCGAGGCGGGCTCGAGTCACGGCGGCGACCATGGCCTTCTCAGTGGGAACGACCGCGAGGAGCGCCCATGTTGGACCTCGGCCTGGAGGGGCGCACGGTCCTGGTCACCGGGGCCACCGGCGCCATCGGCAGCGCCGCCGCACGCGCCTTCGCGGAGCAGGGCGCCCGGGTCGCGCTCGCCTTCCGGCACCGCCGCGAGGCCGCCGAAGGGCTGGCCGTCGAGCTGTCCGGACCGGATCGGGGCCGGGCCTTCGCGGTGCCGTACGCCCTGGACGACGCCGCGTCGCCGCGCTGGGTCGTGGCCGCCGTGGAGGAGCACTGGGGCGGGCTGGACGTGCTGGTGGCGGCCGCCCGGCGAAGGGGCGCGCGGCGCGAGCCGCACGCCCGGTTCGAGGACGTCCCGGAGGAGCACTGGCGGCCGCTGGTCGTCGACGCCTTCGCGCCCGCGATCCGCACCGTCCAGTGGGCCGTGGCCGGGATGCGGAAGCGCGGCTGGGGCCGGATCGCGCTGGTGGCCCCGCCGCATATGCCGGACGGCGACCCGGGTGGGGAGTTCCACGAGGTGGCGCGGGCCGGGCTGCGGGGTCTGGTCCGCGGGCTGGTGGGCGAGGTGGGCGGGGATGGAGTGCTGATCAACGCCGTATGCCCCGGTCCCACCCCGCCCGACCGGCCGCCGACCTCGCCCGACCGACCACCCATCGCCTCCGAGAGCCCCACGACCCCCGAGGACATCGCCCGCGCTCTCGTCTTCCTGTGCTCGGCGGCCAACGGCGCGATCACCGGCGAGACGCTGACGCTCGCGGGGCGCCGCTGAGCCCGCCGGCGGGTGTGAGGGGTCGGCTCGGTGTCATGTCCATCGGCCGGACGGGTCGGTCCGGTCGGCTCGACCTCCGCGGGAGGTGACCATGCGCGTCCTGTTCACGACCTGGGCCTCGGGCGCCCATCTCGTCCCCATGGTGCCGCTGGCCCGCGCCCTGCTCGAGGCCGGACACCAGGTGCGGGTCGCGGTGCCGTCCGAGTGCGCGGCGGCCGTCGCCCGGACCGGCCTGGTGCCGGTGCAGATCGGCGCGCTGCCCATGGCGGTGGTCAGACCGCCGGACGCGGCGCGCCGCCCGCGCGGCATCTGGCCCGCGGAATGGCCGGTGCGGCCCGCCGCGCTCACCCCGGAGCAGCACGGTGTGCTACGCGCGTGCGGCGACCGGCAGGTGCGGATCGCCGAGGCGATGGCCCAGGGCCTGGTGGCCTTCGCCCGCTGCTGGCAGCCGGAGCTGGTGGTGCATGACGCGGGCGCGTACGCGGGCACGGTGGCCGCGGGGGCGCTGGGCGTGCCGGCGGTCGGCCAGCTGTGGGGGAGCGCGGCCGTCCTGCGGCTGGACCGGCAGCGGCTGGAAGGCCCGCCGCTGCCCGGCTACGCCCGGCTGATGCGGCGTTACGGCGCCGATCCGGCGCGCGAGCCCGACCTGTGGCTCGACCCCTGCCCGCCGAGCCTCGCGCTGCCCTCGCGGGCGCGGCGGCTGCCGGTGCGCTTCGTGCCGCACGACGGGACGTCGCCGGACGAGACGCCGTCGCCGTACGAGGCCCGCCGCGCCGGGACACGCCAGGAGCACCCCGGGCACCCCGGGCGCCACGAGTACCCGGGGCACCCCGGGCACCCCGGGCACCCCGGGCGCCACACCGCCGCGTCGAACGGGCGGCGCGGACCGGGCGGTGGCCCCAGGTGCTCAGGGCCGGTGCGGGTGTGCGCGGCGTGGGACGACGCCGGTGGCCCGCCGGACGCCGTACGGGCCGCGCTGTGGGCCGCCGAGGCGCGGGGCGTGGAGGTCGTCAGGGTCGGAAGCGCCGCCGAGGGGCGGCCGCCCGCCGGGCCGCTGCACCGGGTGCTGCCGGGCTGCCGGGCGCTGCTCCACCAGGGCGGGGGCGCGGCGGTGCTGGGCGCCGCCATGGCCGGGGTGCCGCAGTTGGTCGTCGCGCCCCGCCTGGAGCACCAGCTGAACGGGGCGCGGCTGGCCCGCGCGGGCGCCGGAATGTATCTGCCCGCAGACGCACTCGACGCCGCCCGACCCGGGGCGCGGGCGGCGGGCGCCCGGCTGGCCCTGGATCTGTTCGCGTTGCTGGAGCAGCCCTCGTACGCCGCGGCGGCGCACACCCTGCGCCGGGAGGCGCTCGCGATGCCCGGCCCGGACAAGGCGGTGAAGGCGGTCACCCGGCTCGTGGGCCCGGCGGTGTGAGTCCGCCGTCACCCGCGTCCCGTGTCGCCGGGGTACGCGAAAGGCCCCCCACCGAGGTGAGGGGCCTTTCACTGTCTGTGCGCCGCCAGGGACTCGAACCCCGGACCCGCTGATTAAGAGTCAGCTGCTCTAACCAACTGAGCTAGCGGCGCCTGCTGACGTAGGAGACCTTAGCACCCGGACGCCACGGAGCGAAAATCGATAAGTTTCAGCCCGGAAAGGCGGCGGGTTCGCTGGTCACGGCCGTGCAGACAAGATCACCACCGGCGGCGCGCGCCGCCCTCACACACGCCCACAGCAGCACCTCGGGGCCGGGCAGCCAGGGGGCGCGGACATCGGGCGCGACCAGCCAGCGCGGCGACGGCATCGGGGCGACGCCGGACTCCGGGGCGTCGTGTTCCAGGGGCGCCGCCTCCTGTGGGCCGGGGTCCGGCGGGAACAGCGGCGGCACGGTCACCGCGTCGCCCCGGCCGTAGCAGAGCAGCGGGGGAGCGGCCGCGCCCCACTCCTCCCAGCCGAGCAGCGCGGGCAGCCGCTGGGCGGTCCCGGGTGTGGCGAAGAGCATGACCCGGCCGCCCTGGGCCGCGACCGGTCCGGTGCCGGGGCCGTCGGTCCATAACCGGCCCACCACCCGGCGGCCGAAGAGCGCGTCCATGCTGATCACGTCGAACGCCGTGCCGCACGGCAGCGTCACCGGGGCGGTCGGGGCAGCGGCCCACAGGGCCTGCACACCGCGCGGGGAGGCGCTGGCCGAGGCGAGCCAGTCCGCGCCTGCCGGGGTGACGAAGGCGGCGGTGTGAAGTGAGTCCTGCGGCGATCTGCTCATGTTTCCACCTTTACCGTCAGCGCGGACGGTGTAGAGAGATGAGACGAAACCGGGACATCGGATGGCGGTATCGGGTACCTTCCGCTCGCATATGCCCCGGGCTCACGCCTGCCGTCAGTCCAGCACCTCGCCGCCCCGCATCAGCTCACGACCGAACTCGACCATCTTCTTGGCGTAGTCCTCGGTCCACTCGGCACGCTCGGCGATCACGGCGGGGGTCAGCCGATCGAACCGCCTCGGGTCGGCGAGCTGCGCGGCCGCCATCGCCTGGAACTCCATGGCCCGGTCGGTTGCCGCGCGGAACGCCAGCACCAGCTCCGTCGAGCGGGACAGCAGCTCACGCGGGTCTTCGATCGACTCCAGGTCGAAGAAGTGCGCCTCGTCCGACGCGGCGGCGGCCGGCTCGAAGAGCAGGGGCGCGGGCTTCAGCCGCCGGGGCGCGGAGCCGTGCGGGCCGTGAGCCGAATCCGGCTCGGGCATGTGATCTCTCCTCCTGGCTCGTGAGACACGTACGGTTCGCGGGTCTTGTCGTCTCCATTGTCGCGCGTAGGGCAAGGGCGTCCCTGCCGTACGCCGCCGACCTGGGGTCTCTCCCCACCCCACCGCCCCCTGAACCATGGCCGCGCCGCTCGCCCCGGTGACGCACCGTACGGCCACCGGGAACGCGCCGTCCTTACGGCCACCGGGGAGACGCCGTCCGGCTCTCGGAGACGCACCCTTAACGGCCACCGGGAACGCGCCCTCACGTCCTTACGGCCGCCATGACACCCGGTGCTCGGACAGGTGCGCCAGCACCGCGTGGTTGGCCTCCCAGCCGTCCGGGAACTTCACCGTGACGCCCAGCTGCACCGGCTCCGTGGACGGATGCTCGTCCAGCAGCTCGGCCACCCCCGCCCGGCACACCACCACACACGCCTGCCGGTGCCGCGACGCCAGTACGCACAGCCGCCCCGTCTCCAGGTGGAAGGCCGTGGCGTCGGGCCGCCCCGACAGCGGGTGGAGCACGACCGTGACATCGAACTCACGCCCTTGGAGGCGGTTGGCGGTGTCGACGGTGACGCCGGAGACCCCGAGCCCCGCCAGCGCCGCCCGGACGGCCGCCGCCTGGTCCCGGTGCGCCGTGCCCACCGCGATCCGGTCCGCCGCGACCGGCTGCGGCTCGTCGGACCGCTCGCTGACCGCCACCGCGCCCCGGTCCAGCAGCCGCCGCACCACCTGGGCCACGGCCGCCACCGCCTCCGGGTCGGTGCGCGGGGTGCGCCGGGCGGGCAGCTCCAGCAGCCCCCAGCCGGACGCGGCGGCCTCGTCGAGCACCCGGTCGGGGCCCGAGCCGTCGGAGGCCACCCCGAAGCTCAGCCGCCGCTCGCCGTGGCCGGTGCCGCTGCGGAAGGGCGTGTACGGATAGAACGCGTGCGAGACCAGCGGCGCGGCCGAGGCCGGGAGCCGCCAGGAGACCGGCAGCCGGTGCTGCGGTAGTCGCGGATTGTGGGCGAGCAGGGTGGTCACCGCGCTCGCCGAGGGGTCGTACGAGAGCCCCGCCCACTGGTCGGCGCCGACCACGCTGAACGGGTCCAGCTGCCCGGGGTCGCCCACGAACAGCGCGCGCTCGAACAGCCCGGCGACCGCCAGCAGCGCGTCGGACCGCATCTGGTACGCCTCGTCCACGATCGCGTGCCGCCACGGTTCGACGTGTTTGATGTGCGCCCACTTCGCGGCCGTGGAGACCACGATGTCGAGCCCGGCGAGGTCGGCGATCTTCGCGGAGGCGCGGACCGACTCATGGCCGTCGAGCACCGGGTCGTACGGATGCGGATCGCTGCTGTGCAGCCGCCCCACCGGAAGATCGGGGTCCGCCGTGGCCAGCCGGTCCACCAGATCGTCCACCTGGGCGTTGGTCTGCGCGACCACCATCAGCGGCCGCCCGGCGGCGGCCAGCTCCCGCGCCGCCCGCACCACCAGCGTCGACTTGCCGGCACCGGGCGGGGAGTCCACGACGACGCCGCGGTCCGCTCCGTGCAGCGTGTCGTGCAGGATCGCCTCGGTGGCGCGCGCCGCGGCGGCCGACGGGTCGAACGGCTCGCCCGCGCGGGCACGGCCCGGGTGGGCCGCGGCGGCGGCCGGGTCCGCGCCGATCACAGATAGTCCTCCTCGGTCATCGGGTCGGGCTGGGGGCCCTGGGCCGGGGCGGCGGCGTCCGGCGGGCCGCCGTGGGTCCATGGGGTGCTCTCCGCGTCGGGCAGCTCGGGGCCGCCGCGCGGGGCGTGCTCGAACAGCGTCCAGCACACCCGGTCGCCCTTCTCGGGCACCGTGCCCGGCTCGGGCTGCTTGCCCCGGCCCATCCCGCCGGTGAGCCGCACCACCAGCGCACGACCCGCGCCGTGCGCATCGCCCGCGCCTTGCGCACCGCCTGGGCCGTCCGTATCGCGGGGACTGGTGTCGCCCGGGCCGTCCACGACGTCGGCTCCCGGGCCGTCCACGACATCGGCTCCGTCGGTCTCGTCGGGCACGTCGGCACCGTCCAGGTCCGCGAAACCCGCGAACTCCCCGCTCTGCGCCCTGCCGTCGGCCGTGACCCGGTGCAGTTTGACCCGCTCGGCCAGGTGCGGACGGTCCTCGGTGCGGATCGTGACCAGCGGGCGCGGGCGCGGCACCTTCGCGTCCGACCAGGCCATCTCCACATCGATCACCTCGCCCGCGAACGCCTCACCGGCCAGCCGCCGCCCCGCCATGACCAGCGGATCGTCCAGCGCCTCATGGGCGTCCAGCTGGGCCTGCGCGGTCTCGCGCGCGGCGAGCTTCTGCGCCGCCGTCACCGCGTCGTCCAGCTTGGGCTGCGGTGGCTCCCCGGCCCGGACCCGGTCCCGGTGGCCGGTGTACGACCAGCGGTCCCGCTTCCAGCGGTCGGCCACCCGCGCGCCCTCCGGGAGGGCGCGCAGCAGATCCACCCCGTGCCACAGCGCGTCCCAGGTGGGCCGCAGCTGCGACTCGATCAGCCCGCGCAGCTCCGCCTCGGCGAGCCGCAGCCGCGCCGTGCCCCCGGCCACGCCCTGCGACGCCTCGGCACGGGCCGCGTCATAGCGGGACATCGCCGGGGCCAGCAGCTTGTTGTCGAAGGCGGGGTCGGTGGACGGCCCGGCGGGCGGGCAGCGCAACTGGCCGGTCTCGTCCCGCTCCGACTCCGCCCGCAGTGCCGCCTCCGCGCCCGGTACGCCCTCCGGGGGGTCGATCCAGGCCAGCAGCGAGCCCAGGTGCTGGTCCTCCAGATTGCTCTGCCCGGTCGCCCAGTGACGGCTCAGCAGCTCGGTGAGCGACAGCAGCAGACAGGAGCCGGGCACCCGCGCCCGCTCCCCGTAGTGGGTCAGCCACCGCCCCAGCAGCGGTACCCGCGCGGGCGCCGGGAAGGGCGTCTCCGGGTCCTGCTCGGCGGTCCGCCGGAACCGCATCGACCGGCCCAGCAGCCGTACGAACGCCACGCCCGCGGCGCTGGGCACCAGCAGCTGCGGCGCGTCCTGGCAGAGCTCGACCTGGACCGGCACCTTCTTACCGGTCTCCGGATCGGTCTCCTTGCGCTCCTCCAGCTCGACCTCGTCCCCGTACGAGTCCAGATACGGCTGGATCTCCTCGGCGAGCTCGGCGAGGAACGCGAACCTCAGGTCGCGGTCGCGCGGCTGGGCCACGATCAGCAGCCGCGGCGCGTCCCGGTCGGTGCCCACCAGCGCCCCGAGCGGCGCCCCCGCCTCACCGGCGGTGGTGAGCGGGACGAACGCCAGCGGACGCTCCGACAGATGGCGGTGGCGCACGGTGGTCAGGGGCTGGGCCCGCCCCTCCCGGACCGCCTCCATCCGGGCCAGGGTGGTGATCAGCGACATGCCACCGCCTCGGGGCGGGACGCGAGCGCCTCGGCGCGCAGGGCCGCCGCGCGGCGCAGGGCGTCCACGGCGGGGTCACCGGTGGGCGCCTCGTCGGCGGGGCCGTTCATGGCGGCCGTAAGGACGGCGTCCACGGTGGTGAGCCCGCCCAGTTCGCCCCGCACGCCACGGCCCAGCGCCTCGACCTGTCCCGCCGCGCGGGACCGCGTCCGGCAGTGGGCGGCCAGCTCGCACGTGGACAGGCACTCCGGCGCGTACGCCGCGTCCACCGCGTCCACGGCGGCCGTGAGCTCATCGACCGGCCGGGTGGGGCTCCGGCCGTCGTCGGTGAGCCGGAGGTCGAAGGTGGTGCCCTCGGGGAGGGCGGCGGCGATCTCCTCGATCCGGGTCAGCCGGTCCAGCTGTCGCCTGGTGACCGCCAGCTGCTTGCGCACATCGACCAGTTCGGCGGTCGGCAGATTGGAGAAGTCCTTGGGGCAGACGAGCAGCACCTGATGCCGCACCCGGGCCCGGGCCCGCACGGGAGCGGCCTCCGCCGGGGTCACCGAGCCCTCCTGCGCCGCCGTTTCGGCCGGGTCCGCCGAGGCTGCCGCCTCCTTCGTCCCAGCCGGGGCCGCCGCGTCCGCCGGGGCCGTCTGGCCCGCGGTTTCAGCTGCCCCGGCCGCCTCAGCCGTCATCGCCGCGCTCGCCGTCTCCGCCGCGTCCACGGCCTCCACCGCCGCCGCGGTGTCTCCGCCGCCCTCCTCCGGCTCGCCGACCATCGACGCCACCCGCTCCAGCGCCAGCGTGTAGACCGCGGACTGCCGGGCGGCCGCGCCCACCTTGGCCGGGTCGGCGGAGCCGTCCACCATCGGGAAGGACTTGATCTCGATGACCGTCCACGACCCGTCGGGGTGCACCACGACCGCGTCCGGCTCCAGGAAGGCGGGCGAGCCCGCCACGTCCAGGCTCACCATCGGATGGTCCAGCAGCGCCCAGCGCCCCGCCGCCGTGGCCTCCCGCAGCGCGAGCGCCGTACGGGCCGTGCGGCCCTGCGGCCCGGGCGCGGTCAGATCGGGGGTCGCGACGGCGCCGGGGCCGGGCGGCTCCGAGCCGTCGCGCAGCCGCTCGTGCAGCAGCCGCACCAGATCCGCGCCGCCGTCGGCCTTGACCCGGGCCTCGAAGGAATTGCCGCGCTGATGCGCGAACTGCGACTGGCCGAAGTTCGCGGGAGCCCCCAGGGCCTGCGCCAGCGCGCCCTTGTCGACCCCGGCCCCGTCCAGCAGCGCGCGGCGGCGGCAGCCCGGGTTGGCGGCCAGGGCCGCCAGCGCTCGGGCGTCCATCGGACGGGGAGCGGTGGCCGGGCCGCGCAGCTCAGCGAGCCGCTGCCGGAGCCCCGTCGCCTGCCGTGGAGGTCGCGCCGCCCCGGCTGCCGGTACCGGCACCGGCTCCCCGGCCGCCGTCGTCCGCGGCACCGTCGGTGTGTTGCCTGTCCGCGCCCCTGCCCTGCTGTCGGGGGATCCGTTCCCGTTCACGCGCCGAAGTCTCGCACTTGTCACCGACATTCGCGGGCACACCCGCGTTTCGGGAGGCGACGGGGGCCTCCTGGGCCGGGCGCAGCCGGGTGCGCAGGGCCTCCGTGAGCCGCAGCGCCGGGCCCGCGAGCAGCGCCCCGAGTCCCATGGTGGCGACGCCGGCGGCCGCGTCCAGGAAGTAGTGGTTGGCGGTGCCCATCACCACGAGCGTGATCGCCAGCGGATAGCCGACCGCGAGGACCTTGGTCCACAGCGAGCGCCCGTGCCGCCACAGGGCGACACCGCACCACAGCGCCCACCCCACATGGAGGCTGGGCATCGCCGCGTACTGGTTGGTCAGTCCGCCGAGCCCGCGCGGTGCGCTGGCGTCGCCGCCCCACCAGCCGTACGAGCCGTACTGCGCCATGGTGTCCACGAAGCCGTGGCTCGCGTCCAGGAGCCGCGGCGGGCACGTCGGCAGCAGGGTGAAGCCGATGAGCCCGATGACCGTGGAGACCAGCAGCCAGGTGCGCAGAAAGCGGTAGTCCGACGCCTTACGGCGCTTCCACAGCCACATCAGGATGGCCGGGGTGAGGACGTAGTGCAGCGAGGCGTAGGCGAAGTCCGCCGGTATGCCTATGACCGCGTTGGCCGTGAAGAGGTCGTTCAGCGGCGACTCGAAGTCGATGTTCAGACGCTGTTCGAAATGGAGGATCGCCAGACCGTGATCGACGGCGGTGGACACATCGCCGCGGGCCAGGAGCCGACCGGCCGAGTACGCGGCGTAGACCACCGCTATGAGCGGCAGTTCGGTCCACCAACGGGGCCGACTGCCCTGTGCTGCTCCGGCACGGGGCACGGTGTGGGGCATTCGGACGCTCTCCAAAGTTCAGGCGGCCAGAAAAAGGCGCGCGATCAACCGTACGGTGTAGGCGAAGCGACCTACGCACCGCCCCCGTCCGCGAGCGCGCCCACTGTCGGGACCCCCTGGCGGACTCGCGCGCAGCCTGGAAGACGCCAGGAGTGACCCGGAGGTTGCCTGTCGATCACGTGCGCGATGATGGAGGGATGGTGATCGGCCATGTGCCGGTCCCGTGATGTGCACGAAACCGCAGGCAGCGACGTGTAATGGCGCACGGCGGCGCGGCGGTGCGGAACCGGTGAAAGAAGGCACTGCCCCATGGCCCCACGCATCCTCCTGGCCCGGCACGGACAGACGCGGTGGTCGCTGACCGGGAAGCACACCGGCCGTACGGACATCCCGCTGCTGGACGAGGGGCGGCGCGGCGCCGAACTGCTCGGCGAGCGGCTGCGCCACGGCCCCTGGGCGGGCCTCCCGGACGTCGAGGTGCGCACCAGCCCGCTGGCGCGGGCGAAGGAAACCTGCGCGCTGGCGGGCTTCGGCGACCGGGCGCGGGAGTGGGACGCGCTCCTGGAGTGGGACTACGGCGCGTACGAGGGCATGACCCCCGACGAGATCAAGGCCGTCCGGCCGGGCTGGCTCATCTGGCGCGACGGGGTGCCCGAGGGCGAGTCGATCGCCTCGGTCGGGGCGCGGGCCGACGAGGTCGTGGAGTGGGCGCGCTCGGCCGACCGCGATGTGCTGGTCTTCGCGCACGGCCACATCCTGCGGACACTGGGCGCCCGTTGGCTCGGCCATGACGTCTCCTTCGCCGCCCGTATCCGGCTCGATCCCACGTCCCTGTCGGTGCTCGGCTGGGCGTACGGCGAGCCCGCCATCGAGCGCTGGAACGACACCGGCCATCTCGACTAACCGGCCACCTCGGCCGAACCGGCCATCTCGACCGAGCCGGCCATCTCGACCGAACCGACCATCTCGGCCGAGCCGGCCATCTCGGCCGACGACCATTGAACCGGCCATCCCGACCGAGGGCCCGGACCGGAGTCAGACCGGGCTCGTGAGCCCGGCTGGCTCGGGACGGGCGGCGCCCTCGGGCCGCGCGGTCGGCTCGTGGCGTGCGGCGGTCGTCTCATAGCGGGCGAGGAAGTCCGCGACCCCCGCATCGCGACCGTAAGGACGAAGTATCCGGGCCGTGTCGTCGAGCATCCGGCGGATCCGTGACGACTTCACCTGATCCAGCAGGCCGAGCGCCCGGGCGGCCGAGGCGGCGGCCGCGTCCGGTGCGCCGCCCGCCACCAGATCGCTCGCCAGCTCCGTGGTGAACAGCGCGATGTTGCGGGTGAAGTGGGGGTTCTGGAGGGCCACCGCGCGCCGCGCGTGCTCCACGGCGCGCTTCCAGTCGCCGAGCGCCGACCAGCACTGCGCCTCAAGACCCTCCAGTTCGGCCTCCCCGAAGAAGCTCATCCACTCGGGGTCGGCGTCGCAGGGCCCGCGCCCGAACAGCGTCCGGGCGCGCAGCAGCGCCCGCTCACAGCCGCCCCGGTCGGTCAGCCAGGCGAGCCCCCCGGCCTCGCGCAGCGCGAGCAGCGACAGCAGCCGTGGCGAGGCGAGCCGCTCGGCGACCCGCTGGGCCGCCTGTGCCGCCCTTACGGCCTCGCGGGGGTGCCCGGCGTCGCGGGCGAGGAAGGCGGTGTTGCAGAACGCGTGCGCCTCCAGGGCGGCGTCGCCGGAGACCCGCGCGGTGGCCAGGGCCTCGGCGTAGTGGGACCGCGCGTCGGACAGCCGCCCGGAGTCATGGGCCAGCCAGCCCACCGAGATGGCCAGTTCGCCCGCGCCCGTGAAGAGCCGCTCGGCGATCGAGCGGCTGTAGCCGCCCGCGTCGAGCAGCGCGTAGGCGGCGCTCAGCGGTTTGGCGGTGTGTGCGTAGAGGGGATCCGCGCCGTGCCGGTCGTCCAGCACCCGGATCCGCCGTACGGCCTCCACCACGGCGGCGGCGTCGGCCTCGCCCTCTCGCCGCCCGGCCCGCCGGGGCGGCGTCCCGGCCCGGGGTGCGGCGGCCACGGCGGCGGCCGCCGCCCCACCGGCCATGAACGAGCGGCGCAGCAGTTCGCTCTCCTCGAAGATGTCGACGGACCCCTTGCCCTGGGGGTCGCGGGGCCCGGGGCGCGGGCCGGGGAAGGGGACGGGGACGGGGACGGGAGGGCCCGCCGGGCCGCGCGCCTGGTGGCCGCGCACCGACTCACGGGAGGCGAAGCCGAGATCCGTAAGGGTGCGGCCGGGGAACATATGGCGGAAGACCCGCTCGTACGCGTAGTTGGGGCAGCGGATCGCCCCCGACTCGACACGGCCGATGTAGCGGGCGTCGCAGGAGACCTGCTCGCCGATCTCACGGGCGGCGCGGCGTACGGACGCCGCGAACTCGGAGGGCGAGAGCTGTCCGCGCAGTCGGCGGAACGCGGTGTTCGGCCGGGTCGGCGGGGGCTCTGGAAGCGGCGTCATCTGAGCCTCTCCCTTGGTGATGCCAGGTGGGCGGGGGAGAACCGTACCGGCTGTGATATCCACGACACTCGGAGATTTCCGGCAAATGTGACGTCTCGCCCACGATCTGCCATGAACTGCCATCCTTTACGGCGGCATTCGGCCGTAGCCGTTGACACCGCCGCGCGTTGAACCAGGTGCTACCCGATGGAGAGGGAGGCCGGAGTGGATACCAGCCGCTCACGGACGACTGCCCAGCACCCCCAGCGCCAGGACTGCGATCTCGTCACCGTGCCCGCCCGCCAGGGGCTGGAGGCGGTGGACATTTTGCGCCGTGCGTGCGACGGCCTCGGTCCGGTCCTGCATGACAACGCCTGCGACACCCTCGGTTTCCTGGTCCCGCCCGGTACGGCGGACGGCTGGGACCTGCCGGGCTCGGCGTGCACCCAGACATCCGGGCGCGGGATCCGGATAAATATCGGCTCCGGCCCCGGCGTCCCCGCCGGGGCCGGAGACACCCGAACCGGAGACTCCGCACCCGGAGACCTCCCATACGGCAACAACGGATCCGGAGGCCCTGAATCCGTAAACAGCGCATCCGGAGACAGCACATCCGGAGACAGTGACTCCGGAGACAGCGACCCCGGAGACATCGCATCCGGCGCGTCCGGGAACGAGGCCCCGCCGGGCATCGGCACCGACTGGCTGGTGCCGCCCCACGCGGCGTACACGGTCGCCACCGACCCCGCCGAGCTCCGGGCGGCGCTCGGTGAGGCGGCCCGCATGATCGAGGCCGTCGACCGCTGCCAGTGAGCCCACGGGGCTGTCAGTGGTCGGCCCCATACTGGGACACATGGCGAAAGGCACGAACAAGCGAGCCGCGCGCGGGCGCGGAGCGGCGCGGGGACGCAGCCCCGAGCCGGTCACCGCATCCGTCGACGGGGGGCTCGCCGAGCTCGTGCCGGACCGGGACCGGCCGCGCGGCTGGACGCTGCTGCTCGACGGCAAGCCGCAGTCGCATGTGGACCTCGACGACCCGGCCCATCTCGACTTCGAGTACCAGCGCAGATTCGGCCATGTCGCCGATCTCGCCGCCCCTCCCGGCCGTCCGCTGCACGCGGTCCATCTGGGCGGCGGCGCCTTCACCCTCGCCCGCTATATAGCGGCCACCCGCCCCCGCTCCACCCAGCAGATCATCGAGATCGACGCCCCGCTCGTCCAGTTCGTCCGGCGTGAGCTGCCGCTGGACCCCGGCGACCGGATACGGGTGCGCGGCGCCGACGCCCGGGCCGGGCTCGCCAAGGTGCCCGACGGCTGGGCGGATCTGATCGTCGCGGATGTCTTCAGCGGGGCCCGTACGCCCGCCCATCTCACCAGCGCGGAGTTCCTCGCCGAGGTGCGCCGCGCCCTGCGACCGGACGGGTGCTACGCCGCGAATCTCGCCGACGGCCCGCCGCTGGCCCATCTGAAGGCCCAGATCGCCACCGCCCGCGCCGCCTTCGCCGAGGTGTGTCTGACCGCCGACCCCGCCCTGCTGCGCGGCCGCCGCTTTGGCAACGCCGTGCTGCTGGCCGCCGACCGCGAGCTGCCGCTGGCCGAGCTCACCCGCCGCGCCGCGGGCGATCCGCACCCCGCCCGGGTCGAACACGGTCGCGCGCTCGCCGACTTCACCGGTGGCGCGGCCCCGGTCACCGACGCGACCGCCGCCCCCTCCCCGGCCCCGCCGCCCGCGGTCTTCGCCTGACCGTCCCGGCGGCTCTTTCCCCTCCCCGCCCCTTCCCACAACCATGGGCTCCGCCCCTGTACCCCGCATTCCGGGGCGGAGCGCCACCGCGTGGCGGGGTCGGACTGTGCGGCGGTACGGGACCTTGGGGTCTGGGGCGGAGCCCGCGCGGCGGGGTTGGACCGCGCAATCTGGGGCGGAGTCCCACCGCGTGGCGGGGTCGGACTGTGCGGCGGTACGGGGCCCGGGGGTCTGGGGCGGAGCCCCGGTTTCGGGAAGGGGCGGGTCGGGGAACAAGCCCGCCGCAGGCGCCAAGAGCCCCCCAACGCGCACTAATGCTCGTCGATGCGAACCTTGGGCGGCCCGTCGTGCCAGGTGCAGAAGATCGTGGTGGTGTCGGCCCCGGAGACGAAGTCCACCCGGATCCACTCGCTCTGCTTCCACACCTGCATCTGCCATCCGCCGTCCGGGGTGGCCGAGACCAGATCCGCCGACGCCGCCCGGATGTCGAACACCGCCCGGCCGCCCTTGGCCGGATAGCTGCGCACCTCCCCGCTCTCCTCCGGCCGTGCCGACTCCTGCCGGGACGGCGCCCGCGTCGGCTTCCGGGTGGGCCCGGCCGAACCGGACTCCTTGCGTTTGTCCCCGCCGGACCCCGCGTCCGTCCCGGGAGACGAGGGCGAGGACGGCGAGGACGGTGAAGTGGCCGAGGGAGACGGCGGTTTGGGCCGATGCGTGGAGGAGGACCAGGCCCCGTTCGCCGACCCGGAGCCGTCCGTGATCGGCAGCGCGCGCGGCGGGTCGTAGGCCGTACCGGTCAGCACCGTCCGCACGCCGTACCACGACAGCGTGACCGCGGCGCCGGTCGCCAGCACCCAGGCCAGACATTGGACCAGACCTCTTTGCATCTTCCTCATCTTGCCTCACCCGAATGGCGTACGGTGCCGCTCATGGCAAGTGTGCTTGTGGTCGAGGACGACCAGTTCGTGCGCTCAGCCCTCATACGGCAGTTGACCGAGGCGTCCCATACCGTGCGCAGCGTCGGCACCGCCCTGGAGGCGTTGCGCGAGGTGGCGCAGATCGGATTCGACGTCGTCATCCTGGACCTCGGCCTGCCCGATCTGGACGGGGCGGAGGCGCTCAAGATGCTGCGGGGCATCACCGATGTCCCGGTCATCGTGGCCACCGCCCGCGACGACGAGGGCGAGATCGTCCGGCTGCTCAACGACGGCGCCGACGACTACCTGGTCAAACCGTTCTCGGTGGCCCATCTCTCCGCCCGGATGACCGCCGTGCTGCGCCGCGCTCGCGGCGGCGGGCCGGGCGAGCCGGGTGGCGTGGCGGCGCCCCCGGCGGTGCTCCGGGTCGGCGGGCTGGCCGTCGACCCGCTGCGCCGCCAGGCCGAGTTGGACGGGACGGCGCTCGATCTGACCCGGCGCGAGTTCGACCTGCTGGCCTATCTCGCCGGGCGGCCCGGTGTCGTGGTGCCGCGCCGGGAGCTCCTCGCCGAGGTCTGGCGGCAGGCGTACGGGGACGACCAGACGATAGACGTCCATCTGTCCTGGCTGCGCCGCAAGCTGGGCGAGACCGCCGCCCGGCCGCGCTATCTCCACACGCTGCGCGGGGTCGGCGTCAAATTGGAGCCCCCGGCGGAGCCCACGTGAGATGGGCCCTGGTCAAGGTCTGTCTGGCGGTCACGGCGATGGTCGTGGTCGCCTTCGCCGTACCGCTCGGACTCGTCGTCAAGGAGCTGGCCCGGGACCGGGCGTTCGCCGACGCCGAGCGGCAGGCCGCCACCATCGGCCC
The DNA here is from genome assembly GCF_039525925.1 of Streptomyces javensis. NCBI lineage: Bacteria > Bacillati > Actinomycetota > Actinomycetes > Kitasatosporales > Streptomycetaceae > Streptomyces > Streptomyces javensis. The sequence goes on along the minus strand of NZ_BAAAIF010000043.1, from coordinate 37,138 downwards.
GGCGCTCGCCATCACCACCGAGCGGGCGCGGCTCCAGCGCGCGGTAGCCAGCACCCAGGCGGGCGGGGACGGCCGGATGGCGGTGCACGTCCCCGATGAGCCGGGGGACCGGGGAAGCGGCTACGACCTGGGCAAGAGCCGTGCGCCCAAGGGCGATCTCGCCACCGCGCGGCGGCTCGGCCGCGCCTCGGTGTCCGGCGCCCCCGGGGGCTACGCACTGCTCCAGCCGACCGCGCTGAGCAGCGGTCAGGTCGCGGTCGTGGAGGTGTATGTCCCGCGTGGCGTGGTCACCAGCGGGGTCACCACGTCCTGGCTGGTGCTCGCGGGCGTCGGCCTGGCGCTGATCGTCGGCGCGGTGGCCATCGCCGACCGGCTCGGCACCCGGCTGGTGCGCCCCGCCGGGCGGCTCGCCGAGGCGGCGCACGACCTGGGCCGGGGCGAGCTCGGGGTGCGCGTCCCGGAGGACGGCCCGGCCGAACTGCGGGCGGCCGCCGCCGCGTTCAACTCCATGGCCGACCAGGTGGTCCAGCTCCTGGCCGGCGAGCGCGAGCTGGCCGCCGACCTCTCCCACCGGCTCCGCACCCCGCTCACCGTGCTGCGCCTCAACGCCGCCTCGCTGGGCGAGGGACCGGCGGCCGACCAGACCCGCGCCGCCGTCGCCCAGCTGGAGGGCGAGGTCGACCAGATCATCCGCACCGCGCGGCAGCAGAAGACCCACACCCCCTCCGGCTGTGACGCCTCCGAGGTGATCCGGGACCGGATGGAGTTCTGGTCCGCGCTCGCCGAGGACGAGGACCGTACGGTGCGGCTGGCCGGGGTCGACCGCACCGTGCGGGTGCCGGTCGCCCGCCCCGAACTCGGCGCCGCGCTGGACGCGCTGCTCGGCAATGTCTTCCGGCACACACCCGAGGGCACGGCGCTCGCGGTCGACGTCCACAACGGCGAGGACAGCGTGATCATCCTGGTCTCGGACGCGGGCCCGGGCATCGCCGACCCGGACGCGGCGCTCCGCCGGGGCCACGGCGACGGCGGCCCCGGTTCGACCGGCCTCGGCCTGGACATCGTGCGCCGGGTCGCGGAGTCCACGGGCGGAGATCTGCGGATCGGACGGTCCGTGCTGGGCGGCACCGAGATACGGGTGTGGCTCTCGCTGAACGGCGCCGGCTCCGCCGACCCGGGGCAGCGGCGGCGCGGCCGCAAGAAGAGGGCCCGGGGCCGCGGTCGGGCCAAGGAGCCCGCGGAGCATTAATCGCCGCCGATGGGTTCCTTAAGACAGCCATAAGATCCGTGGCCCGTGCACGGATCCTGCCGTTTGTCCGACTTCCCCTCGCTAGCGTGTCGCCCGCACCACCAACCCCCCACACCCGTACAGCGAAGGCAGGCACCTGATGAGCAGCACGCACCGTCGCAAGGCGAGCCGGACCACCAAGGTGATCGGCGCGACCGCCGCCGCCGTCGTGGCCGGCGGCACGGCGTTCGCGCTCAGCGGGGCGGCGAACGCGGGAACCGTCTCCGAGAAGACCTCCGCCTCCGAGAAGCCCGCCGCGGCGGCGGGCGGCTTCGCCCCGTACATCGACACCTCGCTCTACCCCGCCTACGACATGGTGGGCACCGCCGACAAGACCGGCGTCAAGGAGTTCAACCTCGCCTTCATCACCTCCGGTGGCGGCTGTACCCCCAAGTGGGGCGGCGTCACCGAGGTCGGTGACAACGAGGTGGCCAAGCAGACCGAAGCGCTGCGCGCGAAGGGCGGCGACGTCCGGGTCTCCTTCGGCGGCGCCTCCGGCTCCGAGCTGGGCCTGGCCTGCACCTCGGCGGACGAGCTCGCCGCGGCCTACGGCAAGGTCGTGGACGCCCTCAAGCTCACCAAGGTCGACTTCGACATCGAGGGCAGCGCGCTCCCGAACAAGGAGGCCAACACCCGTCGCGCCCAGGCGATAGCCAAGCTCCAGCAGCAGCACTCGGACCTGGATGTCTCCTTCACCCTGCCGGTGCTGCCGACCGGCCTCACCCAGGACGGTGTCGACCTCGTCGCCGACGCCAAGAAGAACGGCGTGAAGGTCTCCGCCGTCAACATCATGGCGATGGACTACGGCGCGTCCTTCGACGACGACATGGGCCAGTACGCGATCGACGCCGCCACCGCGACCCAGGGCCAGATCAAGGACGCGCTCGGGCTGAGCGACGACGAGGCGTGGAAGACCGTGGCGGTCACCCCGATGATCGGCGTCAATGACGTCAAGAACGAGATATTCAAGGTCGACGACGCCTCCCAGCTGGTGGAGTTCGCCAAGTCCAAGGGCCTGGCCTGGCTGTCGATGTGGTCCGCGACCCGCGACAAGCAGTGCCCCAGCCCGCAGGACACCGCGTCGCCGACCTGTAGCTCGATCGACCAGGAAGAGTTCGCGTTCACCAAGGCCTTCAGCGCCAACAACGGCTGACGCCTGACAAGCCCCACATCGCCACCCCCCACGGAACCCCCCACACGGCGGGGCGCGGAAGGAATCCCCCACCCACCGCGCCCCGCCGCTTCCGCGTTTCCGGCGGGCCCCCTTAGGGCCGCCGCGCTTCCTCCGCCCGCTCCTCCGGCTCGTGCTCCTCGTGCCCCTCGTGCTCGGCCACCTGCTCCTTCGTGACCTTGGCGACCTGGCCGTCGCGGCCGAAGAAGCTCTGGGACAGCGAGACCCGCAGCCGCTCCTTGAGGGAGAGCTTCCGGGCGACCCCGGCCTCGTCGACCGATGGCGGCAGCTCCAGCGGCAGATACTGCTCATACGCGGTCAGCGTGTACTTCTCCCCGGGCGAGAGCGGCTCGTGCACCTCGACGTACTCGCCGTGCGGCAGCCGCTGGATGGTGCCGGTCTCGCGCCCGTGCAGCAGCTTCTGCCGGTCCCTGTGCTGGAGGCCCAGACAGATCCGCTTGGTGATCACGAAGACCACGACCGGCACCACGAAGAAGCCGATCCGGCAGGCCCAGGTGATCGCGTTGATCGACAGATGGAAGTGGGTGGCGATGAGGTCATTGCCGCCGCCCGCCAGCAGCACCGCGTAGAGCGCGATCCAGGCGGCGCCGAAGGCGGTGCGGGTCGGGGCGTTGCGTGGGCGCTCGTTGAGATGGTGTTCGCGCCGGTCCCCGGTGATCCACGCCTCCAGGAACGGATAGAGCCAGATGACCAGCAGCACCGTGGGGAAGACCAGGAACGGGATCAGCACCCCGAGCACCAGGGTGTGGCCCCAGAGATTGATCTCCCAGCCCGGCATCAGCCGGATCAGCCCTTCGGAATAGCCCATGTACCAGTCGGGCTGGGCGTCGGTGGAGACCTGGTCGGGCCGGTAGGGGCCGTAGGCCCACACCGGATTGATCTGGGCGATGGCCGACATCAGGGTGGTGACGCCGAAGACCAGGAAGAAGAATCCGCCGGACTTGGCCACATAGACCGGCCACAGGGGCGGCCCCACGATATTCATGTTCTTCGCGCCGGGCCCCGGGTGATGGGTGTGCTTGTGATAGACGAGCAGGATCATATGGAGCGCCAGCAGCCCGAGCATGATGCCCGGAATCAGCAGCACATGCACGGTGAACAGCCGCGGCACGATCGAATCCCCCGGGAATTGGCCGCCGAAGAAGAAGAACGACAGATAGGTGCCGACGATCGGGATCGACAGGATCGCGCCCTCCATGAAGCGCAGACCGGTGCCGGACAGCAGATCGTCGGGCAGCGAATAGCCCATGAAGCCGTCGAACATCCCGAGAATCAGCAGACCGGCGCCGGAGAGCCAGTTGATCTCGCGAGGTTTGCGGAAGACGCCGTTGAAGAACGTCCGCATCATATGGACGAGCATGCTGGCGATGAAGACGATGGCCGCCCAGTGGTGCACCTGCCGCATCAGCAGTCCGCCGCGCACATCGAAGCTGATGTTCAGCGTGGACTCATACGCCTGCGACATGCGGATGCCGCTCAGCGGCGTCCACCGGCCGGCGTAGACCACCTCATTCATCGCCGGTTTGAAGAACAGGGTCAGATAGACCCCGGTCAGAATGATGATGACGAACGTATAGAGGGCGATCTCGCCGATAAGAAAGGACCAGTGGTCGGGGAAGACCTTGCGCAGATTGGCCTTGGCCATCTTGAACAGGCCCACCCGGCCGTCGAACCAGTCGGCGAGGGCCTCGCCTTTTCCGGCGGGCGCGCGCCGACCGGATGGCTCATCGCGGAACCTCTGCCGGCGCTCCGGAAATGCTCTCATGTCTCAATGGGTTTACCAGGCATTCCCCACGGACGACGGCGCCCTTCCGCCGGGTGGATCAGGGCGTAACCCCATTGAAGGAAGAACGCCCCGGCCGGCTTGCGCCCGGGTGCCGGCCTCCGCCGCCGGCCACGGCGCCGCCCGCCCCCCAGCGGGCGGCGCCGTGAACCCGGGCCCCGGTCAGGCCGCCGGAAGCTCTCCGGTGCGGGCCACCCGGGCGTACCAGCGGGCGCTGGACTTCGGTACCCGGGCCTGCGTCGGATAGTCGACGTAGACCGCGCCGAAGCGCTTGCTGTAGCCGTACGCCCATTCGAAGTTGTCCATCAGCGACCAGAGGAAGTAGCCGCGCAGATCGGCGCCGTCCGCGATGGCCTGGTGGGCCACGGCCAGATGGGCCTGGAGGTAGTCGATCCGCCGCGGGTCGTGGACCGTGCCCTCCGCGTCCGGCTTGTCGTCGAACGCGGCGCCGTTCTCGGTGATGTACAGCGGTACGCCCGGCGCCTCACGGCTGTAGCGCATCAGCAGGTCGTGCAGCCCGGTCGGGTCGATGGTCCAGCCCATCTCGGTGCGCTCGCCCGGGGTCTGGTGGAAGGCCACCCGCTCCGAGCCCGGCCAGGGGGAGTGGGCGCTGGCGCCGTGGCCGTCGTGGCGGGCGGGCGAGCCGTCGTTGTCGGTGGCGGCTGATACCAATGACGGTGTGTAGTAATTGATGCCCAGCGCGTCCAGGGGGTGCTTGATGACGGCCAGATCGCCATCGCGGACGAACGACCAGTCGGTGATCGAGGCGGTGTCCTTGATCAGGTCGCTGGGGTAGGCACCGCGCAGCAGCGGCCCGGTGAAGACGCGATTGGCCAGCGCGTCGATACGCCGCGCCGCGTCCAGGTCCTCGGGCTTGTCGCTGAGCGGCCGGACCACGGCCGGGTTGAGGCTGATGGCGATCTGGGCGCGGGCGGGGAGCGCGGCGCGCAGCGCCTGGGCGCCGAGGCCATGGGCGAGGTTCAGATGGTGGGCGGCGCGCAGCGGGGCCAGCCGCTCGGTGCGGCCCGGGGCGTGCACCCCCGAGCCATAGCCCAGGAAGGCGCTGCACCACGGCTCGTTGAGAGTGGTCCAGAACTCGACGCGGTCGCCCAGCGCCCCCGCCACGATGCCCGCGTACTCGGCGAACCGCTCGGCGGTCTCGCGCTCCGGCCACCCGCCGGCGTTCTCGAGCTCCTGGGGCAGGTCCCAGTGGTAGAGGGTGACCACCGGCTGGATGCCCGCACCCAGCAGCTCGTCCACCAGCGAGCGGTAGAAGTCGAGCCCGCGCTGCACGGCCGGCCCCCGGCCGGTCGGCTGCACCCGTGACCAGGACACCGAGAAGCGGTACGCCCCCAGGTTCAGCTCCGCCATCAGCCGGACGTCCTCACGGAAGCGGTGGTAGTGGTCCACCGCCACATCACCGGTGTCACCGGCGAGCACCTTGCCGGGGGTGTGGCTGAAGGTGTCCCAGATGGAGGGGGTGCGGCCGTCCTCCTGGGCGGCGCCCTCGACCTGATAGGCGGCCGAGGCCGCGCCCCACAGGAATCCGGGCGGGAAGGTAAGAGTCATGGAAGCGCTCCCATTCGAGGTCGTGGGGAGGGGAAGCAGGGAGGGGAAGCAGGGAGGGAAACGGGGAGGGAGGGCGGAGTGGTGGTCGCGGGCGGCTCAGCCCTTGACCGCGCCCTGCATGATGCCCCCCACGATCTGCTTGCCGAAGAGGACGAAGGCGATCAGCAGCGGCAGGGTGCCCAGCAGCGCCCCCGCCATGATCAGCGATTGATCCGGGGTGTATCCCCGGCTCAGACCGGTCAGTGCCACCTGCATGGTCGGGTTGCCGTTCTGGGTGAGCGCGATGAACGGCCAGAAGAAGTCGTTCCACGATTGGACGAAGGTGAGCATCCCCAGCACCGCCATCGCCGGACGCGCCGCCGGGAAGACGACATGCCAGATGATCCGCAGGCTGCTCGCGCCGTCCATCCGCGCCGCCTCGATCAGCTCGGTCGGCAGCGCCTGGGAGAGGTACTGCCGCATGAAGAAGACCCCGAAGGCGCTGACGAGCGTCGGCACGATGACCGCCTGGAGCTGGTCGGTCCACTCCAGCTTGGCCACCATCATGTACAGCGGCACCACACTGAGCTGGGGCGGCACCATCATCGTCCCGATGGTGAGCATCAGCAGGATGTTCTTGAAGCGGAAGCGCAGCTTGGCGAAGGCGAAGCCCGCGATGGTCGAGAACAGCACGGTCGACGCCGCGACCGTGCCCGCCACCACCGTCGTGTTGAGCAGCGCGGTGCCCATGTTGGCGCCGTTCCACGCCTTGTCCAGGTTGTTGAAGAGATTGCCGCCGAACCACAGGGGAGGGGGTGTCTGGGCCAGCCGGGTGTTGGTGCGGGAGGCGGCGATGGCGGTCCACACCAGCGGGAAGAGCGAGCCGACGGTGAACAGGATCAGCACGGCGTAGGTGATCTTGCCCCCGTGCAGCTGCCTGCCCGCTCGGCCGCGGCCCTTCTCACCCCGCGGAGTGGCGCGCGCGGGAGCTGCCGGATCGAGTGGCTGCCGGGAAGAGACAGTGGCGCTCATGGTTCTCCTCGTCTCCCTCACTGGCTCTTTCGCAGCCGCCGCGCGAACAGCGCGTTGGCCGCGGCGATCAGCAGCAGGATCAGGAACATCGTCCAGGCGATGGCGGAGGCCCGGCCGAGGTGCAGGTTCACCCAGCCCTGCTCGTACATGTACAGGCCGAGCGTCTGGTACTGGTGATCGGCGCCGCCGGTGGCCGTCCCCGCGGTGTTGAACAGCAGCGGCTCACCGAAGAGCTGGGTGGCCCCGATGGTGGAGACGACGACCGTGAAGAGGATGGTGGGCCGCAGCGACGGGACCGTGACGTGCAGGAACTGCTTCCAGCGCGAGGCCCCGTCCAGCGCCGCCGACTCGTACAGATCGTTCGGCACGGCCTGCATGGCGGCCAGGTAGATCAGCGCGTTGTAACCGGTCCACCGCCAGATGACGATCGTGGAGACCGCGATCTGCGAGGTCCAGGTGCCGTTCTGCCAGTCGATGCCGTCCAGTCCGACCAGCCCGAGCGACCAGTTGACCATGCCGTAGTCATGCCCGAAGAGCAGTGCGAACACCAGCGTGGCGGCGGCGACGGAGGTGGCGTACGGGGTGAGGATCGCCACCCGGAAGAACATCGAGGCGCGCAGCCGGTAGTTGAGCAGATGCGCGAGCCCGAGGGCCATCAGCAGCTGGGGAACGGTGGAGATCACCCCGATGGTGAAGGTGTTCCGCAGCGCCTTCCAGAAGAACTCGTCTTCCCACAGCCGGGAGTAGTTGTGCCAGCCCGCCCACTCCATATGGGTGGGGTTGGTGAGCTCCACCTGGTGCAGCGAGGCCCACCCGGTGTAGAGCAGCGGGAAGAGCCCGAAGGCGGCGAAGAAGACGAAGAACGGGGCGACGAAGGCGTACGGGCTCCATCGCACATCCCAGCGGTAGCGGCGGCTGCTCCGGTCGCGGCGCCGCTGCTCGGCCGGGTCGGGCGCCGGCGCGGTCGCGGCGCGCGGGGCCGCGCCCCCCTGCCCTGCGGGGGGCGCGGCCGTATCAGGGGTGAAACCGGAAGGTGCGGTCATGTCCGGTCACTGATCCAGCGCGTTGTCGTTCGTCTTGATCGCGGCCTTCCAGCCCTCGTCGGCGGACTTGCCCTGCTGCTCGACCTGGAGCAGGCCGACATCGGTGAAGTTCTGCTTGATGATGGCGTCCTTCGGGCCCAGGACCTGCGTCGGACTGTCCTTCGCGGCCTGGGAGAAGATCTTGCCGATGGGCGCGTTGTCGAAGTAGGGGAGCTTGGCGTCGGCCACCTGGGGAAGGCTGTACGCGGCCTGGGCGCTGGGGAAGCTCGCCTGCTTCTCGAAGAGCTTGGCCTGCTGCTCGGGCGCGGTCAGCCAGGTGGCGAGCTTGACCGCCTCGTCCTTGTTCTTCGCCGCCTGCGGCACGGAGAGGAAGGAGCCGCCCCAGTTGGCGGGCCGGGGAGCGGCCGCGACGTCCCACTTGCCCTTGTACTTGTCCCCGGCGTACTCCTTGATCTGGCCGAGCATCCAGGCCGGGCAGGAGACGGTGGCGAACTTGCCGTTGGCGAGCGCCTGCTGCCAGGGCTTGGTGAACTCCTGGAGCCCCGCGGAGAGTTTGGACGAGGACGCGTCGGTCGCCAGCTTCCACGCCTTCTTGACGGCCGGGCTGTCCTTGTAGATCGGCTTCCCGCTCTTGTCGTAGTAGACCTCGGAGCCGCCGGAGACCGCCGCGTTGAACAGCCCGCCGGCCGAGTCCAGGAACGCCGCTCCGCCCGGCGCCTTCTTCGCGTAGTCCTTACCGGCGTCGAGGTACTTCTGCCAGTCGCCCGCCCAGAGCTCGGAGACCGCGTCACGGTCGGCCGGGAGCCCGGCCTGCTGGAAGAGGTCCTTGCGGTAGCAGATCGCCATGGGGCCCACGTCCGTACCGAGGCCGATCGTCTTGCCGTCCTTGGCGGTGGCCTGCGCCCACTTCCAGTCGAGGAAGTTCTCTTTTTTAACGCCGTCCGCCTTCGAAAGATCAACGAACTTGTCGGCCTGGGTGGTGGTGACCTCATTGATGTTGCCCACCTCGACCGCCTGGATGTCGGCGAGCCCGCTGCCCGAGCCGAGATGGGTGAGCAACTGCGGATAGTAGTTCGAGGCCGGATCGATCACATTCTCTTCGATCTTGATATCCGGGTGCAGCTTTGTGTACTCGTCGTAGAGGCCGGCCTGTTTGAAACCCATGACGCCGTACGTGCCGACGGTCACGACCGTCTTGCCCTTGCTGTCGCCGCCGCCGGACGAGCCGGCGGACCCGTCGTCGCTGTCATCGGCGCACCCGCTGAGCACCCCGGCTCCTAAAGCGGCGACGGCCGCGAGGACCACGGCTCTGCTGCGGTGACTACCAGTGTTCCTGCGCATTCCGTCCTCCTAGCGCCCCGCCCAACGGCTTCCGGTCAAAAGTGGCGATACATGGCTTTTTGAGATGCATCGAGTCGGGTGGGCATCGTGCGGGTTGTGTATGGCTCAGGTACGGTGGGAGCGCTCCCAGCTGTGATGTGTTGAAGGGTTGCGGCTCCCCGCTGGGGTGTCAAGGGAGTGCGCGAAACAACTTCCCGAAACCACACTGCTGTTGAATGTCCCCGCAGCCGCCCATTTGGGGGGTTGGAGCTGCTGGGCATGGACGGCTGGAGGCGCGATATGGCAGGAACGCGGCGGCATGGCGCGGGGCGGGGACGGCCGACCCTCGAGGAGGTGGCGGCCCGCGCCGGAGTCGGCCGCGGCACCGTGTCCCGGGTGATCAACGGTTCGCCCCGGGTCAGCGATCGCACCCGCACGGCCGTGGAACAGGCCGTCGCCGAACTCGGCTATGTGCCGAACCGGGTGGCCCGCGCCCTCGCCGCCAACCGCGCCGACGCCGTCGCCCTGGTCATCCCCGAGCCCGAGACCCGGCTCTTCGCCGAACCGTACTTCTCCGACATCATCCGCGGCGTCGGCGCCGAGCTCGCCGACACCGACCTCCAGCTGCTGCTCACCCTCATCCGTACCCCCAAGGAACGGCAGCGGCTCGCGGACTACCTCTCCGCGCACCGGGTCGACGGGGTGCTGCTGGTCTCCGTCCACGCGGACGATCCGCTGCCGGATCTGCTGGAGCGGATCGAGATGCCCGCGGTGCTCAGCGGCCGCCGCTCGGCGCATGAATCGGTCCCGTACGTCGACTCGGACAACACCGGCGGCGCCCAGTCCGCCGTGGAGCACCTCATCGGCCGCGGCCGCGAGACGGTCGCCACCATCACCGGCCCGCTGGACATGTATGTCGCGCAGTGCCGCCTGGCGGGCTACCACGCCGCGGTCCGGGCGGCGGGCCGGGAGGTGGCGGCGGAGCTGGTGGCGTCCGCGGACTTCACCGAGGAGGGCGGCCGCCGGGCGATGCGGCAGCTGCTGAGCCATCGCCCGGACCTGGACGGGGTCTTCGCCGCCTCGGACGTGATGGCCGCGGGCGCCCGGCAGGTGCTGCGCGAGAACGGGCGCCGCGTCCCGGACGACGTGGCGCTGGTCGGCTTCGAGGACTCGGCCGTCGCCCGCCATATGGACCCTCCCCTCACGAGCGTCCGGCAGGCCACGGAGGAGATGGGCCGGGCGATGGTGCGGGTGCTGCTGGAGGAGATCGCGGGGCGCTCGGACCGCACGGCCAAGCGGCCGCAGATGGTGCTGCCGACGCAGCTGGTACGGAGGCAGTCCTCCTGAGGCGGCAATGGGTGTGGGGCCGGTGGTCGCGAAGAGCGTCCACCGGCCCCACTTCAGGGGACGGGTCGTGCGATGACAGCGCCGGGTAGGCGGATTACAGCGCCGGATAGGCGTTCTTCAGCAGCTCCTGGAACTGGGCCGAGAACCAGTGGCCCGACAGCGGGGCGTTCGGCAGCGCACCCGACATGTTGTTGTTGTTGCGCGGGTTGCCGGTGTACGTCGGGTCGCACATCCGGTCGAAGCCCTTGCCCTCGTCGTTCGGGATCGAGGAGCTCGAGCCGTCCGACTCGCCCGGGGGCTTCATCCACACGTACGCGTCGATCCCGGCCGCGGGTGCCGCCTTGGGCCGCTCGCCGAGCCCGGCGCCCTTCTGGTTGCACCAGTTGCCGACGTGGATCCGGCGGTCGTAGCGCCCGCCGTTGACGTACGTGTCCACGTCCGTCTTCGCGCCGGGGCCGCTGGGCCGGGCCGAGCCGCCCCAGCCGTTGCGGGAGGTGTCGATCAGCGCGCCGATGTTGCTCGGGAAGCCGACGTTGACCAGCTCCTGGCGGAACGCCTGGGCGTAGGAGAGCTCGTCCACGTACCGGTTCCAGTCCACCCATTTCGACTGGCGCACGGTGGTGCCGTTGACCGAGTCGTTGACGGTGAAGTTGTCCTCCTTCAGCGCGCTGAAGTTGGCCGTGTTGGTGATGATGCCGGCCACCTTGTCGACCGTGCTGCCCTCGGCCGTCGCCGCCTGCTTGATCACCTGTGCGGTGGGGTTGAAGTTGTCGTCCCAGCCGATCCAGCCGTGGTGCCCGGCGTCGATGTAGTTGTAGACGTTGCCGATCGAGCCCAGCTTGTTCAGGGCGTAGCCGACGCCCTTCACATAGTTGCCGTTCGCCTTCATCGTGTCGCACTCGGGGGTCGCGGTGGGCTTGCCGCCGGTGTTGGTGACCAGGTTGGGCAGCGAGTCGACCTCGATCGTGGTCACGATCCGCAGATTGGAGTTGGCGTACTTCGACTCGGAGAGGATCGCCGCGATCGGATCGATGAACTGCGTCTTGTACTTGTCGATCTCGGTCGGGCCGAGCTCGCCGTTGGACGCCAGTGCCGAGCAGTCACGGCCGGGCAGGTCGTAGACCACCAACTGGACGACGGTCGGGCTGCCGCCCGACTGCTGGAGCGCCTGGTCGAGGTGGGCGCGCAGCCCCATCGCGCCGCCCGTGCCGTTGATCGCGGCGATCCGGTCCAGCCAGATGCCGGTCGGCTGGTTGGAGACCTTGCTGCCGCCGGGTTCGGCGGCGGCCTTCGCCGACCAGTCGGGGTTCACGTACACCTTGGCGCCCGAGTACGGGTTGTCGACCTTCGCGGCGGCCGCCCTGCCGCTGTCCACCTGGGCGGACGCCACGCCGGTCAGCGCCCCCATGGTCAGCGCGGAGGCGGCGAGCAGGGTGCCCGCCATTCGGATTCTGCGGCTCATTGCATTCCCTTCAGGTGATCGCGGAGTCCCACGCCGTAGTTGGTCGGCGTGCCGTTGTCATCGCTGTTCAGGGACGGGCCCGAGGAACAGTCCCAGGTGTTCCGGGTCCACCCCAGATACGAGGCGCCCTTGGCGTCCAACCAGGCCATGACCCGGTCGACATAGCCGTGGGAGCAGGTGTTCTCGCCGATCTCGCCCGCCACGAACGGGACCTGGGCGATGACCGGCGCGAGCTGTTCGTTGAAGCAGCTCTCGTTGGAACAGGTGTTGAAGTTGTACGTGTGCCAGGCGGCGGCGAGATTGCCCGCCGGGTCGTTCGGCTTGTACGTCAGCCACTGGCGCAGATCGCCTGCGTAGGCGACCCCGGGGACCAGCACCAGGTTCCTGGCGCCGGTGGCCCGTACGGCGTTCAGCAGGGTCTGCATCCCGGCGACCTGGAAGTCGATCCCGGGGCAGCTCCCGCCGTCGCGCCAGCACTTCCACGCCGCCGTGAGGTCGGAGGTGGCGCGGTCCGGGAACGGCTCGTTGAACAGGTCGAAGACCACGGCCTGGTCGCCCTTGAAGGTCTGGGCGACCGAGGTCCAGAAGGCCGGGGTGTACTGCGCGTCCGGCATCGGCTTCTGGCAGGTGGCGTACTCGGTGTCGGCGCAGTGGCTGTCCCCGCCGGTGTATCTGCCGTGGCTCCAGTGGAGTTCGACGACGGGCGTGATGCCACGGGCCTCCAGCCGGGCGACGAGTGCCTCGACGGCCGCGATGTAGTTGGCCCCTCCGTAGGCCGCGTCGATAGGGGAAAGGCCCAGCCAGCACTCCTCGTTGAGCGGGATCCGGACCGCGTTGACCTTCCAGTCGGCGATGGCCTTGACGGCCGCGTCGTCCACGGGGCCGTCGAAGATGCCACGCCCCTGGACGCACATGAACTCACCGCCGGAGCGGTTGACGCCCAGCAGCCGCCGGGTGGCTCCGTTCTCGTCGACGAGCTTGTTGCCGGAGGCGCGGAGCTTCGGTGGTGCCGCGTTGGGCACGGCCACCGCTGGGGCGCTGGCCGCCGAGGCGTTCGTGGCCGGGCCGCTCGCCGCCGAGGCGGTGGCGGGCACCAAGGCGGTGCCCGCCACGGATAACGCCGCGGCGGCCACCAAGGCGTAAAGGCGCGGGGGTGCTCGCATGGAGCGACTCCTCGAGGTCCAAGCGCCGTTCGAGGTGGCGCAGACTGCTGGAATCGCTCCCACTGGTTGAAGTGAAGGTAGCGCTCGACGGGCGCATGTCAACAGACCCCGTTCATGAATTATCGGTCGAGGGTGCCCGGCGACCCGCTGTTGTTCAAAGACTTGACACTCCTTCGGGCTGACACGAACCTTGGGAGCGCTCCCACTGGTTCGCACATCCCCCACCACCCGCACGAACCGCGAGGAGGTCCCCCCAGATGCGCGTACAGCGTGGCTCGCCCTTATCCAGCCCACGACGATCAGGGGCACGACGACGAATGAGACGGCTGGTGACCACCCTCGCCGCCGCCCTCTCGCTCCCCGTGGCCATGACCGCGGCGGGCGGCGCCGCCCCCGCGCACGCCGCGGCGGTCCAGTGCGGGGTCGACTACAAGACCAATGACTGGGGTTCCGGCTTCACCGCCGATCTCACCATCACCAACCCCGGCACCGACGCCATCGACGGCTGGACCCTCACCTACGACTACGCAGGCAACCAGAAGCTCGGCAACGGCTGGAACGGCAGCTGGTCGCAGTCCGGCAAGACCGTCACCGTCACCAACGCCGGGCACAACGCGAAGATCGCGGCCGGGGGCAACGTCACCACCGGCGCCCAGTTCACCTACAGCGGCACCAACGCCGCCCCCACCTCCTTCGCCGTCAACGGCGTGGCCTGCCGGGGCGCCCATCAGCCGCCCATCACGGTGCTGAGCAGCCCGTCACCCGGCGCCGTCTTCACCTCCGGCGACACCGTCCCGATGACGGCCACGGCCGCGGCGGCGGACGGGGCGACGATCAGCAAGGTGGAGTTCTACAGCGACACCAAGCTCCTCGGCACCGACACCACCTCCCCGTACGCCTTCGACTACCAGGACGTCCCGGCCGGCGACTACTCGCTCTACGCCAAGGCGTACGACAGCCAGGGCGCCGCCGCCGAGTCCACCCCCGTCGGCATCCATGTGGCGGCCGGGCCCGCGCTGGTGGCCAGCCCCGGGCAGCTCGGGGTGCAGCAGGGCAAGACGGGGACCTTCGGCGTCAAGCTGTCCACCAAGCCGTCCGGAGACGTCACGGTCTCCGTCGCCCGCACCTCGGGCAACACCGGCCTGACGATCTCCTCGGGCGCCACCCTCACCTTCACCCCCGCCAACTGGGACACCGCGCAGCAGGTGACCGTCGCCGCCGCGAACTCCGGCACCGGCGCCGCGACCTTCACCGCGACCGCCGCCGGCCACACCAAGGCCGAGGTCACCGTCACCCAGCTGGCCGCCGCGAAGGACTACGACGCCCGCTTCCTGGACCTCTACAACAAGATCACCGCACCCTCGGCGGGCTACTTCTCGCCCGAGGGCGTTCCGTACCACTCGGTGGAGACCCTGATCGTCGAGGCCCCCGACCACGGCCATGAGACGACCTCCGAGGCGTACAGCTATCTGATCTGGCTCCAGGCGATGTACGGCAAGGTCACCGGCGACTGGTCCAAGTTCAACTCCGCGTGGGACACCATGGAGAAGTACATGATCCCCACCCACGCCGACCAGCCCACCAACAGCTTCTACAACGCCTCCAAGCCGGCCACCTACGCCCCCGAATGGGACCAGCCCTCCCAGTACCCCTCGCAGCTCAACGGCAATGTCCCGGTCGGCAACGACCCCATCGCCGCCGAGCTGAAGAGCGCGTACGGCACCGATGACATCTACGGCATGCACTGGATCCAGGACGTCGACAACGTCTACGGCTACGGCAACGCGCCCGGCAAGTGCGAGGCGGGGCCGTCCGACACCGGCCCGTCCTACGTCAATACCTTCCAGCGCGGTCCGCAGGAGTCGGTCTGGGAGACCGTGACCCAGCCCACCTGCGACAGCTTCAAGTACGGCGGCAAGAACGGCTATCTGGACCTGTTCACCGGCGACGCCTCGTACGCCAAGCAGTGGAAGTTCACCAACGCCCCCGACGCCGACGCCCGGGTCGTCCAGGCCGCCTACTGGGCCTCGGAGTGGGCCAAGGCGCAGGGCAAGGGAAGCCAGATCTCCGGCAACATCGCCAAGGCCGCCAAGATGGGCGACTATCTGCGCTACGCGATGTACGACAAGTACTTCAAGAAGATCGGCAACTGTGCCGGTGAGACCACCTGCCCGGCCGGGAGCGGCAAGAACAGCTCCCACTACCTGCTGTCCTGGTACTACGCCTGGGGCGGCGCCACCGACACCTCCGCGGGCTGGTCCTGGCGCATCGGCTCCAGCCACGCCCACGGCGGCTACCAGAACCCCATGGCGGCCTGGGCCCTGAGCTCGTACGCCGACCTCAAGCCCAAGTCCGCGACGGGTGCGAGCGACTGGTCCACCAGCCTCAAGCGCCAGCTGGAGTTCTACCGGTGGCTCCAGTCCAGCGAGGGCGCCATCGCGGGCGGCGCCACCAACAGCTGGCAGGGCCGCTACGCCACGCCGCCGTCGGGCACGTCCACCTTCTACGGCATGTACTACGACGAGAAGCCGGTCTACCACGATCCGCCGTCCAACCAGTGGTTCGGCTTCCAGGCGTGGTCCATGGAGCGCGTCGCGGAGTACTACAACCGCACCGGTGACGCCTCCGCGAAGACGGTCCTGGACAAGTGGGTGAAGTGGGCGCTGTCCAAGACCACCGTCAACGCCGATGGCACCTACCAGATCCCGTCCACCCTCCAGTGGTCCGGCCAGCCCGACACCTGGAACGCCTCCAGCCCCGGCGCCAACGCGAACCTGCACGTCACCGTCGCCGACTACACCAATGACGTCGGCGTGGCGGCCGCGTACGCCAAGACCCTGTCCTACTACGCCGCCAAGTCCGGCGACACCAAGGCCAGGGACACCGCGAAGGCGTTGCTGGACGGCATGTGGAACAACTACCAGGACGCCCTCGGCATCGCGGTCCCCGAGACCCGCGCCGACTACAACCGCTTCGACGACCCGGTCTACGTGCCCAGCGGCTGGACCGGGACCATGCCGAACGGTGACAAGATCGACTCCAGCTCCACCTTCATGTCGATCCGCTCCTTCTACAAGAACGACCCGGCCTGGTCCAAGGTCGAGGCGTATCTGAAGGGCGGCGCGGTGCCCAGCTTCACGTACCACCGGTTCTGGGCCCAGGCGGACATCGCGCTGGCGATGGGGTCGTACGCGGACCTCTTCGAATAGCCGACTCCACTAGCCGACTCCACGCCGAGCGGGGCTCCATGGGGAGCCCCGCTCTCGCCGCGCCGCGTTCAGACGGGCACCGGGACATCCCGCTCGGCCAGGGACCGCTCCAGCCGCCGGATGTGACGGCTCTGGAGCCGCGCGGTGCGCTGGAGCCGCATGACGACCCGCAGGAACTGGTCCATGTCGGCGGCCCGGGTGAGGATGTCATCGGGCACCCGCTCGTCGGCCAGGCACTCCCGCTCGTCCTGGGCGAGCACCGCCCGCGCCCAGGCCAGGGTGACCGGCTTGAACATCCCGGGGTGGTTGGCCACGATCCTGGCCCGGGTCGCCAGGTCGTTCTCGGCCGCCTCCACGTGTAGTCCGTCGTCCTTGTGGCGCGCCCCGAACAGCGGCTCGTGGATGTGGTGGGCCGTGAAGCCGCGCTCGGTGGCGGCGATCCAGAAGTCCCAGTCCTCCCCGGCGCGCATGTCCTCGACGTAACCGCCCACCGCCTGCCACACCTCACGGCGGTAGAGCGAGCAGTAGAACATGATCAGCCGCCGCAGCAGCAGGTCCCTGTCGTAGGCCGGAAGCTCCAGCACCTGCGCGGGCAGGTCGTCGTCGGTGAAGACGGACAGATCGGTGGAGACGATGGCGATGTCCGGGTGCCGCTCCAGCACCGCGACCGTCCGCTCCAGCATGGTGGGGGCGATCATGTCGTCGGCGTCCAGCGGCAGAACATAGCGGCCGGTGGTGGCCGCGATGCCCGCGTTACGGGCGGCCGACACCCCGGCGTTGGCCTGTTCCAGGAGCCGGATGCGCCGCCCGGGATGGTCGGCGATCAGCGATCGGGCCACCGCCGCGGTGTCGTCGGTGCTGCCGTCGTCGACCACGACGAGCTCCCAGTCCGGGTAGGTCTGCGCCAGCACGCTCTCCACGGCCTGCGACAGATAATGACCGTAGTCGTAGCAGGGGATGACCACCGAGACAACGGGCTCCCGCGGTGACACCGCGGCCCCCGAGAGGTCACCAGCCTCCAGGGGGCCGTGTTCGGGGCCGGTTGGTGCCTGCGTCATCGGTGCCCGGCGCCGTACGCGCCCCGGTGGTCCACCTTGGCGTTCGACTTTTCGGAGACGGCGACGTTGGCGCACTGCGAGCCCTCGACGATCGTGCTCGAGAAGAGCAGGTTGCCGGAGCTCGCGGTCGGACCGCTGGCGGATTCACAGTCGTTGAGCTGAGTCAGATCCCCGAAGACGTCCGCGAAGTTGACACAGTCGGGCTTCGACGGCGGCCCGCCGAAGCTGACGGCATCTTCGGAGTCGCAGTTGTTGAGCTGCTTCACGGCGTTGTCCTGACCGTGGGCGCCGGCGCTGGCACCGCCGAAGACCACTGCCCCGGCCGCCGCGGTCACCAGAATGGCCGCCTTGCCGATGTTCATGCGATTCTCCTCATTTTCGTGTTCCGTTGACACACCCCCGCAGAGGCATCTGGATAACGACCCCTGCCTGTACAAGCACCGGGGCCGAAGACCGCTTCACCTGCTTGGCTCAGGCACGGGGGCTTCCAGGTCGTCCGCCGGGGCGAGGGGCAGCCGCTTCGCCATCGCGCGCACCTGGTCCGCGTAGGCGTCGCCGGACGGCCACACCTGGGTCGCGGCGTCGAAGAGGCTCGTGAAGTGCGACTCGTCGAAGGTGTTGGCCCCGTGGAACACGTAGGTGTAGAGCTCGGGCGCGTCCAGGGACACCGTCCGCCCGCCGCGCACCACGGCCTCCGCGACCGGGGAGTCCTCGCCGCGCCGCCGCTCCGGATAGCGGGGGAGCGCGTCCTTCGCGCAGAGCATGGAGCCCTCCCACACTCGCACCCCGGAGATGGCCAGCTTGCGGCGCGCGGGCCACCACAGCCGCTCCCGGGCCAGGAAACACGCCGTGGCGTCCAGCGCGAGGACCGCCGCCAGCTGCACCTCGAGCCGCTCCGGGGCGTACAGGTCGTCGTCGTCCCACTGGCACACATACGTCCCGGCGGCGAGGTCCACCGCGATGTTCCGCAGTGCGCCCAGCGTCCGCCCCTCGGGCGGCAGCCGGTGCACACGGATCCTCGGGTCGGCGTGTTCGCGTACGTGGTCCGCGAGGGCGCCGTCCGCGCCGTCGTCCACCACGACCAGCTCCGCGCGGGTGTAGGTCTGGGCGAGGAAGCACCGGATCGCCCGCTCGGCCAGCGGCAGCCGGCCCTTGGTCACCATCAGACAGGACACCGTCGGCGCGGGGGATCCCGAGGCCCACCGCCTGCGCTGGGCGTCGAGGTCGACCACGCCCCGGACGCAGGGTTGCAGGTCCTGGCTCATCCAGAACCTGACCTGACGCCCCCTCGACGCCGCCGGAGCGCCCGGGGCCTCCCGGACGCAGGCGCCCGACCAGTGGTGCACGGCGTGCGCCAGGTCCCGGTCGTCCTCACGCTGCCCGAACAACTCCGCGGCGGCCGGACTCAGCTTGGGGTACAGGGTGGCGGCCCCCAGGAACGTGATGGGGGCGTCCTCCGGGGCACTGTCGACCGAGCGCGTGAGGAAGAACGGGCCCGTCGCGTCCAGCGTGTCGGGCCTGGTGTGGGCGCCCACCAGCCGCCGGTGCACATGCGGCCAGAACGGATGGCCGGGCCGCGAGGCCATGAACGCGTTGCCGACGATGCGCCGCATACCGCCGTGGCGGCTCGACGGCAGTTGGACGTGCTCCTCCGGCTCCAAGCCGAGCACCAGCTCCTGCCCGGCGAAGAGCTCGGTCATCGGGCGCAGGCACTCGAAATCCAAATCGACGTACAGCCCGCCGAAGTGGTCGAGGACGAAGTAGCGGATGGCGCCGGCCCGTTTGACCGGCTCGCGATAGCCGTCGTAGACGGGGAGGAACCACGCGTAGTGCTCTTCGAGGAACGCGCGGTTGTCCGCGTCCGTCCACAGCCGGTACTCCCAGTCGCGGTGGTGTCGGCGCCAGGACTCGGACCACTCCCGCCACTTGTGCGGTACGTCGGTGTTCTTCCACGTCTGGTGGATCAGATGAGGAATGAGCGTCTTCTCGGGCATTTGCGCAGTATGTTCCGACGGTGTGAAGGCCGGGCCGAGCGCGACGGCGGAAATTCACTCGTCCGGTCCGGCCCGGATGCCGGACCGGGCGGGAAAGGCCCTGCTGTTGGCTGTCGGCGGCGCTCGGCCGGGCGGGGACGAGGGCACCGAGAACAGCACCCGTTCGGGGACAGCACCCGGTCGGGGGCGGCCCGGTGCGGCGTCGGTGAGCGGCGGCGCTCGGGCCCCGGGTCAGGCGCCTACGCGCGACGCGCCCGAGTACACCGCGCGCACGTTGTCCTCCGGCCGTGGCTTGTCCCGGCCGGCGGGCCCCGCGGCGAAGGCACGCAGCAGATTCTCCGTGACGCGGGTGACGAAGGCACCGGTGCGCGCGTCCATCCGGTGGTCGCGCCCGTTCTCCCGGGTCCCCGCCATCAGGGCCTCCACCCAGCGCATCGTCCCCGAGGCGAAGACCCCGGCCCCGCTCGGCACGGTGTAGTACGCGGAGTCCGAGTGGCTGTGCCGGCCCCGGCAGACCAGGGGGGAGTGGGCGATGATCCGCAGGGGCGCCGGGGTGGGATCGCCCGGGGTGACCCGGTCGTACTCCACCCCCACCAGATGGTCGAAGGAGTCGCCGTCGTCCACCCCGGTCCCGGCGAACAGCCAGTGGCCGCTGTCCAGGACGACGTACGGGGCGTCGGTCGGGTAGCCCTCGTAGAGGACGCCGGTCAGTGAGGACTCGGGATCGGGCGCGGGGGGCTGGCGGAAGTCGGTGGTCGCCAGGTCGCGATGGTTCACCAGGTACGGGTCGTCCCGGTAGGCGGTCTTGTAGCAGACCACGGTGCGCGCGGGGGCACCGCCGGGGCCGCGCTCCAGCCGGATCCGGCGGAAGCAGGTGTTGGCGCCGAGGAAGGCCAGATTGGTGCCGTCGTCCCGGGCCCGGGTCACGTACTGCCGCTGCTGCGGGGTCCAGTACTCGTCGTGGCCGAGCGACAGGGCGGCCGAGACGCCCTCCAGCACGGCCGGTCGCAGATGGACGTCCACGCCCGTGGTGTACGCGAGCGGAAGGCCCAGCCGTTCGGCGAGGACCACCAGGGGCCGCTCGTAGACCAGGAACTTCTCGGCCCCGTTCTTGGCGTACGGCCGGTCGAAGCTGACGGCCAGCGAGCGGCTCCCGTACGCACCGTCCCGGCCCTGGTAGAGGCTGTAGCCGCCCCAGGTGTTGTACGCCTGCCAGGTGGCCGGCGCGTGCAACAGCAGCGTCCGCCCCCGCGCCTGCCGGGAGCGCACGATCAGCGGCACGTAGCGCTGATGGCCACTCGAGGCGTCCAGCCGCAGCAGATACGAGCCCTCCGGCCAGTTCCGGGCGCGGACCCGCAGTGAACGGTCCCAGTCGGCCCGCACCGTGCGGGTGGCGTCGAGGAACACGGGCGGGCCCTGCTTCCGGCCGTCCACCCGGCCCGACCGCCACACCAGCCGCGCCTGCGCCCCGCCGTACCAGCCGATCCGGTAGGCCGAGACGCGGAAGGCGGGCGCGGTGGTCGACACATGGAGTCCGAACTCCTCGTCGGGCAGCACGCTCACCCGGTCGGTATAGCCCGCGATGGCGTCGGGCGGCCCCACCGAGCGGATGCGCCAGTCGGCGCTGCCCGGCCGGGCCCGCTCCGCCTCCTCCGCCCGGCGTGCGGCGTCGGCGCGCCGGGACGGGCGGGCGCGGTGGCCGGTGCGTTCGGAGGAGGAGTCGCAGCCCGTCGCGGCCACCGCCGACGCCCCGCCACCGGCCGCCGCGGCGGCCCCGAGGAAGCGGCGGCGGCCCAGTCCGCCGGATATGCGGCCGTGTTCTCCGTCCACCGGACCATCGTGGGGCGCGGTGCGGGGGCGGGCGAGCCGGTGCGGTCCGACGGAGTGCCCGGCCGCGCGGTCCGGCGCCGCCGAGGTGCGGCGGGAGGGCACGGGGCGCAGCCTGGGACATATGACCGAATCCCAGGCGCCGCGCATCCACCGGCCCCCGATCGTGGTGCTCGGCGTCCAGCAGAACGACCCCCCGTTCCGTCTGGTCGAGATCGCCGGTGAGCTGGCGGGCAAGGCGCACTCGGTGCTGGACGTCATCGAGATCGCGCGGGAGGTCGGCCTGGACGACGTCGATCTGGACGACCCGGACGTGGTCCGGTGGGTGGGCGGCGACAAGTTCACCTGGACGTCGTTCTGGCCCCCGAACCGGCCGCGCCGCGAACCCCGGGGCTAGATTTACTGTCAACCCAGCGTTGACACTCCGCGGGGTGTCAACCTATGGTTGACGCATGACGAAATCAGTCGGACCCACCCATCCCGTGCGCCTCGACGACCTGATCGAGGCCATCAAGAAGGTCCACCCCGACGCCCTCGACCAGCTCACCGACGCGGTGATCGCCGCCGAGCACCTCGGCGACGTGGCCGACCACCTCATCGGCCACTTCGTGGACCAGGCCCGCCGCTCCGGCGCCTCCTGGACCGACATCGGCAAGAGCATGGGGGTGACGCGGCAGGCGGCCCAGAAGCGCTTCGTCCCCAAGGCGTCCGGCGAACCGTCGGACCTCGACCCGAGCCAGGGCTTCGGCCGCTACACGCCGCGCGCCCGGAGCGTCGTGGTCGCCTCCCAGAACGAGGCCCGCGCCGCCGCCAACGCCGAGATCCGCCCCGAGCACCTCATCCTCGGTCTGCTGGCCGAGCCCGAGGGTCTGGCCGCCAAGGCGATCGTCGCCCAGGATGTCCCCCTGGACGCCGTCCGCCAGGCCGCCACCGCCGCCCTCCCGGCCGCATCCGACTCCATGCCCGCGCTGGTCCCCTTCGACGCCGACGCGCGCAAGGTCCTCGAACTCACCTTCCGCGAGGCCCTGCGGCTGGGCCACAACTACGTCGGCACCGAGCACATCCTCCTCGCCCTCCTCGAACACGAGGACGGCGCGGGCCTGCTGACCGACCTCGGCATCGACAAGGCCGCCGCGGTGGCCACCATCACCAAGACGCTGACCCGGATCGCCGAGGCCATCAAGGACGAGATGGAGGGGTGACCGCCCGGCCCTCGAAGACCGGAGGCCGGAACAGCCGTGCGGTGCCGGTCAGGTCCAGGACCCGGCCGGCCGTGCGGCTCGGGGAGCGGACGATGACCGTCTTGCCGTGCGCGAGCGCCTCCCGGCGGAGCCTCAGCAGCGCGTTCAGCGCCGCGCAGTCCCAGAACCTCACCGCGCTCAGGTCCACGTCAACGCCCTCGGCGGAATCGCGGAGGGCGTTGCGCAGGACGGCGGACATGACGGGGGCGGTCTCGTAGTCCACCTCGCCGTTGACCACGACGACCTTCCGGGGGCCCTCCGGGTAGCTGTCGGTGAGGAGGATGGATGAGGGGATCGGCGGCGTCGAGCTGTCCGGTATGCCCGGTGCCGCGCCGATCACGGGCCTGTACGGCGAGCGATGTCCAGGCTCGGGCACGGAGATGTCTCGTGCGTGCACCTGTCTGTCTCCCCTCAAGGTCGCCTCACGGGCGTCACACGGCTTGCTATACACGAAGTTGGATTCATGTTTCCAGATGCGCTATTGTTTCGGCAATATCATGAGGCCATGGGAGGAGTAACTGAATCGCACACTGGATGGACGTTCTTGACCAACCACGCTCGCGTGCTGGCCGCGATCGCCGATGATCCGAACGTGCGGATCCGTGACATCGCCGCGCACTGTAGGCTGACCGAGCGCGCCGTCCAGAAGATCATCGGAGACCTGGAGCAGGACGGGTATCTGTCGCACACCCGTGAGGGGCGTACGAACACGTACCGCATCGAGCCGGGGAAGGTCCTTCGCCATCCGGCCGAGGCCGGGCTTCCCGTGGCCTCGCTCCTCTCTCTGCTCGTCGCGGACGAGGACCGGCGCAAACACGTCGACGGCGCCCTCGGTGAGGGGAGGCCGGCGGCGGAGGAGACTCCCGCCCAACCGCCCCCCGACTCCCGGGCCCCTCGACTACGCTGAAGCGCGTCCCTGACGTCGGATGCGGGAGGAGTCACGGTGCGCATCGGCGAACTCGCCGCCAAGACCGGCGTCAGTGTACGAGCGCTGCGCTACTACGAGGAGCAGGGCCTGCTCACCTCGGAACGCAGCCCCAGCGGCCAGCGCCACTACGCGGACTACGCGGTCGACCGCGTGCTGTGGATCCAGTGCCTCTACTCCGCGGGCCTGTCGAGCAAGACCCTCCGCGAATTCCTCCCCTGTACGCACACCGGCGTCGCCACCCCCGACAACATCGACCGCCTGACCGCCGAACGCGACCGCATCAACGCCCAGATGGCCGACCTGGCCACCATCCGCGACCGCCTCGATGCCGTCATCGCGGCGGCCAGCGGCACGGTCGCGGGCGAGGAGTGCTGCCTCCCGCAAAGCGCCTGACCAGGCAACCACCGCCCAGCCGGGCAGCTGACCCCCGCGACTCAGTTCGCGTGCGGCCGACCGTCTCGGACCCACGTCACCATGACCAGGGCCGCGGTGACGTACATCAAGACGCTGAAGGTGGCCACGGATTCGACGTACTGCTCGTAGCCGTCTGCGCGCAGCTGGAGCGCGAGGGAACCGAGCGCGGTCCCAAGCGCCGCGGTAGCGGCGGACATGGCGACGAACGGGGCCTTGGTCATGGGTGCTTCCTCCAAGCCACGAGATGACTGAACAATGCCGAGAGTACATGGATTGCGATGTCACCCTCGGAGTCGGTTGTGGACGGTCGGCCAAGCGCCAAATCCCGCGCCGCGGCTGCGCGTTGCACCAGGCACCGCATTGACTCCTGGCGCGGCAAAGGCCCCGGACCGGACCTGAGTGTCCAGGCTCGACCGACCGCGGCCATTCAGGACGCATAGGGCTGTGCGGGCGATCCGGGCCGACCCCGGCCGGCCCCCCGCTCGCCGGGCTGGGCGCGGGGGCAGAGCGCATCCTCATGCCGCAGGGCCTGATCCGCGGTGCAGCCGTCCTCGCGGACCGCTTACGGGCGCTCGCCACGACGAAAGAGGCCGCTGACCCGTTTTGCCAGGTCAGCGGCCTCTTCGAAGAGGGTGAGTAACGGGACTCGAACCCGCGACATCCTGGACCACAACCAGGTGCTCTACCAGCTGAGCTATACCCACCATGACCGGCGCTTTCCGCACCGGCCGAGAAAAAGTGTACAGGGTCCGGAGGGGTGCTCGCTCCCGGCTTTCGGGGAGTCGGGAGCGAGCACCGGGATGGCGGCAGGGTCAGGCGTGCCGGGCGGGCAGGACGTGCTTGGTCGCGATGGCCTTCGCCGTGTCCGAGTCCGGGCCGGGAGCGGGCACGAAGATCGCTTCCCGGTAGTAGCGCAGCTCGGCGATGGACTCGTGGATGTCCGCGAGCGCGCGGTGGTTGCCGTTCTTCTTGGGGCTGTTGAAGTAGGCCCGCGGGTACCAGCGGCGGGCCAGCTCCTTGATCGAGGAGACGTCGACGATCCGGTAGTGGAGGTAGCTCTCGAGCGTCGGCATGTCCCGGAGGAGGAAGCCCCGGTCGGTGCCGACCGAGTTTCCGCACAGCGGGGCCTTGCCGGCCTCGGGGACGTGCTCGCGGATGTAGGCCAGGACCTGGTCCTGGGCGTCCTCGAGCGTGGTCCCGCCCTCGAGCTCGGCGAGCAGGCCGGAGGTGGTGTGCATCTCGCGCACCACCTCGGGCATGGTGACCAGCGCTTCCGCGGGGGGCCGGACAACGATGTCCACTCCGTCGCCCTGGATGTTCAGCTCGGAGTCCGTGACCAGCGCGGCCACCTCGATAAGCGCGTCGTTCGCCAGCGAGAGCCCGGTCATCTCGCAGTCGATCCACACCATGCGATCGTTCATACGTCTCACCCTACGGGGCGTTCCCGCTGGCCGGGCAGGGACGGACGGCCCGGGGCCCGGCCCGCCGCCTGTTCGGGCAGGCGTGGGGCGTAGGCGTCCGACTCCGGTTTGCCAGGTTCCGGATGCGGAGCGTGATGGTGGTGCGGAGGGTGCCCCGAGTGGCCGGTGGGGGCGCCGGGCGGGCCCGGCCGCCGCAGCGGCAGGGAGTGGTCGCCGGCCCGGGGTTCGATCACCTCGGCGCGGTCGGGCCGGTCGGCCCGCTCCAGCCGCTCCAGCCGCTCCAAGCGGTCGGGGCGGTCCGGGCGCTCCGCGGGCCCGCCCTGGGGCCTGCGGGCACGGTACGCGGCCCGGTAGGCGGCCGGGGAGGACCCCAGCTGCCGCCGGAAGTGCCCGCGCAGCGCGACCGGCGAGCGGAAGCCACAGCGCCCCGCGACCTCGTCGACCGAGTAGTCGGAGGTCTCCAGGAGCCGCTGCGCCTGTAGCACCCGCTGGGTGATCAGCCACTGGAGTGGAGCGCTCCCAGTGAGCGAGCGGAACCTGCGGTCGAAGGTCCTGCGGCTCATATAGGCGCGGGCCGCCAGGGCCTCGACGTCGAACTGCTCGTGCAGATGCTCGAGCGCCCACGCCACCACCTCGGCGAGCGGATCCGCCCCGATCTCCTCTGGTAATGACCTGTCCAGATAGCGCTCCTGCCCTCCACTGCGGCGCGGCGGGACGACCAGGCGCCTGGCGAGGGCGCCGGCGGCGTCCGCGCCGTGGTCGGTGCGCACGATGTGCAGGCACAGGTCGATCCCGGCGGCGGTGCCCGCCGAGGTCAGTACGTCGCCGTCGTCCACGAAGAGCTCGCGGGGGTCCACATGGACCGACGGATAGCGCTTGGCGAGCGTCGGCGCGTACATCCAGTGGGTGGTCGCCGGGCGGCCGTCCAGCAGCCCGGCGGCTGCCAGTACGAAGGCCCCGGTGCACAGGCCCACGATCCGCGCGCCCTCCTCGTGCGCGCGGCGCAGTGCGTCGAGCGCGGCGGCCGGTGGCGGCTGGGTTATCGACCGCCAGGCCGGTACGACGACGGTGCCGGCCCGGGAGAGTGCCTCCAGGCCGTATGGTGCGGTCAGTTCCAGACCGCCAGTCGTTCGCAGTGGCACATCTTCGCCCGCGCACACCAGAAGTCGGTACCGAGGAACTCCGGCGTCCTGCCGGTCGATACCGAAGACGGAGAGCGGGATGGAGCTTTCGAAGATGGGGCCGCCGCTGAACAGCAGCACCGCGACGATTTCTCGTCGCCGGCGTCCGGAGAGCTTGCGCGAGGTCTCCGGTACGGTCGTGGAGTCCTGGCTCATGGCACTAAGCCCCCCTCGGTGGTCGCGTCCTCTCGGTCCTGCACGTTTCCCCTCGGTCCTGAACGGTTCCCCCGCCGGTCATGGCCAAGATCGAATCTACTGTGTCGCGTGTGGTCGCCGTGACCAGTTCACCACCCGCCACTATGTCGACATGACAACTTGGCGCGAAGCATTCGATCACGAAGCGTTGCACTCGTAGCCCTCGCTGTGAAGTACGCCTTGTGCGGACACCCACTTCCCGTAGGGGGTACGTGCGCCCCTGACCCCTTTCCACGCTGGCCGGACGGGTGTTGAGCACGGCGTTTGCCAAGGAAAGAAGTGTGGCCGGAAGTTGGCTGAAAACAAGCGGGCGCAGACGTACGGATGCGTCATACGACCGGCGTACGTCCCCCTCGTACTTCTTCAGGGACCGAGCGGCCGTCTTCCGGGCTTGAGCGGTGCTATAGCGACGCTCCATCGGCGCTGAGTGTGCGGAGCACTACGCACCGCTTCCCCGGCTCCGGCCTTTTCCGGTCGGCCCTCAGACGCGGCGGCCGCCCCGGTGCGCACCGATCCCCGTACGGCCGTGGCGGCCCCGGTGCGGGGAGACGCCGTCCGCGTCCAACCGGGCCGCGGTGCGCTCGGAGTGGCGCAGCAGGGCGCGGCTGGCGGCCGTCACGGCGGCGAGGCCCGCGGCGGCCCCCAGGGCGGCGCCGAAGGGCGATCCGCACATGAGCAGGACGACGGGGACCACGGCGCAGCTGAAGGCCGCCCAGCGGATCACCTCGCTCACCGCGTCGCTAGCGGGGGCCTGGACCTGGGCTCGAGGGGGGCTCGGAACGTGGGGCCCGCCGGGTGTCCCGGCCCGGCCGCCGGGGGTGGAGCCGGGGGCGTCGTACTCGGGGGCGACGGGCACGGGCGGGGCTCCTCTCGAGCGGCCGACGAGGTGTCGGCGCGGGGCTCGGCGCGGGGGTGGCGGGGGCGCGGCGGGCGGGGGATCCGGGCAGGTGAGCCGGGCGGGCCGGGGCCGCCGCACCCGGTGCCGCTACTACAACGCCCGGCCCGCCCCCAGGTCACTGCCGGGCGGCCGCACGGCGTACCGCGGCGGCCCCGCCGGGCCGGTCCGCCGCCCGGGGCCCGGGACGACGGGGGACCACTTGGGGCATTGCGTTACGGGCCGCCCTCCGGCATGCTCCGGGGAACGCTTCGGGCGCTCCGCTCCCGTGGCGACCTCTGGGCAGGTGGTGAATGCCGCCGTACCCTTGGGGGTAAGGGCTTGGAAAGATGAATCCCGGACGGATTTCGACCCCTCGAGACCGCCCCCCGAGCTCCAGCGGAGCTCAAGTCCCCCGACAGCCCTCTACCTGAGCCCCCGCCGATCCCTCCGCACGAGGACATCCTTCGCCGAGACACCGATGGCCGGTCACGAAATCCCCGAACCCGCGGACCGCAAGCGGGTCGCCGATCACATGGCGCACCCCGAAGCGGCGGAAGAAACACGTCATTCCTGCGATCCAGCGTTCCAGCACGGTGTTGTGGTGGGATTCGACGGCTCCATGTCGAGCGAACGCGCCCTCGCCTATGCGATCGGCATGGCCCGGCGCTCCGGCTCCGGGCTGATCATCGTCCATGTGGCCAACCGGCTGCCGACGACGGTCTGGGCGGGCTGTGAGCCGCCGGTCTTCGTCGACGTCCCCGATCACCGCACCGAGGTACTGGGGCTCGAGCTGGCCTGCGCCGATCATCTCTCCGAAGTGCCCTGGATCCTCGTCGAACGGGGCGGGGACATCTGCCATGAGCTGGAGGAGGTCGGCCGGGAGTACGCGGCCGACGCCATCGTGGTGGGCTCCACGCACGGGCTGGTGGGGCGGATCTTCGGCTCGGTCGCGGGGCGGCTCGCACGGCGGGCGCAGCGGCCCGTCGTCGTCATTCCCTGAGCGCCGTCGTCGTCATTCCCCGAGCGCCAGCCGGGCGTCGTCCCCTGGGCGTCTGCCGGGGCCCGTTCGGCCCTTCCGGGCTCTGCCGGGTTCCCGGGACTCTGAACACACCGTGCCCGGCGCGCCTTCTCGTCAAGTGACGTTGTTCAGTCCAAAACCTTTTACGTCGGCACGACTTGCGCGGGCGCCTGGAACCGGACACCCTCAACTCCCCTTGACCGCAGGTGAGATGGCGTCAGTCCATCTTGACAACGGACGAACCTACCCGTGCGTAGAGGTGGATTGTGCGTTTGTGAGGGGTACAAACCGTTCGATCGTGCTGTCGCGCGGGAAGTGACGGTTCCCGCGCGACGGCCAGCCGCCGGCGTACTAGGGCGACGTCGGCGAAGGGGAGGCGGCCCCCGCGTGCGTGGTGGCACACGCGGGGGACCGCCGAAGGACTCGCCCAGGTCGCGGGTGGTGCGGTCCTACTCGACCGTCACCGACTTGGCGAGGTTGCGGGGCTTGTCGATGTCCCGGCCGAGCGCCAGCGCCGTGTGGTAGGCGAGCAGTTGGAGCGGAATGCCCATCAGGATCGGGTCGAGCTCCACCTCATTGCGGGGGACCACGATCGTGTGGTCCGCCTTCTCCTGCTCCCGGTGGGCCACGGCCAGGATCCGGCCGCTGCGGGCCTTGATCTCCTCCAGCGTCGCCCGGTTCTTCTCCAGCAGGTCGTCGTCGGGCAGGACCGCGACGGTGGGCACCTCGGGCTCGATCAGCGCGAGCGGCCCGTGCTTGAGCTCGGAGGCCGGGTACGCCTCGGCGTGGACGTAGGAGACCTCCTTCAGCTTCAGGGACGCCTCGCGCGCGACCGGGTAGCCGCGGACCCGTCCGACGAACATCATGCTCTTTGCGTTCGCATATTCCGCGGCCAGCTTCTTGATCTCCTCCTCGCCGCGCAGCACCTCCGCGATCTGCTCGGGCAGCTTGCGCAGCCCGGCGATGATCCGCTTGCCGTCGGCGACCGAGAGATCGCGGATCCGGCCCAGGTGCAGGGCGAGCAGCGCGAAGGCGACGGCGGTGTTGGTGAAGCACTTGGTGGAGACGACACACACCTCCGGCCCGGCGTGGACGTACACCCCGCCGTCCGTCTCCCGGGCGATCGCGCTGCCCACGACATTGACGACGCCCAGCACCCGCGCGCCCTTGCGCTTGAGCTCCTGGACGGCCGCCAGGGTGTCGTAGGTCTCGCCGGACTGGCTGACCGCGAGGTAGAGGGTGTCCGGGTCCACCACCGGGTTGCGGTAGCGGAACTCGCTCGCGGGCTCCGCGTCCGCCGGGATCCGGGCCAGCTCCTCGATCAGCTGGGCGCCGATCAGACCCGTGTGGTACGCCGAACCACAGCCGAGGATCTTGACCCGGCGCACCCCGCGCGCCTCGCGGGCGTCCAGGTTGAGCCCGCCGAGGTGGACGGTGGAGAAGCGGTCGTCGATCCGGCCGCGCAGCACCCGGTCCACGGCGTCGACCTGCTCGTGGATCTCCTTGTGCATATAGGTGTCGTGGCCGCCCATGTCGTACGACTCGGCCTCCCACTCCACTGTGGTGGGGGAGGTGGAGGTGCGGCTGCCCTCGGTGGTGTAGGTGCGGTAGTCGTCGGCCTTGAGGGTGGCCATCTCGCCGTCGTCCAGGGTGACCACCTGACGGGTGTGGCTGACCAGCGCGGCGACGTCCGAGGCGACGAACATCTCCTTCTCGCCGATCCCCAGCACCACCGGCGAGCCGTTGCGGGCGACGACGATGCGGTCGGGGAAGTCCGCGTGCAGCACCGCGATGCCGTAGGTGCCCTCGACCATCGCCAGCGCGTGGCGGACCTTCTCCTCCAGGGTGGGCGCCTGGGAGCGGCCGATGAGGTGGGCGAGCGCCTCGGAGTCGGTGTCGGAGACCAGCTCCACACCGTCGGCGGCCAGCTTGGCACGCAGATCGGCGGCGTTGTCGATGATGCCGTTGTGGACGACGGCGACCTTGCCCTCCGCATCCTGATGCGGATGGGCGTTGATGTCGTTGGGCGCGCCATGGGTGGCCCAGCGGGTGTGGGCGATGCCGGTGGTGCCCGCGAACCGCTTGGGCAGCTTGGCCTCGAGGTCCCGGACCCGGCCCTTGGCCTTGGCGGTCTTCAGCCCGGCGCTCTGGGCGCCCTTCGCGGGCTTGCCCTGGATCGCTAGCCCCGCGGAGTCATAGCCGCGGTACTCCAGCCGCTGCAACCCCTCCAGCAGCAGCGGTGCCACATCGCGTTTCCCGATGTATCCGACGATTCCGCACATGGTGTTCAGGCCCTCCCATTGGATCGCTCGTGCATGCTCGTGCTCGTGTCCGGCGGTGGCGGCCGCCGTCGTGGACCGGTGTCGTGGACCGGCGCGGCACCGGCGTCGTCAGCCGTAGACGATGCGGCGCAGCTGGCGCAGCGAGAGTTCGGGCGGGGCCACCGCGCGGTACGGCAGCTCGGCCGTGATCCGCTCGAAGATGTCCGCGTTGGTCAGCCCGCCGGACTGGAGCTCGCGGTGGCGGCGCCGGACGAACTCCTCCGTCGTCTCGTCGAAGTACGCCAGAACGTCCAGCACCACCCGGCCCGCCTCGCCGCGGCTGAGCGGCGTACTGCGGACCAGGTGGTCGATAAGGTCATCGTGGGACATACGGCGGTCGAGCATCCGTAGATACTGCGATGCGGCGCGGTGTTTCGCAACATTCCTGCCCGATATCGGGCAGGGTTGGGTCTCGGTGACGGAAAATCCGGCCCCCGGTGGCCGGGAAGCCGTCCCTCAGGCGCGGAAAATCCGCCCCTCAGGCGTCGGAGAAGCGGCGGAGCACGGCCTGTTTGGCGGTGGTGAACTCCTCCTCGGTGAGGATCCCGCTCTGGTGAAGATCGCCGAGTTCGCGCAGCCGTCGCAGCAGAACGTCGTGATCCACCTCACCCTCGTCGCCCCCGGCGGACGGGGCGTCCGCGGGCACCGGCTCGGGGGCGGGCGGCTGGGCCGGGAGCGCCTTCGCCGGGGCGCCCGGATGCGGCATCCGCGCCATGACGGCCGCCGCGACCAACGCCATCAGCGGATCCTTCTTGAATCCGTACAGCACCACGGCGTGCGGGTCGTACTTGGGCGCGGCCGTCGCCGTGGCCTTCGCCGTGATGAAGCGGAGGTAGCCGTTCTCCAGCCCGGCGGCCGGGACCCACTCCACCATCTCCAGGTCCGGCAGGAGGATCGTGCGGGGGCCGCCGGACTTCTTCGACTCCTCGGTCTTCCAGTTCCAGTCCAGCCGGACCCGCTCCCCGTCGAAGGAGGCCGTGGCGTCGCCCGCCGACGCCGAGATCGGCACCGGGGGGCCGGGCAGCACATAGCGGTCGCAGGGGCCGGACGGCACCTGCTCCAGGGTCAGGGCCTGGCGGACCTCGTCGACCAGATACTCGGCGAGGTCCCTGCGGTCCGGCTCCACCGAGAGCTGATACGGATCGGCGGCGTCCGGCAGCTTGCCGCCCGTGGCCTGCAACAGCGGGTCCGCCCCCTCGCGCAGCCGCAGCCGCAGCCGGCCCGACCTCCGCCCCGGCTCGTAGGCCACCCCGGCCAAGGCCACCAGGGGGACGGTCAGTTCGCCGAGTGCCTGCCGTACGGCAGGCACGCCGCGGTCCCGCCCCGGGACGATCCGGATCGCTTCCCCGTCAAAGCTCCAGGCGCCATCGCGCTGGGTGATTTCCGCCATGCGGTGAATTCTGACAGGCGGACAGCGACACATTGGTCTACACCTTGACCGCAACTGACCCTCGCGGTACCCAAGATGCCACGTTTCGTTGAAGGGACCCCCTGTGAGACGACGCCGTGCTCGACTTCTGTGTTCCCTGCTGCTGACCGTGGTGGCCGGGGCGGGGACCGCGGCCTCCTCCGCCTCCGCTTCCCCGGCTTCCCCCTGGTCCTCCCGCCCGTCCTCCGCTTCCGCCGAGGACGCCGCTTCCGCCGAGGACGCCGCCGCGGCCGCCCCGACCCCGCTGGACCGGGTGGTGCCCGCGCCCGCGTCCGTACGGCCCGCGGCGGGCTCGTACGCGATCCGCCCGGACACCCGGGTCCGGGTGTCCGGCTCCGACGGCTCGGCGCGTTCGGCGCGCCGGGTGGGCGACTATCTGGCGAAGGTGCTGCGCCCCTCCACGGGCTTTTCGCTGCCCGTCACCACGCGATCGGGTGACGACGGCATCCGGCTGCGGCTGACGCCCAAGGCGGCCGGGGTGCGGACGCTGGGCGAGGAGGGGTATCGGCTCCAGGTCACCGGCCGCGCGATCACCCTCACCGCACGCGGTGCCGCCGGGTTGTTCCACGGCGTCCAGACGCTGCGGCAGCTGCTGCCCGCGTCCATCGAGCGCACCTCCCGGCAGCCGGGCCCCTGGCGGGTCTCCGGCGGCACCATCACCGATGTGCCGCGCTACGCCTGGCGGAGCGCGATGCTCGATGTCTCCCGGCACTTCTTCGGTGTGGACCAGGTCAAGCGCTATATCGACCAGCTGGCCCTCTACAAGATCAATAAGCTGCATCTGCATCTCTCGGACGACCAGGGGTGGCGGATCGCGATCGACTCCTGGCCGAACCTGGCCAGGCACGGCGGCTCCACACAGGTCGGGGGCGGGCCTGGCGGCTACTACACCAAGGACGACTACCGCGAGATCGTGCGTTACGCGGCGAGCCGTGAGCTGACCGTCGTCCCCGAGATCGACATGCCGGGCCACACCAACGCGGCGCTCGCCTCCTACGCGGAGCTCAACTGCGACGGCGTCGCCCCGCCGCTCTACACCGGCACCGAGGTCGGTTTCAGCTCGCTGTGCGTGCCGAAGGAGGTGACGTACGACTTCGTGGACGACGTCATCCGCGAACTCGCCGCGCTCACCCCCGGCCCCTACCTCCACATCGGCGGCGACGAGGCCCACTCCACCAGCCACGAGGACTATGTGGCCTTCCTGGACCGGGTGCAGCCGGTGGTCGCCAAGTACGGCAAGACGGTGGTCGGCTGGCACCAGCTGACCGGTGCGCACCCCGCGAAGGGCGCGATCGCCCAGTACTGGGGGACGGACGGGAGCGAGAAGGAGGTCGCGGACGCGGCCAAGGCGGGCACCCGGCTGATCCTCTCCCCGGCCAACCGCGCCTATCTGGACATGAAGTACAACGCCGATACCCCGCTGGGGCAGAGCTGGGCCGGATACGTCGAGGCGAAGCAGTCCTACGACTGGGACCCGGGCACCTACATCAAGGACGCCCCGGCGTCCTCGGTGCTCGGTGTCGAGGCGCCGCTGTGGACGGAGACCCTCCAGACCAGCCCGCAGATCGAGTACATGGCCTTCCCGCGCCTGCCCGGCATCGCCGAACTCGGCTGGTCACCCGCGAGCGCGCACAACTGGGACGAGTACAAGGTGCGGGTTGCGGCGCAGGGCTCCCGCTGGGACGCGATGGGCATCGCGTACTACCACTCCCCGCAGATCCCCTGGCCCACGAGCTGAGGCTGCCGCTCGGCCGGGGCCCGGGGCTCGGGCCCCGGGCCCCGGCCGAGGTCCGGGGCTCCGCCCCTGGTCCGATCGGGTGGACCGTGCCGCCTGCGGCGGGCTGTTCCCCTCCCCGCCCCTTCCCGAAACTGGGGCGCCGCCCCAGACCCCGGGGTCCAGGGGGCTTCGCCCCGGCCCCCTTACCAGGGACTTCGCCCCTGGTAAGGGGAAGGGGCGGGCCCCACCGGTGCTCAGCTCGCGAAGCCGAGCTCTCGGGCGATCAGCGTGCGCTGGACCTCGCTGGTGCCCTCGCCGATCTCCAGGATCTTGGAGTCCCGCCACATCCGGGCCACCGGATACTCGTTCATAAAGCCGTAGCCACCGTGGATCTGGGTGGCCTCGCGGGCGTTGTCCACCGCGACCTCGGAGGAGTAGAGCTTCGCGATCGACGCCTCCTTCTTGAACGGCTCGCCGAGCACCAGCCTGGACGCCGCGTCGCGCCAGGCCACCCGGGCCATATGGGCGCGCATCTCCATGTCGGCCAGCTTGAACTGGATCGCCTGGTTGGCGCCGATGGGGCGGCCGAACGCCTCGCGGGTCCTGGCGTACGCCACCGACTCGTCCACACAGCCCTGGGCGAGCCCGGTGGCCAGGGCGGAGATCGCGATCCGGCCCTCGTCCAGTATCCGCAGGAACTGGGCGTAGCCCCGGCCCTCCGCGCCCAGCAGGTTCGCGGCCGGGACCCGGCAGTCGGCGAAGGACAGCTCACGGGTGTCCGACGCGTTCCACCCCACCTTGGAGTAGGGGGCGGCCACGCTGAAGCCGGGGGTGCCGGACGGCACGATGATCGAGGAGATCTCGGGGCGGCCGTCCTCCTTGCGGCCGGTGACGGCGGTGACGGTGACCAGCGCGGTGATGTCCGTACCGGAGTTGGTGATGAAGCACTTGGTGCCGTTGATCACCCACTCGCCGGTGGCCTCGTCCAGCCGGGCCGTGGTGCGGGTGGCGCCCGCGTCCGAGCCGCCGCCGGGCTCGGTCAGGCCGAACGCGCCCAGGGTCTCCCCGGAGCAGAGCCCCGGCAGCCAGGTGCGCTTCTGCTCCTCCGTGCCGTAGAGGAAGATCGGCATCGCGCCGAGCGAGACCCCCGCCTCCAGGGTGATCGCCACCGAGGAGTCCACCCGGGCCAGCTCCTCCAGGGCGAGACAGAGCGCGAAGTAGTCCCCGCCCATGCCGCCGTACTCCTCCGGGAAGGGCAGGCCGAACAGGCCCATCCGGCCCATCTCGCGGATGATCTCGTACGGGAACTCATGGTGCTCCCAGTACTCCCCGATCTTGGGGGCGACCACATCGTGCGCGAACGCCTCGACGGTGCGGCGCAGTTCCTCGTGTTCGGGGCTGAGTCGGTGGTCGATCGGCATGGCTCAGATCTCCTTCTGGGAGAGGGCGCGGACGGTGCGGGACGGGCTGGGCCGGCCCAGATGCCGGGCCATCCACACGCTGGTGGCGGTGAGACGGCCGATGTCGACCCCGGTCTCGATGCCGAGGCCGTCGAGCATCCACACGAGGTCTTCGGTGGCGAGATTGCCCGTGGCGCTCTTGGCGTATGGGCAGCCGCCCAGGCCCCCTGCGGAGGCGTCGACGGTGGTCACGCCGTGCTCGAGCGCGGCGAGGGTGTTGGCGAGCGCCTGGCCGTAGGTGTCATGGAAGTGGACGGCCAGCAGGTCGTCGGCGACGCCCGCCTCGTTGAGCGTGTCCAGCAGCTCCCGCACATGGCCCGGGGTGGCGACGCCGATGGTGTCGCCGAGGCTGATCTCGTCGCATCCCATGTCCATCAGGCGGCGGCTGACCGAGACGGTCTGGGAGATCGGGACCGGGCCCTCCCACGGGTCGCCGAAGCACATCGACAGATAGCCGCGCACGGCCGCGCCCGCGTCCTTGGCCCTGGTGACGACCGGCTCGAACATCTCCAGCGCGCCGTCCACCGTGCGATTGAGATTGGCCTTGGCGAAGGACTCCGTGGCGCTGGCGAAGACGGCGATCTCGCGCGCGCCCAGCGCGAGGGCGCGGTCCAGCCCGCGCTCATTGGGCACGAGCACGGGGAGCCGGGCATCCACGTCGTCGATGAGCGCCATCAGCTCCTCGGCGTCGGCCAGTTGGGGCACCCACTTGGGGTGGACGAAGCTGGTGGCCTCGATGGTGCTGAGGCCGGCCTCGGCGAGCCGGTGGATGAACTCGGCCTTGACGGCCGCCGGGACCAGCGCCTTCTCGTTCTGGAGCCCGTCCCGGGGGCCCACCTCGTGGATCCGGACCCGGGTGGGCAGCCCGGGGGCGGGGACGGTCATGGGCAGGGTCATCACTCACGCTCCTCGCTCTGCCGCGGCTCGTGCGGGGTGACGACCGCCAGCAGCTGATCCATGGCGACCGTGCTGCCGGGGGTCACCTCGAGCTCGGTGACGGTGCCGTCGTGGGGCGCGGAGATGAGGTGCTCCATCTTCATCGCCTCGACCACCAGCAGGCCCTGACCCGTGGTGACCTCGTCGCCGACGGCCGCCTTCACGACGGTGACGGTGCCGGGCATGGGCGCGGTGAGCTCCCCGGCGTGCGCCGTGGCGGCCCCGCCGCGCAGCGCCTCCTCCACGGGGTCGTGCCCGACCACGCGCCAGGCCTCCCCGTCCCGCCCCAGCCAGTGGCTCGCGCCGTGCGCGGCATGGCGGAAGCGGTGGGTGACCCCGCCGAGGTCCAGCAGCACGGCGCCCTCTTCGAGGGCGACGAGCCGCGCCCGCACGGTGACGCCCCTGGTGTCCGCCGCGGCCCCGGCGCCGCCCGCCCCCGCGTCGGCGGCCGAGTGCCGCAGGTCGGTCACGGCCGCCCGCGCCGGTGTGGACGTCTGGCCCATCGCGTCCACGATGGGCGGGGCCGGGGCCTCTCCGCCCGCCCCGGCGCTCGGAATCCGCTCGCCCGCGTCCGCGCCCCCGGCCGCGCCGCTTGGGCCCGTCTGCGGGTCGCCCGTGGCGGTGACGCCGGTGCCGGTCTGCGCCGTCGGAGGCACGACGCCGCCCGCAGATCGCCGAGCAGAGCCTCCGTCTCGGACACGCGTCGCTCCCGTCGTCGGGTCTCGTCGAGCGAG
>NZ_BAAAIF010000042.1:0-88249 GCF_039525925.1 Streptomyces javensis | reverse complement strand
CAGCTGAAGCTCCCGCCCGGCGGCACGCTGACGGCGGGCGCGCCGGAGCCCGCCGAGCGCCCCGACGACGCCCTCGCCGGGCCG
Organism: Streptomyces javensis; assembly: GCF_039525925.1. Classification (NCBI taxonomy): domain Bacteria; kingdom Bacillati; phylum Actinomycetota; class Actinomycetes; order Kitasatosporales; family Streptomycetaceae; genus Streptomyces; species Streptomyces javensis. The sequence goes on along the minus strand of NZ_BAAAIF010000042.1, from coordinate 88,165 downwards.
GTGGTCACGGGGGCCGCCCCGGCCACGGGGGCCGCCCCGGCGGTGGGCTGGGGCTCGGCGGATCTGGGCACCCCCGCCACGTTCGTCCTGCTCCGGCACGGGGAGACCCCGCTCACCCCCGAGAAGCGCTTCTCCGGCAGCGGCGGCACCGACCCCGCACTCTCCGACGTGGGCCGCCACCAGGCCGAGCGGGTGGCGGCGGCGCTCGCCGCACGCGGCACCATCCAGGCCGTCGTCGCCTCACCGCTGCGGCGCTGCCGGGAGACCGCCGAGGTGGTGGCCCGGCGCCTGGGCCTGGACGTCCGCGTCGAAGAGGGGCTGCGGGAGACGGACTTCGGCGCCTGGGAGGGCCTGACCTTCGCGGAGGTCAAGGAGCGCTACCCGGACGACCTGGACGCATGGCTGGCCTCCACGGAGGTGGCCCCCACCGGCGGCGGCGAGAGCTTCGCGGCGGTCACCCGCCGGGTCGCGCTCGCCCGCGACAAGCTGATCGCCCGATACCCGGGCCGTACGGTGCTGCTGGTCACCCATGTGACCCCGATCAAGACCCTGGTCCGGCTGGCCCTGGGCGCCCCGCCGGAGTCCCTGTTCCGCATGGAGCTCTCGGCGGCCTCGCTGACGGCGGTGGCGTACTACGGGGACGGGAACGCGTCGCTGCGGCTCCTGAACGAGACGGCGCATCTGCGGTAGGGGCATCTGCGGTAGGGGCGACTGCGGTAGGCGCGACTGCGGCAGCCGTCACGGTGCCGAACGCGGCGGCTGCCAAGGCGCCGACCCCATGGCGGCCGTCACCGCCGCAGCGCCGCCGCCTCCCGGGCCAGGGACTCGACCCGGGCCCAGTCGCCCGCCTCCAGCGCGTCCGGCGGCAGCATCCACGTGCCGCCCACGCAGCCGACGTTGGGGAGGGACAGATACCCGAGGGCGTTCGAGGCGTTGACCCCGCCCGTCGGGCAGAAGCGGGCCCGGGGGAGCGGCGAGGCGAGCGCCTTCAGATACGCGGTGCCCCCGGCCGCCTCCGCCGGGAAGAACTTCATCTCCTCGATCCCGCGCTCCAGCAGCGCCACGACCTCCGAGGTGGTCGAGACGCCCGGCAGGTACGGCAGCCCGGACGCGTCCAGCGCCCCCAGCAGCCGGTCCGTCCAGCCGGGCGTGACCAGGAACCGCGACCCCGCGGCGACGGCCGTCTCCACCTGCTCCGGGGTCAGGACCGTACCGGCGCCGACGACCGCGTCCGGGACCTCGTCGGCGATCGCCCGGATCGCGTCCGCGGCGGCGGGCGTCCGGAACGTCACCTCGATGGCGGGCAGCCCGCCCGCCACCAGCGCACGGGCCATCGGAACCGCGTCGGCCACGTCGTGGACGACGACCACGGGGATGACGGGGGCGAGGTCGAGCAACGAGGAATCCGGGGAACCGGGGGAGGGCGAGGTGCTAGTCACGGCGCCCATCCTGCCCGCGGTGCGGCGCACTGCGCAATGGTGGTTGCGCATGTCGCAATGACGCGGCGCGGAACGGACAACCGACCCGCACCCGAGTACTCGGGTCCTACAGCTCCGTCACCACCACATCCACCGCCCACGCCCGCCCCGCCCGCTCCGGCGGCGCGGCCTCCACCACGTACCCCAGTCCCCGCAGCGCCTCCACCAGTTCGCCGGGGCCGTCCGGTTCGGCGCCCGCGGTCAGCAGGTCCCGTACCATCCGGCCCTTCGTCGCCTTGTTGAAGTGGCTGACGACAGACCGCTTCTCGACCCCGTTCACGATCTTCGACTGGAGCACCCGCACCGTCGCCGTCCGCTCGGCCACCGCCCCCTTGGGCTTCCACGCCGCCGCGTACGCCGCCGAACGCAGGTCCAGCACCAGCCCGTCCCCGGCGGCCTCCGGAACCACCTCGGCCATCGGGGTCCGGGTCCGCCAATACGTGCCGAGCGCGCCGAGCCCCGGGAGCTTCACGCCCATCGAGCAGCGGTAGGAGGGGATACGGTCGTCGATCCGTACGGCGCCCCACAGCCCGGAGAACACCAGCAGCGACCGCTCCGCCCGGTGCCGGGCGGGAGCGGACAGCGTGGCCAGGCCGAGCGCGTCGTAGAGCACACCGGTGTAGATCTCCCCGGCGGGCCGCGCCACGGCCTCCCGCAGCGCCGCGTTCTTGGCGACCTCGCCGCGCAGCCCCTCGCTGAGCCCCAGCGCCTCCGCGGCCTTCCCCGCGTCGCCCGAGCAGAGCGACACCAGCGTGTCCAGCACCTCCGCCCGCGCCTCGCCCAGGCCCGGCAGCGACAGCGATCCCAGGTCCAGCGGGGACCCGGAGCCTCCTGTGGCCTTTCCCTCGGACGGCGGCAGCAGCACGAGCACGGTCTCTCCTCGAAGGTCGGATGGTCGTCGGCGACGGGGCGCGGGGCGGGCCCGGAAATCCGGGCCCGCCCCGCCGAGCAGCCTACGGCCTCCGGCCGAGCGGCCTCGCCGAGTCCGGTGCGGTTCGGGTGCCCCCGAAGGGGCGCGGGGCTGCGTCGATGTGCGGCTCCGCCGCGTGGGGGCGACCGGCCACGACGCGGCCGCAGACGCACGACGGCCCTTCGCGGCACTTACCGCAAGCGCTCAGCGCAGCCAGACCGTGGTCCCCGCCGGCACCCGCCCCCCATCGAGCGGCCCGCTGGCCAGCACCACCTCCAGACCCTCCGGCAGCGGCACCGGAACCGCCGACAGATTGCTGAGGCTGTGCCAGCCGGTGGAGCGCCGGAAGTGCAGCACCCCCGCGCTCAGCTCCTCCACCGAGCCGACCCACTCCACGCCCTCGTCGCCGCCCAGCGCACGGCGCAGCCGCAGCGCCTCCCGGTACAGCTCCAGCGTGGAGCCCGCCACCCCGCTCTGCGCCTCGGCCGACAGCTCGCCGAAGTACTCGGGCTGCGGCAGCCAGGAACCCCCCGCACCGAAGCCGAACGACGGACCGGACCGCGTCCACGGCAGCGGCACCCGGCAGCCGTCACGGCCCTTGACCCGCCCGCCGCTGCGCTCCCACGTCGGGTCCTGGAGCGCCTCCCGGGGCAGGTCGGCCACCTCCGGCAGGCCCAGCTCCTCGCCCTGGTACAGATACGACGACCCCGGCAGCGCGAGCATCAGCAGCGTCGCGGCCCGGGCCCGGCGCAGCCCCAGCTCCACGTCGGCCTCCGGCTCCCGGCCGTCGGCGAGCAGCCACGCCTCCCGCCCCGCCCGGCTCAGCTCGTCGGGGAGCGCCAGCCGGGTGGCGTGCCGGATCACATCGTGGTTGGAGAGCACCCAGGTGGCCGAGGCACCGGCCGTACGGGCGTCGTGCAGCGCGCTGTCGATGGCGGTGTGCAGCGCGGGCGCGGACAGCGGGGTGTAGAGGAAGTCGAAGTTGAACGCCTGGCCCAGCTCGTCGGGGCTGGCGTACGGCGTGCGGCGGGAGTTGCGGACCCATGCCTCGGCCACGGCGATCCGCGGCGGGTCGTACTCGTCCATCACCTTGCGCCAGTCGCGGAAGATGCCGTGCACCTCATCGCGGTCCCACAGCGGATGGCTGCCGTCCTCGGGCAGTTCGTCCGGGTCGTAGCCACGTACGTCCCCGATGTCGCGCAGCGGTTCGGCCAGGTCCTTGGCCAGGCCGTGGGCCACGTCGACGCGGAAGCCCGCCACGCCGCGGTCGGACCAGAAGCGCAGCGTGGTGAGGAAGTCGGCGCGCACCTCCGGGTGGTCCCAGTTCAGATCCGGCTGCTCGGGCGCGAACAGGTGCAGGTACCACTGCCCGTCGGGCAGCCGGGTCCACGCCGGGCCGCCGAAGCAGGAGATCCAGTCGGTGGGCGGGAGCGAGCCGTCCGGGCCGCGTCCGTCGCGGAACACGTACCGCTCACGGGCGGCCGAGCCGGGCGCCGAGCGCAGCGCCTCCTGGAACCACGCGTGGTCGCTGGAGGTGTGGTTGGGCACGATGTCGACCATGACCTTCAGCCCGAGCCGGTCCGCCTCGGCGACCATCCGGTCGAAGTCGTCCAGGGTGCCGAGGCGCGGGTCGACATCGCGGTAGTCGGCCACGTCGTAGCCGCCGTCGGCGAGCGCGGAGGGATAGAACGGGCTCAGCCAGACGCAGTCCACGCCGAGGTCGGCGAGGTACGGCAGCCGGGAGGTGATACCGGGCAGATCGCCGATGCCGTCCGCGTTCGAGTCGGCGAAGCTGCGGGGGTAGATCTGGTAGAAGACGGCCTGCCGCCACCAGTTGGGGTCCGAGGGCTTGAGGGTCACGTGGTCCTCGCGATGATGGGACGGATACGGATGCGAATACGAATACGAATGCGATGGGATACCGCGAGCGTCAGCTCATGGCGGTGTCACCCCTTCACCGCCCCCGACGTCATCCCGGAGATCACCGACCGCCGGAAGACCAGGACGAGGATGGCGATGGGCACGGTGGCCGCCATCGCACCGGCGAAGATCGTGCCGTAGGGGACGGTGTACTGGCTGGTGAACAGGGCCATCCCGACCGGCACCGTACGGAAGGCGTCCTCGCTGTTGAAGGTGAGCGCCATCAGGAACTCCGCCCAGGTGGCGGTGAAGGTGAACACCCCGGCCGTGAACAGCCCCGGCCGCGCCAGCGGCAGGATGACCGAGACCACCGTGCGCAGCGGACTCGCGCCGTCCACCGTGGCCGCCTCCTCCAGCGCCCGTGGCACCCCGAGCAGATAGTTGCGCAGGATCCAGATGGAGAACGGCAGGTTGAAGGCGACGTAGGGGACGATCAGCCCCTGGTAGCTGTTGAGCATCCCGGCCGAGCGCTCCAGCAGATACAGCGGGGTGACGACGGCGATGCACGGGAAGACCGAGATCATCAGCAGCGAGACCATGATCGGTCCGCGGCCGCGCATCGGCAGCCGGGCCAGCGCGTAGCCCGCGAAGAAGGCCAGGGCCAGCACCACGACCGTGGAGACCACGGACACCAGCACGCTGTTGAGGAAGTACCGGCCGAGGCTGTTGCCGCCGAAGGCGTCCGCGTAGTTGCCGGTGGTCGGGTGGTGCGGGAACAGGGTCGGCGGGTCGGCGCTGATCTCACCGGTGCCCTTGAAGGAGGCCGTGGCCATCCAGTACAGGGGCGCGGTGGTCAGCACCACGATGATCAGGGCGCCGATGTTGACGACGTTGAGATAGCGGCGCCGACCGCGGATGGCATGGTTCCGCATCATCGGCCCCCTTCGGCCACCTGGGCCCGGAAGGCGCGCAGGAACAGCAGACAGCACCCCATGACCAGGGCCGCCGTACTGGTGGCGACGGCCGCGCCCGGCCCGATGCTGAGGTTCTGGAAGAGCGTCTTGTAGCCGAGGATCGCCAGCGACTGGGTCGCCGTGCCCGGCCCGCCCTGGGTGAGGACGAACGGCAGGTCGAAGACGCCGAACGCCTGGAGGGTGCGGAAGAGGACCGCGATGGCCAGGATCGGCCGCAGCTGCGGCAGCGTGACCCGCCAGAAGGTGGTCCAGGGCCCCGAGCCGTCGATCTCGGCCGCCTCGTACACATCCCGTGGGATCTGCATCAGCCCGGCGAGCACGATGATGGCCACGAAGGGGGTGGTCTTCCAGACGTCGGCCACCGCCATGGCCGCCATCGCGGGCACCGGACGGCCCAGAATGGCGGGCTCACCGCCGCCGAGCGCCTCGATCGCCCAACTCACCACGCCGTAGGTGCCGTTGTACAGATAGCCCCACAGCTGGGCCGCCACCACGTTGATCATCGCCCAGGGCAGCAGCAGTACGGCCAGGATCCAGCCGCGCGCGGCGCCCAGCCGCTCCAGGACCAGGGCGGCGGCGGTGCCCAGCGCCAGCTCCAGGACGACGGTGACCAGGGTGAAGCCGATGGTGAACGCGAGCGATTCGAACCACTCCGAACTGTGCAGCAGCGCCGCGTAGTTGCCGGTGGTGAAACCGTCGATCCGGAAGCCGCCGTAGCTGAGGCGCACCTCGGAGAAGCTGAGGACGACGGAGAAGAGGATGGGGAAGAGGGTGACGGCCGCGACGACGGTGAGCGCGGGAGAGGCGTAGAGCCAGCCGACGCGGGCGAGCCGGCGGTCGGTGGATCCGCGGGCGGGGGCGCGGCGGCGCGCGGGGGCGCGGCGGCGTACGGCCCGGTCCGAGGGACCGGTCTTCTCGGCGGTACGGGCCGTACCGCCGACCGCGGTGCTCATCTGGCTGGTGGTACTCACAGCGCCCTGCCCTCCAGTGCCGCGGTGATGTCGGAGCGGGCGGCCCGCAGCGCGGCGCCGACCGATTCCGAGCCGCCGATGGCCGAATTCACCCGGGTGTAGATGGCCTTGCTGACCTGCGGGTAGTACGGCGTCTGCACCGGACGGGCGACCAGCCGCAGCCGCCGGGCGGTGGTGACGGTCGGATCGCCGGTCCGCGCCGCGGCCGGGCTGTCCAGCACGGTGTCCATCGCGGGCAGCACCCCGGCCCGGCGCAGCAGCATCATCTGGGCCTCCTCCTCGGCCAGGAAGCGGGCGAAGGCGACGGCGGCGCCGAGGTTCTCCGCATGCGGATTGATGAAGTTGCTCCAGCCGCCCAGGCAGGCGTAGCCGGATGCCGGACGCCCCTCGAAACCGGGCCGCGGCACGACCCCCACCTTTCCGGAGACCCTGGAAGCCCCGTCGGCGTCGGACATCCCCCAGGCGTAGGCCCAGTTGCGCAGGAACACCGCCCGGCCGCCCGCGAAGGCGTCCATGGCGTCCTGCTCGGCGTAGGTGGTGACCGCCGACGGCGTCACTCCGGCGTCGACCAGCCCGCGCAGATAGCCCACGGCACGCTGTGCGGGTTCGTCGGCGACGGTGACACCTCGGGAGCGAGCGGACCCTCCCGAGTGGCCGAGCACACCGCCGCCCGCGTCGGCGAGGAATTCGGTGACGACGCAGGTGAGGGATTCGCTGACGGAACCCTGCCAGACGAAGCCGTAGTCCGCGTCGCCCGCCCGCTGGATCCCGCGCGCGGTGCGCTCCAGCTCCTCCCAGCTCCCGGGCACCGGCAGACCGTGCTTGGCCAGCAGGTCCTTGCGGTAGTAGAGGTAGGCGGCGTCCGTGTAGAAGGGGAAGGCGTACACCTTGCCCTTGAGGCTGGACGCCCGCATCAGCGCCGGTGGATACGGGTCCCAGAAACCCTTCGGCACCAGCGATTCCACCGGCAGCGCGAGGTAGTTGGCGCCGAACTGGGCGGGCCAGGTGGTGTCGCCGAGATAGACGTCCGGAGTGGCCGAGCCCCCGCCGATCTGGGTGGTCAGCGCCACGCGGTTGCCGTCGGTGGTGCTGAGCCCCTTCACGATCTCGATGTGTATGTCGGGGTGCTTGCGGCGGAACGCCCGGATGATGGCGGGGCGCATATCGCCCCCGTCGCGGGCGGGTATCTTCCCCGCCCACCAGCGGACGGTCACCGGTCCCTTCGGCGGCCGTTTCGCCTTGACCAACAGGTCGTCAAGGTCGTTGGTCCCGCACGCGGTGGTGAGACCGGCGGTCATGGCGAGGCTGCCAGCGCTTGCAAGCAGCGTTCTGCGGCTCAGAACCATGCGCCCTCCTCCCGTTCCCGTCAGGGCTGCCTCTCTGACAGCGTTTGCAAGCTAGGTGGGCCAGCTGAGAGGTGTCAACGGTCGCGTCGCCGGAAGTTCGAGGATCTGACGGCAACCCCTGAATGACAGCGTTGCCAGGATCCATCGGCCAGTGCCTGTCGATGAAGCAAGGCCGCGTGCTACCGTCCCGCCATGTCCGCAGCTTCCGACAGCCCCGCCGGTGTGACCGGACCCGCGACCCCGGACAGCGCTGTCACCGGCGTCCCGGGTCAACAGCCGGCGGGTGCCGACGGCCAGGGGGGCGAGGCCACGATGGCCGACGTCGCCGAGCGTGCGGGCGTCTCCGTCTCCACCGTCTCCCGGACCCTGCGCGGGCTGTCCAGCGTGTCCCCGCAGACCCGCGACCGGGTCGAAAAGGCCGCCCGCGAGCTGTCGTTCGCCATCTCGCGCAGCGCCTCCAGCCTGGTCACCGGCAAGACGCGGCGGATCGCCGTGCTCACCCCGCACCTGGACTCCTGGTTCCTCGGCAACACCATCGCCGGGGTGAGCGGGGTGCTGCGCGAGGCCGAGCTCGACCTGCTCGTCTACAGCGTCACGGACCTGGCCGAACGCGGCGCGTTCTTCGACCGGCTGCCCGCCCGGCGCAACGCCGACGCGATGCTGGTGACCTGCTTCGACCTGACCCCGGAGGAACGGGCCCGGCTGGACGCGCTGGGCATGCCCGTGGTCTTCGTCAGCCAGCACGTCCCCGGGCGGCCCAGCGTCTACATCGACGACGTGGACGGCGCCCAGCGCGGCATGCGCCATCTGCTCAACCTCGGCCACCGCCGCATCGCCTTCCTCCAGTCCAGCGACGACACCGGCTTCTCCTGGAGCTCCAAGGAACGGCTCACCGGCTACCGCAAGACGCTGGAGGAGGCCGGGCTGCCGTACGACGAGGAGCTGGTCCTCTACCCCGTCGCCCGGCACCGCCGCGGCATCCGCGAGGCCGTCGGCCACCTGCTGAGCCTGCGCAACCCGCCCACCGCCGTCTTCGCCGAGTCCGACGAGGTGGCGATCGAGGTGATGGGGGTGCTGCGCTCCTCCGGCGTCGACGTCCCCGGCCGGATGTCCGTACTGGGCTTCGACGACCACCACCTCGCCGAATGGCTCGACCTCACGACCGTCGCCCAGCCGGTCGAGGACATCGGCCGCGCCGCCGCGGAACTGGCCCGTTCGATCATCGACGACCCGGAGGCGGACCCCACCCGCCATGTGGTCTTCCCGACCCGTGTCATCCCCCGGGGCAGCACGGCCCCGCCGACCCCGCCCGCGACGGGGGACCAGGCGGGTCCACCCCACCCGGGCAACCCCTGACGATGATCCCCGGGCCCCGGCCCGACCGGGGTGCGATCGGGGCGGACCGGGTGCCGCCCGCCCGCCGGGTATCATGGTCAACACGGCGGACGAGCCGGCCGGGCGGTCGCGTCGGGGTCTTCGGGCCCCGCCGAGGAACGTCCGGGCTCCACACGGCAAGGTGGTGGGTAACGCCCACCCGGGGTGACCCGCGGGACAGTGCCACAGAAAACAGACCGCCGGACGCCGCGAGGCGACCGGTAAGGGTGAAACGGTGGTGTAAGAGACCACCAGCGTCCGAGGTGACTCGGACGGCTCGGTAAACCCCACCTGGAGCAAGGTCAAGAGGAGCCGCCGCACGGCGGCTCTGCGCGGACGATCGAGGGCTGCCCGCCCGAGTCCGCGGGTAGACCGCACGAGACCGGCGGCAACGCCGGTCCTAGATGGATGGCCGCCTCCCCGAGGGCCGCGAGGCCCCCGGGAGACAGAACCCGGCGTACAGGCCGACTCGTCCGCCGCCATGGCTCTGACCAGGGAGTATGCTCTGTTCAGGGCTCTCGGTCGTACCGCTGCACTTCCCCCCTCCTCTACCTGGGAGTTCCCGGGAGCTTCCCGCGCGAGTGCGCACTCGTTGTGCACTGGGTTCGCTTGCCCGCACCCGCACGCTTCGGCTACGCAGTGAGCCCTTCCGCACTGTGTGATCACCCGAACGGTGGGCGTGGCGCCGCGTAAGCGTCTCGTCAAGACGGTCAGGGCCGCCGTAAGGGGGCCGTTAAGGACAGTCGAATCCGGCCGGATGGCGGGTTCTCTGTATGGGTCCGATCCGTCTTCGAACCTCATCCAGGAGCTTGCGATGGCCGACGTGGCCTTCGTCATCGCCACCATCGCGGTGTTCGCGCTGGTGGCTCTCGTCGCCAAGGGGGTGGCGAAGCTGTGACCGTAGAGAACGTCGTCGGCCTGATCGTGGCCGTCGCCCTGCTGGGTTACCTCGTCCTCGCCCTGATCTTCCCGGAGAGGTTCTGAGTCGCTGCCATGAGTTCCGTACTTGCCGACGTGCTCGTGGTGTTCGCGCTGATTGGCGCGCTCGTCCTCGTACACCGCCCTCTCGGCGACTACATGGCCGCCGTCTTCCAGTCCAAGAAGCACCTGCGCGTCGAGCGCTGGATCTACCGCTCGGTGGGTGCCAACCCGGACGCGGAGATGCGCTGGCCCGCCTACCTGCGCGGAGTGCTGGTCTTCTCCGCGGTGAGCGTGCTGTTCCTGTACCTGCTCCAGCGGATCCAGGACAAGCTGCCGCTGTCTCTCGGCTTCAAGCCGATCACCCCGGACCAGGCGTTCAACACGGCCGCCTCCTTCGTGTCCAACACGAACTGGCAGTCGTACTCGGGTGAGGTGGCGATGAGTCACGTCACCCAGACGATGGGCCTGGCCGTGCAGAACTTCGTCTCGGCGGCGGTCGGTATCGCCGTGGCCGTGGCGCTGGTGCGCGGTTTCGCCCGCTCCCGCACGGGTGAACTGGGCAACTTCTGGGCCGACCTGGTGCGTGGCACCGTCCGGATCCTGATCCCGATCTCCGTGCTGACGGCGGTGATCCTGATCGCCTGCGGTGCCATCCAGAACTTCGGTGACATCCACACGATCACCACGCTCACCGGGGACAAGCAAGCCATCAGCCCGGGTGCCGTGGCATCCCAGGAAGTGATCAAGGACCTGGGCACGAATGGTGGTGGCTTCTTCAACGCCAACAGCGCGCACCCGTTCGAGAACCCCAACGGCTTCACGAACTGGCTGGAGATCTTCCTGCTGCTGGTGATCCCGTTCTCGCTGCCGCGCACCTTCGGCAAGATGGTCGGCTCGGTCAAGCAGGGTTACGCGATCGTCGCCGCGATGGGCGTCATCTGGTTCCTCGGCGTGGTCGCCGTGACCTGGCTCGAGTACGCCCACCCCGGCACCGCCTCGCAGCTGGCCGGTGGTGCGATGGAGGGTAAGGAGCAGCGGTTCGGTGAGGGCAACTCCTCACTGTTCGCGGTGTCCACGACGATGACCTCGACCGGCTCGGTCGACTCCTTCCACGATTCCTTCAGCGGCCTGTCCGGCGGTGTGCTGCTGCTGGGCATGATGCTGGGCGAGATCGCGCCCGGCGGTACCGGGTCCGGCCTGTACGGGATGCTGATCATGGCGATCATCGCGGTGTTCATCGCCGGGCTGATGGTCGGCCGTACGCCCGAGTACCTGGGCAAGAAGATCGGTTCCCGTGAGATCAAGCTGGCGGCCTGCTACATCCTCATCACTCCGGCGCTGGTGCTGATCGGTACGACGCTGGCGATGGCATTGGGCAAGGGCGAGTCGTCGATGACGAACTCCGGTGCGCACGGCTTCTCCGAGGTGCTGTACGCCTACACGTCCGGGTCGAACAACAACGGCTCCGCTTTCGCCGGCTTCGCCGCGAACACTCAGTACCACAACACCATGATCGGCCTGTGCATGCTGTTGGGCCGCTTCCTGCCGATGGTGTTCGTGCTGGCGCTGGCCGGCTCGCTCGCCGGGCAGCGGCCGGTCCCGGCCACCGCGGGCACGCTGCGCACCGAGAAGCCCCTGTTCACCGGGTTGTTGGTGGGCGCGATCCTGATCATCACCGGTCTGACGTTCTTCCCGGCGCTGGCGCTGGGGCCGCTGGCCGAGGGGTTGGCGTGATGATGACCAACGCTCAGAACACTGACACGAAGAAGCAGGACTCCATGTCCACTCCCACCCTTGCGCCCCACCAGGACGCGCCCACCGGGCACAACCCCGACGGGCGGGTCGGTGGCGGACTGTTCGACCCCCAGCAGCTGGTCAGATCGCTGCCGGACGCCTTCCGCAAGCTGGATCCGCGGGTGATGGTGAAGTCGCCCGTGATGTTCGTCGTGCTGGTCGGGTCCGTACTGACCACCGCGTTCTCCTTCACCGACCCGGGCGACTGGTTCGGCTGGGCGATCAGCGCCTGGCTGTGGCTGACCGTGATCTTCGCCAATCTGGCGGAGGCGGTCGCCGAGGGCCGTGGCAAGGCGCAGGCCGACACCCTGCGCAAGGCCAAGACCGACACGATGGCCCGACGGCTGCTCGGGGACGGCACGGCCGAGGAGCGGATCCCCGGCACCGAGTTGAAGATCGGTGACCGGGTGGTCTGCGAGGCCGGCGATGTCATCCCCGGCGACGGCGATGTCGTCGAGGGCGTCGCCTCGGTCGACGAGTCGGCGATCACCGGCGAGTCGGCGCCGGTCATCCGCGAGTCCGGCGGCGACCGGTCGGCCGTGACCGGCGGCACGAAGGTACTCTCCGACCGCATCGTCATCAGGATCACCACCAAGCCCGGCGAGACCTTCATCGACCGGATGATCAACCTGGTCGAGGGCGCCGCACGGCAGAAGACGCCCAACGAGATCGCGCTGAACATCCTGCTCGCCTCGCTCACCATCATCTTCCTGCTCGCGGTGGCGACCCTGCCGCCGTTCGCGGATTACGCGGGCTCCCACCTCACGATGGTCGTGCTGGTCGCGCTGCTGGTCTGTCTGATCCCGACGACGATCGGCGCGCTGCTCTCCGCTATCGGCATCGCGGGCATGGACCGCCTCGTCCAGCGCAATGTGCTGGCGATGTCGGGCCGGGCGGTCGAGGCCGCCGGTGATGTCTCCACGCTGCTGCTGGACAAGACCGGCACGATCACCCTGGGCAACCGGCAGGCGGCGGAGTTCGTGCCGGTGCGCGGCACCACCGAGGCCGAGGTGGCGGATGCCGCCCAGCTGTCCTCGCTGGCCGACGAGACCCCCGAGGGCCGGTCCGTCGTCGTCCTGGCGAAGGAGGCGTACGGGCTGCGCGGGCGCCACCAGGGCGAGCTGGTGGGGGCGGAGTGGATCGAGTTCACCGCGCAGACCCGGATGTCGGGCGTGGACGTGGACGGCCGGAAGATCCGCAAGGGGGCGGCCGGTTCGGTCATCGCCTGGGTCGGGGAGCGGGGCGGTACGGTCGCCGAGGACGCGGACCGGATCGCCCACCGGATCTCCGCGGCCGGTGGCACCCCGCTGCTGGTCGCCGTCCAGGACGACAAGGGCGCCCGGATCCTGGGCGTGATCCACCTCAAGGACGTGGTCAAGGAGGGCATGCGGGAGCGGTTCGACGAGCTGCGCCGGATGGGCATCAAGACCGTCATGATCACGGGTGACAACCCGCTGACGGCCAAGGCGATCGCCGGGGAGGCGGGCGTCGACGACTTCCTCGCCGAGGCCACGCCCGAGGACAAGATGGCCCTGATCAAGCGGGAGCAGGCGGGCGGCAAGCTGGTCGCGATGACCGGCGACGGCACCAACGACGCCCCGGCGCTGGCGCAGGCGGACGTCGGGGTGGCGATGAACACGGGGACGTCGGCCGCCAAGGAGGCCGGCAACATGGTCGACCTCGACTCCAATCCGACCAAGCTGATCGAGATCGTGGAGATCGGCAAGCAGTTGCTGATCACCCGGGGCGCGCTGACCACCTTCTCCATCGCCAACGATGTCGCGAAGTACTTCGCGATCATCCCGGCGCTGTTCGCGGCGGTCTACCCGGGCCTGGACAAGCTGAACATCATGCAGCTGTCCTCGCCGGACTCGGCGATCCTGTCCGCGGTCATCTTCAACGCGCTGATCATCATCGCGCTGGTGCCGCTCGCCCTGCGGGGGGTGCGCTACCGGCCGATGAGCGCGGACCGGATGCTGCGGCGCAACCTCGGGATCTACGGCCTCGGCGGACTGATCGCGCCCTTCATCGGCATCAAGATCATCGACCTGCTCATCTCTCTGATCCCCGGGATCGGGTGAAGGACATGAACACCTCTCTCGCGAACTCCGCCCGCATGGTCTGGGCCGCGCTGCGCATGCTGCTCGTCCTCACCGTCGTCACCGGCATCGTCTACCCGCTCGTCGTCACCGGCATTGGCCAGGCCGCCTTCCACGACAAGGCCAACGGCTCGATGGTGAAGGTGGAGGGCACGGAGGTCGGCTCCAAGCTGATCGGCCAAAGCTGGAACATCGAGGGCACCGACAAGCCGGACCCGAAGTGGTTCCAGGGCCGACCGTCCAACAGTGGCTATGACCCACTGACCACCGGCTCCAGCCAGCTGGGCGCCAGTGACCCGACACTCGTCAAGAACGTCAAGGCCGCCAAGAAGCAGGTTGCCGAGTTCAACGGCGTACCGGAGTCGAAGGTGCCCGTCGACGCGGTGACGGGCTCGGCCTCCGCGATCGATCCGGACATCTCAACCGGTTACGCGGACATCCAGGTCAAGCGGGTCGCCAAGGCGAACGGGCTGACCGAGGCGCAGCTCCAGAAGCTGGTCGACGACCACACCACGAGCCGCACGCTCGGTTTCATGGGCGAGCCGCACGTCAACGTCCTGGAGCTGAACATCGCGCTCAAGGAACTCACCGAGAAGTAATGGGCTTATGGACACCGACGGCCGGGAGCCGGCGGACCGGGAACTCCGGATCCGTCGGCTCCCGCCGCCATGACGACAGCAGGGGTGGTCGCCGCCCTCGACGCGGGGGCGGACGACTACATCACCAAGCCGTTCAGCATGGACGAACTGCTGGCCCGGCTGCGGGCCGCGGTGCGCCGCACCGAGGACACGCCGGTCGCAGACGAGACAGATGGCACGCGGCAAGCTTCGGATCTACCTCGGCGCGGCACCGGGCGTCGGCAAGACCTACGCGATGCTCTCCGAGGCACATCGGCGTGTCGAGCGGGGCACCGACTGCGTGGTCGCGTTCGTGGAGCACCACGATGCGGCCCTGCCGGGTGACGCGATTGCCACCGCCTCTCGGAGACGGGGCCTGGCCGGGATCCGTGTCGCGATATAACGTAAGTCCGCTACTCGTGCCGCCACATGCGTCGCGCGGAGACGTTCGACAGGACCAGGACGGAAGCATGTCGGAAGAGATTTCGCCCACCGGGAAGCGCTCTGGCACCGGCTCGTCGCCCGAGCTGCGAGCCTCTCATGCGGACCGGGACCGGGTGGTGGATGTGCTGCGCATCGCGGCGGGGGACGGCCTGCTGACCGCGGACGAGTTGGACGAGCGGCTGGAGGCTGCCCTGTCGGCGCGGACTCTGGACGAGCTGGCCCCGCTCACCGCTGACCTGCCTCCCGTCGGCGTGACTGGAGCGGAGGCCAAGGACGTAGTCCGGATCGAACAGGTCCACAGCGGCGCGGTCGAGCGCGTGGGGCGCTGGGTGGTGCCGCGGAGGCTGGAGCTCGCGGTGACGTACTGCGAGGTGACGCTCGACTTCACCGACGCCGTGATCACGCACGACACGTTGCGGATCGAGGTGGGCATGACGGGGAAGACCCTGACGCTGATCACGACGCCGGGCATCGTGGTCGATACTGATGGTCTGCAACTGGTGCACTGCAAGGTCACGTACCGTCAGGCTCCGACGAATCCAGATACGCCGGTCACTCTGCGAGTGGAGCTGGTCGGTCTGAAGGCCCACGGCCGCGTGGTGGTGCGGCCCCCGCGTCGGACCTTCGGGCAGTGGCTGCTGCGCAGGCCCACGTCCCTTTCTGCGGGCGCTTGACGCCATCGTTGTGTGCGGCGGAGAGAGCGGGGAGGGCGGAAGGCGGTGCCCCCACGGGGACCGGCGCGCACTCAGGTAACGGTGCCGGGCACCGTGAACGCGCCGGATCGCGGTGTCCAGCGGCGACGGTGCTGGTCATCGCGCTGATACCCCCAACACACCGCTGAGCGGCCGTTCCGCGGCTCTCTCCGCCGCGAGACCCCAACGTCCCACGGCCGACGGCACCCCGGCCATGGGTGTTGTCGCCGTCCTGACGCCGCGCCACCCGGGATTGACGCGGCCCTGACGGGGCCGGGTGACCGGTGTCAGAAGAGCGTCAGAAGTGCGGCCAAGGCCACGGCCGATGAGGAGCCGCCCGATACCGGCGCGGCGGCCGAGGACCCGGGTGGGCGGCACAGACTCACCGCCGTCCAGGGCCTGGCCGCGCTCTCGCTGGACGCGATGGCGTCCGCGAGTGTCAGCACATCACCGACCGTACGGGCAATCCTGAATTCAGGAAATCGTGGATTGTGGACTCACGGGGACCGGGCGTGCTATTTCCCGGCTGGGGCGGGGGCCCGGGGAAGGCGTAGCTGGAAGCACGCTCCGAGGGTCCGGGGGGTGAGGGTGAGGGTGCCCCGGTGGCGGTGGGCCAGGTCGCGGGCGATGGCGAGGCCCAGGCCGGTGCCGCCGTGGTCGCGGGAGCGGGCGTCGTCGAGCCGGACGAAGCGTTCGAAGATGCGCTCGGCGTCCTCGGTGGGCACGCCCGGCCCGTCGTCGTGCACCGCGAGGACGACCCAGTCGTCCTGGTTCCGTACGGTGATCTGGATGCGGTGTGCGGCGTGGCGGGCGGCGTTGTCGATGAGGTTGCGCAGCAGCCGTTCGTACTCGTCGGGGTTTCCGTGTGCGTGCGCGGGGGCGGTGCTGTCGCAGGTGAGGGTCAACGGCCTTTCGGTGAGGGGGTATTGCTCGGTCAGCCGGGAGGCGAGGGCTGTCAGGTCGACGGTTTCGGGGACGGCGATGGGCGTGCGGGTGTCGAGGCGGGCGAGGAGCAGCAGGTCTTCGGCGAGGGCTTGGAGGCGGCGGGTCTGTCGTGCGGCGGTGGTGGCCGCGGCGGGCCAGTCGGTGCGTTCCGGGTAGGCGAGCGCGACTTCAAGGCTGGCCAGCAGTGTGGTGAGAGGGCTGCGTAGTTCGTGGGCGGCGTCCGCGACGAAGCGGCGTTGCTGGGCGGCGGCGTTGTCGAGGCGTTGGAGGGTGGTGTTGATGGTGGTGGCCAGGGCGGTGATCTCGTGTCCCGTGGCGGGGACGGTGACGCGTTCGCGGGGGTCGCTCGGGGTGACCGAGGCGGTGAGGACGCGGATGGCTTCGACCGGCCGCAGCGCGATGCGGACGGCGAAGTAGGCGACGGCGGCGATCAGTACGACGCCGACGAGCCCGGCCCCCAGCAGCAGGCCGTCGGTGGTCTTGGTGATGGCCTCGGCCGTGTGCGGGAGCACCACCACATAGACCCGCAGATGTGCGTCGGCGGCGACGCCCAGAGCGGCGGCTTTGTCACGGCTGAGTTCATCGGCCTCGATATCGCAGGTCACGACGCGCTGGGTGCCGCCGGCTATGCCGAATATGTCCCTGGGGTTGTAGTCGCGGTTCACGGGCAGGCGGACGCTGGTGAGCGGTGTCAGCGCGGCCACCCCTTTTGTCGGCGGGGTGGGCATCACGTGGTGGGTGCCGGGGTAGGCGTCGCGCAAGGTCCTGCCGGAAGCGACAGCGGTGCGTCGGCCGGTCGCGACGACCTCGTACGGCACGGTGGTGGTGGAGTCGGGAACGACACCCTGGCGCACCTGATCGCAGAGGGGCCAGAGCTGACTCTTGGCCTGTTCTTCGGCGATCTGCGTGCTCTGGCGGTAGACGTCGTGGTGTACCCACCAGCCGATACCGACCAGGATGACGGCGGTGGCCGAGGCGACGGCCAGGGCGGTGCGGGCTCGCACCGAACGCGGCCACCAGTGGCGTCGCGGCTCAGTCGCGTTCACGGTCGTCCACCAGTCGGTAGCCGGTGCCCCGTACGGTCTGAAGGGACTGCCGGTGGAACGCGGCGTCCACCTTCTTGCGGAGGGCGCTGACGCGCGCCTCCACCAGGTTGGGATCACAGGCTTCGTCGGGCCACGCGTGATAGAGCAGATCAGTTTTGGAGACCGCCTGGCCCGCCCGGCGGGCCAGCAGCTCCAGCACGGCGAACTCCCTGGGTGTGAGGTCCACCCGGGTCCCGGCCCGGCGGCAGACCCGCCCGGCGACATCCAACGAGAGGTCGCCCACGGCGAGGACGGGCGGGGCGACCGTGGCGGCTCGTCTGACCAGGGCCCGCAGCCGTGCGACGAGCACCGGGTAGGAGAAGGGTTTGGCCAGGTAGTCATCGGCCCCCGTGTCCAGGGCCTCTGCCTGATCCCACTCCCCGTCCTTGGCGGTGAGTACCAGGATGGGGGTCGCGTTGCCCTCCCGGCGCAGCTGGGCGCAGACCTTGTAGCCGTTGAGACCGGGCAACATCAAGTCCAGGACGACCAGGGCGTATTCGCCGGTCCGGGCCATCCACAGTCCGTGCCGTCCGTCATGGGCGAGGTCGACGCTGTAGCCCTCGACGGTCAGACCGGTGTGCAGGGTGTGGGCAAGGTCCACCTCGTCTTCGACCACCAGGATGCGCATGTGGTGCAGCCTTGCACAGCGCCGGTCCGCCTTCCTGATCGTTCGGTCAGGTTGGGTCAGCAGCCGGTCAACGAGGTCCGGGCACGCTGGCGGAGTGTTTTCGCCACTGCTGAAAGGCCCTGTCGCCGATGTCCGCACCCCTGTCGCCGATTTCCACGAAGCTTCCGCGGGACATACTGAACGGACGAGATGGTTCTCATCGCACTGGATTCGCGTGGGCGCGTATGCGCTGGCGCCAACTCTACGTGCCGATTTCGGCCACCACCCTCGCCCTGCCGCTGTATGCGGTATGGGCCGCCCGGCTGGCAACGGGTGGCGGTGATCTCGCCGCGCAATTCTCATGGGCGGATTTCGTCTCCCGACACCCCGGATCCCCCTACAACCTGGGCTGGTACGGGGGCATTCATGTCGGCAACTACAGTCTGATCGCACCGCACTTGATGGCTCTTCTCGGCGTGCGGACTGTCACCGTGGGGGCGGGAATCATTGCCTCGTGGTGCATGGGGCGTGTGTTCGTACGCAGCGGGGCGAGCCGCCCGCTGTGGCCGGCGCTTCTGGCGGTCCTGTCGCTCTGGGCGAATGTCGCATCGGGGCGCTCGACTTTCGCACTGGGCGTGGCTCTGGCGCTGATATCCTGCCTTGGCCTGACGGGTTCCAGTCGGCGCTTGGTCCTGGCATCGGCGTTCAGCGCCCTGGCAACTCTGGCCAGCCCCGTCGCAGGGCTGTTCCTCCTCGTTCTCGGGGCGGGGTGGCTCCTGAACCGGGATAACCGGGATATGGGAAGAGCTGTCGCTGTTTGCGCACCGCCGGTCGCGGTGGTCGCTTTGATGACCTCGCTCTTTCCTTTTAGCGGTGTAATGCCCATGGCAATGGACGACATCTGGAAGCCGACCCTCTTTGGCGTCGTTCTGGCGCTGCTGGCGCCGCGCAAGTGGGGGGCTCTGCGTTTCAGCTCCGCGGTCTATGCGGCAGGTGTGGTCCTGACCGGTATGATTTCTTCGCCTGTCGGTTCGAACGTCATCCGTCTCGCTGAACTGTTCGGCCCTCCGGTGCTTCTCTGCGTATTACTCGAGCGAGGCGTTCACATAGCGCCAAGAATAGCCATCGGACTGTCCCTCGCTCTTTCTGTGCAGTGGGTGACGGCACACACCGTCCATGTGCTCAATATGTCGACACCCGTGCCGTCATGGGCGTCCCACACGCGAGGTGTACTGGAAGCGCTCGACCGTCTGCACGCGGACCGCACGCGTGTGGAGGTAGTGCCTGCCGTCAATCATCGTGAAACCACCGTACTCGGTCCTCATGTGAATCTGGCACGGGGGTGGAATCGTCAGCTCGATGTAGAACGTGGGGGCCTTTTTTATGAAAACGAATTCACGATCGGAAAATATCGCGCATGGCTCGACAGGTGGGCGGTGGGTTATGTCGTCTTGCCGGAGGGTGAGCCTGACTGGGCGGCAAAAGATGAAGCCGAGCTCATCCGCAGCGGACCGGGCTGGCTGGAGCCGGTGTGGCATGACTCCCGGTGGCGGATTTATCGGGTGAAAGATGCCAGGCCGATTGTCTCGGGTGCGGCTGCGTCGGTCGTCAGCGGCGACAACGCGAAAATCGTGGTACGAGTTCCCAGGCCCGGCATGGTCAGGTTGCGCATCCCCTATTCCCCCTGGCTGCGCACCAGTGCTGGTTGTATCGAGCGGGACGGTGGCTGGATCCGTTTCAGGGTTTCCACGCCAGGGCGGTATGAAATCGGCAGCTCCTATGCGGTGCCTTGGCAAGGCGACTGCTGACGAGAGTGACGCGTCATCTCCTACGCCAGCACCGACTGGGGCGGTTTGATGGCCGCCGCCACCCTCATCACCCTTCCCGTGGTCCTGGCGGCGATCCTCAAGCAGCCGGCGCACCGGCCCAAGAAGAGCGCCGTACACGGCCCGTAGGACATCTCGCCCGTGGGCATGGCCGCGGCGCTCCACCTCGGCGACTCCGTAGGTCCCATCAGGCGGTTTTGACGACGGTGCCGCCGCTTTCGAGCGCGGTCACCTCGTCGGTGGGCGCCGTGGTGTCGGTGACGAGGGTGTGCAGGAGCGTGACGGGGCCGACATGGGCGTAGGCGGTGCGGCCGAGTTTGCTGCCGTCCGCGACGACGATGGTGCGGCGTGCGGAGGCGATGCCGGCCTTCTTCACCGCCGCGTCGTCGAGGTCGTAGGCGGTCAGGCCCTCGGCCGCGCTCAGGCCGCAGCAGCCGACGACCGCGGTGTCGAAGCGCAGTGCCGCCAGGGAGGCCAGCGTGAGGGGGCCGGTCAGGGCCCCCTCGGCGGCGCGGGGCCGTCCGCCCGGCACCATCAGCGTGGTCGTCGCCGGAGAGTCGCCGAGTACGTGGATGGCCTGGAGTGACAGGGGCATCACGGTGACCTGCCGACCACGCAGCAGACGGGCGACCTCCAGGCACGTGGTGCCGCTGTCGAGGAGGACGGTCTCACCGTCGGCGATGAGCGCGGACACCTCGGCAGCGATCCGGCGCTTGGCGTCGACGGCCTCGTGGGCGCGCAGCGCGAAGGGCGGTTCCTCGCCCCTGAGCAGCAGGGTGCGTGCCCCGCCTCGGACGCGTTCGAGAACGCCTTGAGCTGCCAGTGTGTCGAGGTCGCGCCGGATGGTCATCTCCGAGGCGCCGGTCAGCGCGGCGAGTTCCTGGACCGTGGCACTGCCCGACTCTCCGACGGCCTGGGCGATCACCCGGTGACGTTCTGTGTTGCTCATACCGCGATTGAACACCACCCTGAAACAGACATCCTGGTTGTTCATTTACCAGCTTTCCTAACATGAAAAATGTTCGTTAGGGTGGGGTGGCATGGCGGTGACCGACCGCCTGTGCGGCACGCCCCCTGACACCGTGCCGCACAGGCCCTCCGCTTACTCCCCGCCGGTCGCCGGACCGGTGAGGAGGAACGAACCCACCGTCAACAGAAGGAGCCGTCGATGCCCGAGTCGGACGCCCCCACCCGAGGCCGGGTCGGTGTGATGCTTCCCCGCGACCTGCCCGTCCGGGATGTGCTGCCCTATGCCCGGCGCGCCGAAGAGCTGGGGTTCGACCAGGTGTGGGTGGTGGAAGACCTCGGCTGGCGCGGCGGACTCGCCCAGGCCGGCCCGGTCCTCGCCAGCACCACCAGCATCACCGTCGGCATCGGCATCATGCCCGCCGGCGCCCGCAACGTGTGCTTCGCCGCGATGGAACTGGCCACCCTCGCCCAGCTCTACCCCGGTCGCCTGATCGCGGGGATCGGCCACGGCATGCCCGGCTGGATGCGCCAGGCCGGAGCCTGGCCCGCCAGCCCCTTGACGCTGATCAAGGAGTACACCACCGCGCTGCGCCTGCTCCTGCGTGGTGAGCCGGGTCCGGCGGGCGGCCGCTATGTGCACTGCGAGGGCGTCGTCCTCACCGAGACCTCCGATACCGTCCCGCCGGTCATCCTCGGCGTACGCGGCCCCAAATCGCAGGCGGTCGCGGGCGAGGTGGCCGACGGGCTCCTCCTGGCCGAACCCGCGGCCCCCGCCTACATCACCTCCTCACTGCGGCACCTGGGCGGCGTCTCCGCCACGAGCGGCCTTCAGGTCGTCACCTACGACGCCGCCGCCATCGACGACGACGAGGACGCCGCCCTTGCCCGCGTCCGCGACGGCCTGAGCGCCATCGGCGATCCGGACTGGGCCGACCACATCGACCCCCTGCCCTTCGCCGCGCAGTTGCGTGAACACCGCGCCGCCTGCGCGGACGGTCGGCGATTCGCCCAGACCATGCCCGCCGCCTGGGTGCGCGGGCTGAGCATCGCGGGCACCCCGGACCAGGCACGCGAAGCGATCAAGGCCCGCCACGCGGCGGGCGCGACCAGCGTCGTCCTCACTCCCACCGGTCCGGACGCCCTGGCATCCCTCGACTCACTCGCCCGCGCCCTGGACCCCCGCCCCTGAACCTCAAGTACGCCTGCGCCGAGCCCTCCTGGCCTGCCGCCCGCCCTACGGCGCCGCGCCGAGCGGCGGACTAACCGCGCGGTGGCCTCGAGTTCGTCCTGGCCGCGCGGTTTCCTAGACTCACGGGATGGACAACAACACGTGCACCCATTGCGGCACCGTCGGTCTGGCGGAAGGTTTCATCGAGGACGCCGGCGAGCACTCGCGCGGGTTCGCGCGCTGGATCGAGGGCGCGATGGAGCGGGGGTTCTTCGGGGGTGCCAAGCGGACCGGCCGGCCGCGACGGCGGATAGTGGCATTCCGCTGCCCCAAGTGCGGGCACCTCGAGCTGTTCGCCGCCGAGGAGGTGTAGTCGGCCCTCGTCGCGGACGACGACCAGGCCCGAGGAGATGCTTGTATCCGTCCGGGCCTGGACATTTGCGCTGGAGTCAACTCCAGCTTTTAGCGTGGGGGCATGGCTGACTCCTCCGAGCCGGACCGGATCGGCATCCGCGCTGTGTCGGAGCTGACGGGGCTGAGCATCGACACATTGCGCTGGTACGAACGCGAAGGTCTGCTGCCCCTGGTGGAACGGGGCCCGGGCGGACGGCGCGGCTACTCACCCGCCGCGATCCGGTTCATCCGCCTGGTGCGGGCGCTGCGCCGTACCGGTATGCCGGTGGACGACGTGCGGGCCTTCGTGCGGATGGGCTCCGGCCTGGAGTGGCACGACAGGCGTACGGCGCTCCTTGAGCAGCGCGCCGCGGCCATCGAGCAGCAGATCGGCCAGTTGCGTCAGGACCTGGCGGTGGTGCGGGAGAAGATCGCGCACCACCGCGACCTGAAACGGCGCGGTCTGGACTGCGAGGACGAGATCGGCACCGCTGCCCCCGACGCCCTCCTTCCGGGCGAAGCGGGTCGCGATCCACGCGAGCAGCGCGACGAGCAACGCGAGCGGCGCGAACGAGGGAAGACGGGAATTGAGCATGCGTAAGGTCAGTGGATGGGCGGCTCACGCACCCGGCGCGGCCGTGGCCCCGTGGGAATTCGAGCGCCGGGAGCCGCGGGACAAGGACATCGCGGTGCGGGTCCGCTACTGCGGTGTGTGCGCCAGCGACCTGTCCGCGATCCGCCACGGCGACCCGGCCGCCTTCCCGCTCGTCGCGGGCCACGAGATCGTCGGGGAGGTCAGCGCGGTCGGCGACGCGGTCTCGCGGTTCTCGGTCGGCGACCAGGTCGCGGTGGGCAACATCGTCGACTCGTGCCGCACCTGCCCCGCCTGCCGGGCCGGGCGGGAGAACTGGTGCCACGCGGGAGTCACCCTCACCTACGGCGGCACCGACCGCGTCGACGGCTCCCGCACCCAAGGCGGATACGCCACCGAATACGTCGTCGACGAGCACTTCGCCTACCCGCTGCCGAGCGGGCTGGATCCGGCGGGAGTGGCCCCGCTGATGTGCGCGGGTGTCACCACCTACGTACCGTTGCGCCGCTGGGGCACCGGCCCCGGCCGGACGGTCGGCATAGTCGGCATGGGCGGCCTGGGCCATATCGCTCTCCGACTCGCCCACGCCATGGGCGCCGAGGTCGTGCAGTTCACCACCTCTCCCGACAAGGCCACCGAAGCCCGCCGGCTGGGCGCCGACGATGTGGTCGTCTCCCGGGACGAGCGGCGGATGGCCGCGCAGAAGGGGCGCTTCGACCTGATCCTCGACACCGTCGGAGCGCCGCACGCACTGGAGCCCTATCTGAGCGCCCTGGCCATCGACGGGACCCTGTGCCTGGTCGGCATCCCCGAGCAGGAGCTGCGGCTCAGCGCGCTCAGCCTGATCGTCGGCGCGAAGAACCTGGCCGGCGCGGGCAGCGGTGGCACCGGCGAAACCCAGGAGATGCTCGACTTCTGCGGCGAACACGGCATCACCGCCGAGACCGAGATCCTGCCCGCGCACGACGTCAACACCGGGCTCGACCGGCTGGCACGCAACGACGTGCGCTACCGCTTCGTCCTCGACCTGGCCTGATGCGCGGCGTGAGGCACGGAGGGGCGTGAGGTGTCGGGGGCTGGGTAAGCGCGCCGCGATCATCGCTTGAGATGCCGAGGGAATCGGTACACATAGGGCGAAAAGCATTGCCGGAAAGGAGACGACATGTCGTCGAAGCGACGCCGCAAGAAGAAGGCCCGTCGTAAGAACGGAGCCAACCACGGTAGCCGTCCCCAGTCCTGACCTGGGGCTTCGGCCGAGTGACGGTCGACGGGCTCCCCGAGCGCGCGGCGCCATCGCGCCCGGGTGCGGGGGGCCCGTCAGTCGGTCCACGAGGGGTTCGAGGTGTCCGGGCGGCCTCCGGCGCGCTCCCACTGGGCCTCGTCCCACTCGACGTATTCGATCTGGGCGCCACCGGGCAGCCTGGCGGTCAGGTTTCTGCCGGTGGGCACCGCCTGGGGGCCGCGTACGATCTCGGCGCCGGTCCGGGTGAGACGTACCTGGCACTCGTCCAGGTCGTCCACGATCAGCGTGGCCGACGTCGCCCGGTACGGCTCCAGCGTCCGCTCGTCCCCCGCCACCACCAGAACCCGGCCGACGGTGGCCAGCTCCAGGCCGTTGGGCATGGTGAAGCGGGTGGTGATCGGTTCGCCGGTGAGGGCGGTGAGCGGTGTCAGCGCCGCGTCCAGGTCGGTGGCGTAGACGCGCGCGTAGGTGCGGAAGATACGCATGTTCAGCAGCAAGGCGTGACCGGGCGCGGCTATTCCGTCAGGGATGGCGGTTTTCGCGGAGGGCCGTCTGGACGGCGGCCTTCATGTCGGCGTCCTGGGCGTCCGTGCCGCCCGGGTTGAGGTTCACCATGACCGTCGCCTGCCTGCCGTCGGTCGTGGCGCCGCACACCGTTCCGTATCCGAGGATGTCGCCGCCGTGGCCCCAGTAGAGGCCGCCGCGGGGCAGTGGCCTGCTCTCGAGGCCGAGGCCGTACGCCCGGCCGTCGGGGTTGCCGGTCGGGCGGGTCGTCATCAGCTGCCGCTGTTGGGCCGGGCGCAGCAGTTTGCCGCGCACCAGGGCGTCCAGGAAGCGGTTGAGGTCGGTGCCGCTGGAGATCATGCTGCCGGACGCGCCCGCGACCGAGGGGTTGATGGCGGTGATGTCCCTGAGCGGCGCGCCCTCGCCCGGGCGCACGTAGCCGCGCGGGTGCGGGCCGGGGATCGCCGGGTCGTCGCCCGGTACGTACGTCTCGTGCAGGCCGAGTGGCGCGATGACGCGCCGGCGGATCTCCTCGCCGTAGGTGCGGCCGGTGACCCGCTCGATGAGCAGACCGGCCAGCAGGTAGTCGGTGTTGGAGTAGCGCCAGCCGGTGCCCGGCTCGAAGGTCGGGGGGTGGGCGAGTGCGATGTTCACGAGGTCGCGGGGGTCGTGGTGGGCGAGCGGGTCCTCGAGGATTTCCTGCGGGGTGAGGTGGGTGAGGTAGTCGGGGACACCGCTGGTGTGCTGGAGCAGCTGACGGACGGTGATGATCCGTCCGTCGTTCCCGTGGCCGCGGATGACGCCCGGCAGATAGCGCTCCACCGGCGCGTCGAGGGCGACGCGACGCTCCCCGACCAGCTGGAGCACGACCGTCGCCACGAAGGGTTTGGTCATGCTGCCGATCCGGAATCCGCTGTCGCGGCGCATCGGGGCGTGGCTCTTCACATTGGCGACGCCGCTGGTGAGGACCGTGCTGCCGCACCGGGTCCGTACCTCCACGAGCGCTCCGGGCACGCCGTCGACCGTGGTCAGCCGGTGCAGGATCGCGCGCAGGCGAGGGGGGTGATCGGCGGCGGTGTGCCGCCGTGGCGCGTCGTCACCCCTCGGTGCCGCCGCCGCTGCGCCCGCCACCGCCGCCAGCGCGAGTCCGCCACTCAGCACCCGCCTGCGCCTGACCACGTTCATGCGATCCCCCTCGAAGCCCCATCGCGACCGAATGGTCACGTTAGAGCCCGCCGAGCCCGGGATCGATCCGGCCAGCCACCCCCATCACCCTGGGGACAACCCCACTACGGCCGATGTGTCACCAAGCGGTCATCCTGTCATCCGAGCACTTCGAGCAGCGCGTCGGTGAATTCCTCGGTGGTGGCCGTACCGCCCAGGTCCGGGGTGCGGACGGGGGTCTTCGCCAGGACGGTCGCGATGGCGTCGGTGACGCGGGCGGCCGCCTCGGGGTGGCCGAGGTGGTCGAGCATCATCGCGGCGGACCAGATCGCGCCGAGCGGATTGGCGATACCTCGTCCGGCGATGTCGGGCGCGGAGCCGTGGACGGGCTCGAACATGGACGGGAAGTCGCGCTCGGGGTTGAGGTTGGCCGCGGGGGCGATGCCGATGCTGCCCGCGACCGCGGCGGCGAGGTCGCTGAGGATGTCGCCGAAGAGGTTGGAGGCCACGACGACATCGAAGCGCCGCGGGTCGAGGACGAACTTTGCGGCGAGGGCGTCGATGTGCTCCTGGTCCCAGGCCACCTCCGGGTGCGCGGCGGCGCGTTCGGCCACCAACTCGTCCCAGAAGGGCATGGTGTGGATGATGCCGTTGGACTTGGTGGCCGAGGTGACGTGGCCGCCGCGCCGCTCGGCGAGGGAGAAGGCGTAGTCGAGGACGCGGGTGACGCCCTTGCGGGTGAACACCGCCTCCTGGACGGCCATTTCCTCCGGCAGCCCCCGCCCGAGGCGGCCGCCGATCTCGCCGTACTCGCCCTCGACGTTCTCCCGGACCACGACGAGGTCGACATCGCCGGGGCCCGCGCCGCGCAGCGGGCTGGGCACGCCCTCGAAGACGCGGATCGGGCGCAGATTGACGTACTGCTGAAAGCCCCGGCGGATGGGGATCAGCAGCCCCCACAGCGAGACATGGTCGGGGACGCCGGGGTAGCCGACCGCGCCGAGCAGGATCGCGTCATGGCCGCGCAGCTGGTCAAGACCGTCGTCGGGCATCATCGCGCCGAGGTCGGCATAGCGCTCGCAGGACCAGTCGTACGTCTCGTATGTGAAGCCGAGGCCGTGCCGGGCGGCGACGGTGTCCAGGACGCGGCGGGCGGCCGGGATGACCTCGTTGCCGATGCCGTCGCCGGGGATCAGGGCGATGCTGTGGTGGGTGGTCGTGCGGCGGTTCGTCATGGAGGGGATTGCAGCAGGGGAGCGACTTCCGCGTCCAAGACGCGGTTCGCATGGGTCTTATAGGCCCGCCCTATGGGATGTGTCCGGCCTGTGGGATGGGTCCGGCCTATGGGATGGGTCCGGCCTATGGGATGGGTCCGCCCTACGGGATTCCCCGGCTGTGCTGATGAACGCCTCCGCCGCCGGTGTCAGCGGCGCCCGCCGGCTGACCAGGGCGATATGCAGACTGGTGCTCGGCTCCAGGTCCAGCACCAGGGCCCCCGCCCGCTCCGCGAGGCCGCGCCAGGCGTCGGCCACCACCGCCAGGCCCACGCCCCGCAGCACCAGCGGCAGGATCGACACCCGGTGCTCGGTCTCGACCACGACGGTCAGCGCCACGCCCTCGGCCACCAGATCGTCGACGTAACGGCGCATCCCCGTCCCCTTCTGGCCCACGATCAGCCGGTGTCCGGACAGCTGCTCATGGCGCACCGGCGCTCCGGGGCGGAACGGCCCGTCCGGGGGCGTCAGCAGCACGAAGCGCTGCTCGGACAGCGGATACGTGCGCACATCGCCCTGCGGTACGGGGTCGGGGGAGGCCAGCAGCCCCAGCTCGCACACGCCGGTGCGCACCATCTCCGTCACATCGCGCGGGGTGAAGGCGGCCTGCACCCGTACGGACACCGCGGGATGGGCGCGGGCGAAGCGGTCGATCAGTCCCGCCAGCGGTTCGACGGCCTGGGAGGGCGGGGCCGCGATGTCCACCTGGCCGCCGCGCAGCCCGTGCACCGACTCCACACTGGCCCGTGCCAGCTGGAGGCTGCGCACCGCCTCCCGCGCCGGTCCGATCAGCGCGGTGCCCGCGTCGGTGAGGACCGCCCGGCGGCCGATGCGGTGGAAGAGGTCGCTGCCCAGGTCGCGCTCCAGGGCGCGGATGGCCTGGGAGAGGGAGGGCTGGGAGAGATACAGCGCGGCGGCGGCCCGGTTGAACCCGCCGTGGTCCACCACGGCCAGGAAGTACTCCAGCTGCCGCACATCCACCGCGCCGCCTCCCCGCGCCTCGCCGCTCCCGCCACCGCACTCTTCCATAGGTGCTGCTTATAAGGATTGTCGTCAACGGGTCTTGGACGCGCACCGCGGGCGGCTGCTGGGATCGGGCCATGAGCCATCAGCCGCTGGGCGACTTCGACCGCCGCACCGTCCGTGTCGAGGGTGTGGGAATCAACGTACGCACCGCCGGGGACGGGCCGCCGGTCCTCCTCCTGCACGGCTATCCGCAGACCCATGCGATCTGGCACCACATCGCCCCGGCGCTCGCCGCCACCCACCGCGTGGTCCTGGCCGACCTGCGCGGCTACGGCGACAGCGACAAGCCCGTGTCCGACGCCGAGCACAGCACGTACTCCAAGCGGGCCATGGCGCGCGATCAGCTGCTGGTGATGCGGGAGCTGGGCTTCGACCGGTTCGCGGTGGTCGGCCACGACCGGGGCGGCCGGGTCGCCCACCGGCTGGCCCTCGACCATCCGCGCGCGGTCGCCGCGCTCGCGGTCCTGGACATCGTGCCCACGCGGTACGTCTTCCAGCACGCCGACAAGGACTTCGGCCTCGGCTACTTCCACTGGTTCTTCCTGGCGGCGGACCACGGCATCCCGGAGCACCTCATCGGCCAGGACCCCGCGTTCTGGATCCGCACCAGGATGGGGGCGCGCCACCGGGGCGGAACCCCGTTCGACGAGGCGGCCCAGGCCGAGTACATCCGCTGCTTCTCGGACCCCGCGGCCATCCACGCCAGCTGCGAGGACTACCGCGCCGCCGCCTCCATCGACCTGGTCCACGACGACGCGGACGCCGCCGCGGGCCGCCGGGTCACCGCACCGCTGCTGGCCCTGTGGGGCGCGCACGGCTTCGTCGGCCGCCACTACGACGTACCGGAGGTCTGGCGCGGTTACGCCGCCGATGTGCGCGGGCAGGCGCTGCCGTGCGACCACTACCTTCCCGAGGAGGCGCCGGAGGAGACGCTGCGCCATCTGCGGGCGTTCCTCCGGGAGTACGGGAGCGCCTGACCGGCGACTTACGGCGCCGTCTGGAGGTTCTCCTGCCGCGCGGCCGTCTCCTCGTCCGGGTCGGCGGCCCCGCGCGTCTCCCGCGCCAGCGCCACCGTGACCACGGTGAGCGCGCTCATCAGGGCGATGAAGACCACCACGCCCGTGATGCTGTGGTCGAACCAGAGCAGCAGGGCGGACGCGAGCATGGGCGCGAGCCCGCCGGTGAGCACCGTGCCGATGTTGTTGGCGATGCCGACCGCGCTGAACCGGACTGTGGTGTCGAAGAGTTCGGCGAAGAACGCGGGCTGTGAGCCGAGGACGGCGGACTGGCCGATGCCCAGGGTGAGGAAGAGCGCGAGCCAGATGGCCCAGGTGTGTCCGCCGTCGAGGACCGTGAAGAACGGCCATGCGGCGGCCAGCAGCACCAGGGCCCCGCCGATCGAGACCGGGCGCCGTCCGACGCGGTCGGAGAGCGCGCCGAAGGCCGGCACCGTCACCAGCTTCACCGCCGCGACCAGCGAGATGCCGCTGAGGAGTGCGGCGGTCGGCAGCCCGCGGTCCTCGGCGTAGGTGACCGAGAAGGTGCCGAAGACGTAGTAGCCCGCGTTCTCGGCGGCGCCCGCGCCGATCACGATGAGCATCTCCTTGGGGTAGCGGCGCCAGGCGGCGACGCAGCGGCTCCCGGCGATCCGCTGCCGCAGCGAGCGGCCGGATGTCGCGGCGGGGCCGGATGTCGCGGCGACGGAACCCGCCTGGCGCACCTGCTGGAATTCGGCGGTCTCCGGCAGCGAGCGGCGCACCCAGAGGCCGAAGAAGGTCAGTCCCGCGCTGAGCAGGAAGGGAATCCGCCAGCCCCAGGCGAGGAAGGCGTCCTCGGACAGCAGCCCGGTGGTGAGCGCGAAGGCGCCGGTGGACAGGAGGGTGCCGGTGCCGGTGCCGATCGCGGGCAGTGAGGTGAGCAGCCCGCGCCACTTGGGCGGTGCGTTCTCGAAGAGGATGATCAGCGCTCCGGTCTTCTCGCCGCCCGCGGCGAAGCCCTGGACGAAGCGCAGCAGCGTCAGCAGCACCGGCGCGGCGACGCCGATCTGCGCGTGGGTCGGCAGCAGTCCGATGGCCGTGGTGGCGAGCCCCATCATCAGCAGGGTGGTCACCAGCACGCCCTTACGGCCCCGGGTGTCGCCCCGCTCCCCGAAGTAGGCGCCGCCCAGGGGCCGGGCGAGGAAGCCGATGGCGAAGGTGCCGTACGCGAGGACCGTGCCGACCAGTGGGTCGCTGTCCGGGAAGTAGATCTTGTTGAAGACGAGGGCGGCCGCGGTTCCGTAGAGGGCGAAGTCGTACCACTCCACCGTGGTGCCGAAGACGGCGGCGAGGGCGACCTTGGGCTGGAAGACCGGCCTTCTGGTGGCGGAACTGCCGGTGTGCGTCATGGGTGGACTCCCTTGTCACCGTGAATCGAGTACCACTGTGTGGTTCGCTTGTGCCGCTTGGTGGTTCGGTGATGTTATGGAGGCACACACCCCGTGGCAAGGGGTCACACCCAATTCGCGCTGGAGGTCCTCCGTTGAGCACGCCCGCCCCCGCCGCCCCGCCACCCCTGCTCGACGGCATCCGAGTCCTGGACCTGACCAATGTCCTCGCCGGGCCCTTCGCCGGGTATCAGCTGGCCCTGCACGGCGCCGACGTCCTCAAGATCGAGCTGCCGGGGGCCGGGGACCTGGCCCGCCGACTGGGCGCCGACCGGCAGTTGAGCGAGGATCTGCTGGGCGCGTCGTTCCTGGCCCAGAACGCCGGGAAGCGTTCGCTGACCCTGAACCTCAAGGACGACGAGGGGCGCGCGGCCCTGCTGCGCGCGGTGCGGGAGTCCGACGTCCTCCTCGAGAACTTCCGGCCCGGTGTGATGGACCGGCTGGGCGTCGGCCGCGAGGTCCTCATGCGGGAGAACCCGCGGCTGATCTACTGCGCCGTCTCCGGCTTCGGCCAGACCGGACCGCTGCGCGCCCGGCCCGCCTACGACCAGATCGTGCAGGGCCTCTCCGGAATGATGAGCGTGACCGGCACCCCCGAGGTCAGCCCGCTGCGCGCCGGTTTCCCGGTGGCCGACACCCTGGGCGGCATGGCCGCCGCCTTCGCCGTGGCGGCGGCCCTGGTGCGCCGGGAGCGCACCGGACGCGGCGCGTACCTGGACGTCTCGATGCTGGAGGCCGCGCTCACCGCGATGGGGTGGGTGACCTCCAACTACCTGATCACCGGCCGTCCGCCGCGGCCCATGGGCAACGAGAACTTCACCGCCGCGCCGTCGGGGACGTTCCGCACGGCGGACGGGTACCTCAACATCGCGGCCAACCGCCAGCGCCAGTTCGCCACCCTGTGCCGGCTCATCGGCCGTGCGGAACTGCTGGACGACGAGCGGTTCGCGCACCCCGCGGACCGCAAGGCCCACCGCGAGGAGCTGCGCGCCGAGATCGAGAAGGGGCTCGCCGAGCGGACCGCGGGGGAGTGGGAGGAGGTACTCGCCGACGCCGGGGTCCCGGCGGCTCGGGTGCTGTCCGTACCCGACGCGCTGGGCCTGGAGCAGCTCGCGGAGCGGGACTTCGTCCGCACCCTGCCCTTCCCGGACGGTCGGACGCGCGAACTGCGCGTGCTGGGCAGCCCGTTCCGGGTCGACGGCGAACCGGTGGCCGCGACCGCCCCGCCACCGCTGCTGGGCCAGCACACCGACCAGGCCCTGGCCGAACTCGGCTACACCCCGAAGGAGATCGACACGATGAAGGAGCGTGGCGCGATATGACCCGCCGGTCAGACGAGGTGCCGGAATCCGCGGAGGTGCCACAGGACGTCACCGACTGGTGGGCCACCGGCGTCAGCCGCATCCGCCCCGGCGAGATCCTGCTGCGCGGCTACCCGGTCGAGCAGCTGATCGGCCAGGTGTCGTTCGCCGAGACCGTCTGGCTGCTGCTGCGCGGCGAGTTCCCCACCCGGACCCAGGGCCGGTTGCTGGAAGCCGCGCTCGTCGCCGCCGTCGACCACGGGCCGCAGGCCCCGTCGATCGCCGCCGCCCGGATGGCGGCCACCTGCGGACTGGGGCTGAACAACGCGGTGGCCACCGGGGTGAACCTGCTGGGGGACGTCCACGGCGGGGCCGGTCAGCAGTGCATGGGCGTCCTGGCCGAACTGGAGGAGGCCGTGGCCGAGGGGGCGGACCTCGACGCCGCCGCGAAGAACCTGGTGGCGGAGTACCGCGCCACGGGCTCCCATGTGCCCGGATTCGGCCACCGCTTCCACCCGTACGACCCGCGCCGCACCCCGCTGCTCGACCTGGTGGGCGCGGCGGTGGCGGACGGCGGGGCGCCGGGCTGGGCGCTGCGCGCCGGGACGGCCCTGGAGCGGGCCCTGGCGGAGGGCCGCAGCCGTCCCGTTCCGATGAACATCGACGGCGCCACCGCCATCGTCTACAGCGAACTCGGCTTTCCGCCCGAGCTCGGACGCGGGCTGTTCGTGCTCTCCCGCAGCGTGGGCATCCTCTCCCACGCCTGGGAGGAGAAGTCCGGCGGGGCGAGGATCAAGGGCCCGCTGCCCCGGCGGCTGCTGCCCTCGTACGAGGGCCCCGCGCCCCGGAACCTCGACCGGCCGGCGGGCGGCGGGAACGGCGCCGAAGGCGCGTGAACGTCAGCGACGCCGGCAAACGTCAGCCGCTCCCGCCGAGGAACCGCAGCTCCGACAGCCGCTTCGCGGCCTCGGCCAGCGCCGGGCGGAAGGACTCGACGCGCTCCTCGGTGAAGCGGCTGGTGGGCCCGCCGAGCCCCACCGCGGCGACGACCTGCCCGGCCGCGTCGGTGACCGGGGCGGCCACGGCCGACACCCCGTCCGCGCGCTCACCGTGGCTGACCGCCCAGCCCCGCTCCGCGGCGAGCCGCGCCCGTGTCGCCAGGACGGCGGCGAAGTCGGGGCCGCGCCCGGCCGCCGCGGCCACCCGGCTCAGCGTCCGGGCCGAGCCGCCGATGAGCAGGACATGCCCGGAGGCACCGGCCCACAGGGGCATCTCCTCGCCGATGCGCACCACATGGCGCAGCTGCTGGGTGCCCTCGTGCTGGGCCACGCACACCCTGGAGCCGCCCTGGCGGATGTAGATCCGGGAGGATTCGCCACCCGACCGGACCGAGAGGACGCGCAGACACTCCACCGCCTCCGGGGGCAGCCGCCAGGCGTCCTGGGCGAGCGCCGCCCAGCGCAGCAGACCCGCGCCGGGGGTGAGCCGGCCGTCCCCCCGGCTCCACAGCAGCCCGCGCTGTTCGAGGGTGGCCACCAGCCGGACCACGGTGGACTTGGCCAGCCCGGTGGCGTCGGTCAACTCCCGTACGCTGCGGGAGCGGTGGGTCTCGTCGAACAGGGCGAGCAGATCCAGTGCGCGCAGGACGCTCCGTACGCCCTCGCCGCCCTCTCCGGCCGCCGTCCCCATCGCCGTCCTCCTCGCCGCACACCGCATAAGCCACCTATCGGTGCGACGGTACCACCAGGCGGTTCAGGGGAGGCGGGGGTCGGCTACGCCGGGATGACGGTGGCCAGGTCGGCGGGCATCCGGCCCCGGAGATCGTCCCACTCGCCCTCGCTGATATGGCGTTGCAGGACCTCCAGGACGGTGTGGACCAGCTGCTCGGTGTCGCCCTGGACCGCGTACGGGAAGTCGTGCCGGATCCGCTGGAAGAACTCCTCGCTGTGCGTCTTCACGGGCGTCTCCGCTGGTCTCCACCCCTCGTAGTAGATGCCGCGCACCAGCATCGGGAGCTGTGCGCCGAACTGGACGGCCTCGTCCACCGTCAGCCGGTCCCGCAGCTGGTGCAGGACCGCGCGCAGGGCGGCGTAGGACTGTTTACGGCGCTCCTTGGGCCAGCCGTACGCGTCCTCGATCTCCTTGAGGAGCCGGTTGGTCTTGTCGACGGTCGTGTCGAACGCGGGAAAGCCTGTCGCAACCATCGTGTTCGTCCTTTCGATGCCTCAGAAGCCTCCTGGGGCGGTGGAGGCGGGAGGCGTCATCATCGGGTATCGGGTCGACGGCTCAGGGACCCGGCGGATGCCACTCGATCATCAAAATCGTGGCGTCGTCGCTGAGTTCGCTGTGCCGGTGGTCGAGGATCGCGTGGATGAGCAGGCGCAGCACCTCGGGGGCGTTCTGCCCGGCGGCCGTCGAGCGGATGATGTGGTCGGCGAAGCGCTCCAGGCCGAACTGCTCGCCTCCCTCGTCGCGCGACTCCACGACCCCGTCGGTGTAGAGCAGGACGCGGTCACCGGGCTCCAGCGTCGTCTCGTGGATCTGGCGGGGCGTGTCGGACAGCCGCGCGGGCAGCCCCAGCGGCGGTTCGGCGGGCCGCTCCAGCTCCTTGCCCAGCAGCCGCTGGCGGCGGATGACCAGCGGGGTGGGATGGCCGCAGTTGGACCAGCGCAGCGCCCCGCTGGGCATGTGCAGCTGGAGGAAGACGCCGGTGCAGAACTGGTCCGGAAGCCATTTGGCCAGCGCGTCGTCCACGGTGGAGACGAGCGCCGCCAGATCGGCGCCGGTGCGCCGGGCGTTGCGGCTGCCCGCCATCGCCACGGAGGTGGTCAGCCCGGACGCCAGGTCGTGGCCCATCGCGTCGAGGATCGTGGCGTGCAGGACGTCCTCGGTGAACGAGTGGTCGAAGGCATCGCCCCCCAGCTCGTACGCGGGCTCCACGACGGCCGTCGAGACCACCCGGCCGGTGCCGATGGAGCGGGGCGGGAGGAAGGCCCGCAGCATCTCCGTGGGCAGCTGCATGGACCGGGTGCGGGTGCGCTGCGCGAAGGTGTCGATATAGGTCCGCTTGGACGTGATGACCATGGCGAGGAGCGAGGCCAGCGTCCGGCAGCGCCAGAGCCTGAGCCCGTCCAGGGAGGCCATCCGCAGTTGCAGGACCCCCAGCCGCTCCGCGCCGTTCAGCAGCGGCAGCCATACGCTGAGCCCGCCCGCACCGTCCTCCTCGACCCGCACCGAATCGGTGCGGTAGGCGAATCCGGCCAGGGAGTGGTCGAGCTCCAGGCGCGGCTCGCCCTCCTCGAGCGGCATCAGCAGCCGCTGCCGGAGATCGATCAGGAAGACGACCGCGCGGCCCATGTTCATGGCCTCGGTGTAGTGGTCCAGGGCCACCGGGAGCTCCGCCGGTGATGCCTCCTGGGTGGCCCTGAGCAGCTCTTCCAGCAACTGCTCAGCGGTCTCGGCCGAGGTCGACACGTTCGCGTCCACCATGCGCTCAACCTTACGGCGGCGGGCCCAGCGACGCCCGGGGGTCGCGGGGGATCACGGGGGATCACGGGGGCGTGGGCACCGGCTCCCGGGGGACGGTGGCGGGCTCGCGTACGGCGGCGGTCTGCGGCACGGCCACAGGGGCTTCGCGTACGGCGGTCTGTGGCACGGCTAGGACGGTCTGCGGTACGGCTGGGGCGGCTTCGCGTACGGCGGACTCCCGTACGACCACGGTGGCATCGCGCACCCCCGCCCTCGCCCCCGACCGCGGTGCCCGGGAGAGCAGGACCACCCCGCGGGCGGCCGCCGCCGCGCCCACGGCGGCCAGGGCCCAGCCGCCCGGGCCGCCCCGGAACCGCTCGTCCAGCAGGACGATCCCGATGGCGGCCGCCGCCACCGGGTTGGCCAGGGTCAGGGTGGCCAGGGGTGCGCCGAGGCCGCTGCCGTAGGCGCTCTGGGACAGCAGCAGACCGCTCACCGCGAAGACCGCGACCAGCAACGCCACGACCACGGTCCGCCAGGACACCAGGGCCGCCCCGGGGGCGCGGGAGTCGGCGAGCGCGACCGTGAGGGTCTGGGTGAGCGCCGAGGCGACACCGGAGGCTACCCCGGACGCGGTGGCGAACCGCAGCCCCCGGCCCGGGGTGCCGCGCCCCCCGCGCCCCGGCCGGACGCACAGCCCGATGAACGCCAGCACGACGGCCGCGAGCCCGACCGCCTCCGGCAGGCTCAGCGTCTCGCGCGGGGTCTCCCCGGCGGTGACCGGCAGCAGGGCGCCGAGGCCGAGCAGCGCGAGGACCACGCCCCGCCACTCGTCCCGGACCACCCGCCGCCCCGCGAGCCGCGCGCCCAGCGGGACGGCCGCCACCAGGGTCAGCGCGCCGAGCGGCTGGACCAGGGTGAGCGGTCCGTACCGCAGCGCCGCCACATGCAGCAGGGCACCGGTGGAGTTGAGGCCGACCGCTCCCCACCAGGCGCCGCGCAGCAGCAGCCGCGGCATGCGGTCCGGCCGGCCGCCCGCGGCCAGCCGTTCCTGGGCCACGGCCGCGGTCGCGTAGGCGACGGCCGAGGCGAGCGCGAGCGCTACGGCTATGACGGTCGGGTTCATCGTGAACCCTGCCTTCCTCTGGGCACTGTCCGCCTGTCACCGGTGGAGCTATCGGCACACGGACGTATCGATACGAGAGTGTACCGGTGCGAGACCGTATCGGTACAAGGGTGTATCGGTACGCGGATGTGTCGGTACACTGCGTGGTCGGGGAGGGAAGCCGGAGTCCGGTGGACCGAGGAGGAGGACCCGATGGCGACGCAGAGCCCGGAGACGGACGCGCCGCAGCGCCGTTCCAAGATCACCCCCGAGCGGGAGCAGGAGTTCTACCAGGCGGTCCTCGATCTGCTCCAGGAGGGCGGCTACGAGGCCCTCACCATCGAGGCGGTCGCCGCCCGCACCCGCGCCAGCCGCTCCACCCTCTACCGGCAGTGGTGCACCAAGCCCCAGCTCGTCGTCGCCGCGCTGCGCTCGTGCAAGCGCCCCTTCGCGCTGGAGGGCATCGACACCGGCTCCCTCGCGGGTGATCTGCGCGCGGTCGCGGAGGCCGTGGGCGAGGCGGGGGAGGTGTGCGGCGGTGACACCGCGCTGGTGTACGCCCTCGGGCACGCCGCGTTGCAGAACCCCGAACTGCTCCAGGCGCTGCGTGCCGCGCTGATCGAGCACGAGGTGAAGACGATCCAGGCGATGGTCCGCCGGGGGGTGGAGCGCGGTGAGGTGGCCGCGGACAACCCGGCTGTCGAGTTCGTTCCCACTCAGCTGATCGGCGCGATGCGGGTGCGTCATCTGCTTGAGGGGCGGGTCGCCGACCGTGCGTATCTGACGCGCTTCCTCGAGGCTTCGGTCTTCCCCGCGCTGGGGTTGGCGCCTTAGGGGGCCTTAAGGGGCGTTGGCGCCTTCAGACCGGTCCCGTAAGGCCGTCGGCCGGGCTGTCGGGCTGCGGAGCCCGTAAGGCCGTCGGCCGGGCTGCCGGGCCCGTCGGCCGGGCTGTCGGGCCGTCAGATGATGGGCGGGCGGCCCAGCTTGGTCATGTGCCACACCGTGCGCCAGCGCATCGGACGGCGCCGCCCGCAGCTGGTGCGCAGGCCCTCCAGGAAGCCGCCCGCCCAGGCCCGGAGCCCGGTCAGGGAGCGGGTGCGGGCGAGGGTGAGCAGCGTCCAGGTGGCCAGGTAGAGCGGCACCAGCGGCAGCGGCAAGTGGCGGCGGGCCAGCCAGACCCGGTTGCGGGCGGTCATCCGGTGGTAGACGGCGTGCCGGGCGGGGGAGGTCCGGGGGTGCTGGAGCAGCAGTTCGGGGGCGTAGACGACCTTCCAGCGCGCGTCGAGGGCCCGCCAGGCGAGGTCGGTCTCCTCATGGGTGAAGAAGAACGCGTCCGGCCAGCCGCCGATCTGCTCCAGCATCGCCATCGACAGGCCGTGGGCGCCGCCGAGGAAGGTGGTCACCTCACCGCCGCGCATCGGGTCGGACGCGCGCAGCCGGGGCACATGACGGCGCTGGGTCTCGCCCCTCTCGTCGGCGATGCGGAAGCTCACGATGCCCAGGCGGGGGTCCTCGGCGTACAGATCGCGCACCCGGCGGAAGACATCGGCGTCCACCAGCAGCCCGTCGTCGTCGAGGTCGACCACCACGTCCACGTCGCCGAACTCGCGCAGCCGCCGCCAGGCGACGTTACGGCCGCCCGAGACCCCGAGGTTCTCCGCCAGCTCGACCGTGGTCACCTCGCCGGGGAACTCCGGAAACTCCGGGAGCGGGGAGCCGTTGCCGACGACCACGACGCGGGCCGGGGGCACGTCCTGCTTCGCGACCGACTCCAGCAGGGCGGCCACCTCTCTGGGCCGGTTGCCCATGGTCAGGATGGCGATACCCAGGCGTGGTTCGGGGGCGGCGGACACGGTGGGACTCCAGAGTTCGGTTGCGATGCCCGCGATCGTAACCGTTCACTCAGAAAGACACTTCCGTATGGCTGATGTTCATCAAGGGCCGAGCAAGGAGTCAGTTTCAAAGACTGAGCAAAGCAATCAGCCGTCGAGTGCGGCGAGCGCCTTCCTGGCCGCGCCGATGGCGCCCTTGCGGATCTCATCGGAGTCGGCGGCCTTGTGGCTCTCGAAGTCGCCGCCGTTGTAGGTCACGGTGACCGTGGCGTTGTCCTGGTGGACCGTCACCACGGCCTCGCGTATGCCCTGGTCGTCGTCCTCGGTGGTCTTCTCGGTCACCGAGGCGTCGTCGCCGAGGCCGGGTACCGCGCTGCCGCCCTCGCTCTTCTGCTTCCCCGCGACGCTCTTGACGTCGTAGGCGATGTCCAGCCAGCGGTAGTCGAAGTCGTCCAGCGCGTGCCAGGAGCAGCCCGTACGGCGGTTGAGGTCGCTGGACTTCAGCTCGTTACCGGTTGTTTTGGCCCCTGGCACCAGGTCCTTGATCATCGACTCCGGGAGAACCGTGCACGCCTCCTCGGGCGGCTTGGTGTAACGCGGTGCGGCGGCGCTGGTGGCCGGGGCCGAGGTCTGCGGGGAGGGGCCCGCCGGGGTGGCGCTCGTGTCCGAGTCGTCCGATGTCGTCATGGCCACTCCCGCGGCGGCGAGGACGGCGACGGGCAGCAGACGGGCGACCAGGGTGAGCGGCAGAGAACGCACGGCGGTCTCTCTTCGTTCGGATGCCGGTGTGG
This sequence comes from Streptomyces javensis, assembly GCF_039525925.1. NCBI lineage: Bacteria > Bacillati > Actinomycetota > Actinomycetes > Kitasatosporales > Streptomycetaceae > Streptomyces > Streptomyces javensis. The sequence goes on along the minus strand of NZ_BAAAIF010000042.1, from coordinate 48,967 downwards.
GGCGGTGGTGGTGCGGCGGTGGGGCGGTGGTGGTGCGGCGGTGGGACAGTGGTGAAGATGTGGCGCGGTGGGAAACGACCCTGCCATATCGAGCGGTCCTCGAACAGTCCGGGGGTGGCGAGGGGGCGGCCGGGAACCGCTGTGCCGATGGGGTGAATTGCCCGCATCTCCACATTATCTCCACAATCGGAGGGTTATCTACGACGGGTGACGTTCCCTCATCCGTCAGCCGCGGCCGATGTACGGCATCGCCGTCGCCATGACCGTCGCGAACTGAACATTCGCCTCCAGCGGCAGCGACGCCATATGCCGTACCGTCCGTGCCACGTCCGCGACGTCCATCACGGGCTCGGCCACCACCTCCCCGCTCGCCTGCGGCACACCGGCGGACATCCGCTCGGTCATCTCGGTCGCCGCGTTGCCGATGTCGATCTGCCCGCAGGCGATGCCGTACCGGCGCCCGTCCAGCGACAGCGACTTGGTGAGCCCCGTGATGGCGTGCTTGGTGGCCGTGTACGCCACGCTGTCCGGCCTGGGCACATGCGCCGAGAGCGAGCCGTTGTTGATGATCCGGCCGCCCCGCGGGTCCTGATCCCGCATCAGCCGGAAGGCCGCCTGCGCGCACAGGAACGCCCCGGTGAGGTTGGTGTCCACGACCGACCGCCAGTCCTCGTAGGCCAGATCCTCCAGCGGCACGCCGCGCGGGCCGAAGCTGCCCGCGTTGTTGAACAGCAGATCCAGCCGTCCGAATCGCTCCCGTACCGCCGCGAAGAGCGCGTCCACCCGCTCCGGGTCGGCCACGTCCGTCGGCACCACCGGGGCCGGGGGACCGCCCCCGGCCAGCCGCGCCGTCTCGGCCAGGGCCTCCTCGCGGCGGCCCGCCAGCACCACCGACCAGCCCGCCTCGAGGAGTTCGAGCGCCACGGCCCGGCCGACACCGGAGCCCGCGCCCGTCACCACCGCCACTTTCGACACCACCGACACACGACCGTCGCTCATAGCGCCGCAGCGTACGCCACGTCAGTTCACCGTGCGGGTGGGCCGGTTCGCACGCCGGTTCGCGCGCCGATTCGCGGCAAAGGTCCCTTCCGGCAACGGACCTCACCGAGCGGTCATATCGATGTCGTGTGCACGCAAACGCCCGGCCGTCCTCCGACACTCCAATTCCTCTGACGCCACGAGCCAGGGGAGAGCACATGGCACACGACTCGCATCAGCGCGCCATACGAGCCGCGGCCGCAACGTTGGGACGCCGCCGCTTCCTCACCGTGACGGGGGCCGCCGCCGCGCTCGCCTTCACCACCAACCTGCCCAGCGCCCACGCCGCGCAGGTGTCGCCGCACGCGCTCGCCGACAACCCGTTCACGCTCGGCGTGGCCTCCGGCGACCCGCTGCCCGACGCCGTCGTGCTGTGGACCAGGCTGGCGCCCCGGCCCTACGAGCCGGGGAACGGGCTGCCCGAAAAGGGCACCGTCAAGGTCGAGTGGGAGATCGCCCGCGACGAGAAGTTCCGCCGCGTCGCCCGCCGGGGGACCGTCACCGCGCACGCCGAGTTCAACTACACGGTGCACGTGGACGCCAAGGGCCTCGAGCCGGGCCGCGTCTACTGGTACCGCTTCAAGGCCGGGAACTGGACCAGCCCGGTGGGCCGCACCCGCACCACCCCCTCCGCGGGCGCCAAGGTCCAGGAGGTCCGCTTCGGCCTGGTGTCCTGCCAGGCGTACCACGACGGCTACTTCACCGCCTACCGCCACCTGGCGCAGGAGGACCTGGACGCCGTCTTCCACGTGGGCGACTACCAGTACGAGTACGCGGTCAACGCCGCGGGCGGCGCCCGCAACTACACCGACCGCACCCTCCCCGCGGTGTTCAACAAAGAGACCATGACGCTCGGGGACTACCGGCTGCGCTACGCGCTCTACAAGTCCGACGAGGACCTCCAGGCCGCCCACGCCGCCTTCCCCTGGTACGTCACCTGGGACGACCACGAGACCGAGAACAACTACGCGGGCGACATCGACGAGAACGGCGGCCCGTCGGACGAGTTCCTGATCCGCCGGGCGGCCGCCTACCGGGCGTACTGGGAGAACATGCCGCTGCGGATGCCGCAGCAGCCGAGCGGCGCCGACATGCGGCTCTACCGCCGCTTCCACTACGGCAAGCTGGCCCAGTTCGACATCCTCGACACCCGCCAGTACCGCTCCAACCAGGCGTACGGCGACGGCTGGCAGTACCCGGGCCCGGAGTCCGAGGACCCCTCGCGCACCCTCACCGGCACCGCCCAGGAGCGCTGGCTGCTGGACGGCTTCCAGCGCTCCACCGCCACCTGGAACGTGCTGCCGCAGCAGGTCACCTTCTCCCAGCGGAAGAACACCACGGCCGCGCGCTCCAAGCTCTCCATGGACTCCTGGGACGGCTACCCCGCCTCCCGGGAGCGGATCCTGGCCGGTGTCGAGAAGGCGGGCCTGGACAACTTCGTCGTCCTGACCGGCGATGTCCATGTGCACTACGCCTTCGACATCAAGAAGGACTTCGACGACCCGGGGTCCCGGACCCTGGGCGTGGAGTTCGTCGGCACCTCCGTCAGCAGCGGCAAGGACGGCGCCGACAAGCCCGACAACTGGTCCACGTACATGGCCGCCAACCCGCATATGAAGTTCTACAACGGCCGGCGCGGCTATGTGACGGTCTCGCTGGACGAGGAGCGGGCACGGGCCGACTACAAGACTGTCTCCGCGGTCACGACCCAGGGCGCGCCGCTCACCACGGCGGCGTCGTTCGTCAGCGAGGCCGGGAACCCCGGCCTGAAGCAGGTCTGACGGGCGGGCGGGCCCGGCGCGCACCCCATGCGCCGGGCCCGCCCCGCTCACGCCCCGCCCTCGTTCGTGTCCGCGTCCTCGCCCACGCCTTCGTCCTCTCGCGCTCCCTCTCCCGCTCCCTCTCCCGGGTACCGCACCCCCAGCCGCTCACGGGCCGCGTCCAGGGTCCGCATCACCGCCAGCGTGCCGTCCAGCGGTACCAGCGGGGACTCCGTCTCGCCCGCGCGCAGCGCGCGCATCACCTCCGCCGCCTCCCGCTGGTAGGAGCGCAGCCCGTCCACCGCCGTGATCTCCTCCGGATCCCGGCCGGGCCGGTGCAGTACGCACCGCTCGGGCTGGAAGAAGCCGCGCGGGAACTCGATCCGGCCCGCCGTGCCCGTCACCGCCGCCGTCATCGGCGTATCGGCGGTGATCGAGCAGGACAGCAGCGCCACCGCCCCGCTGTCCCAGCCCAGCGCCAGGCCCGTGTTCACGTCCACGCCCTCGGGGGAGAGCTGTCCCACGGCCCGCACCTCGTCCGGCTCGCCGAGCAGCAGCTGCGCGAAGGACACCGGATAGACGCCGAGGTCCAGCAGGGCGCCGCCGCCCAGCGCCGGATCGCGCAGCCGGTGGTCCGGTGGATACGGGCCGGGCAGTCCGAAGTCCGCGTGGACCGCCCGGACCTCGCCGATCGCGCCATCGTGGATCAGCTCGGTCATCCGACGGACGACCGGATCGCAGTACGTCCACATCGCCTCCATCAGGAAGCGGCCCCGGGCCCGGGCGAGGTCCACCAGCTCCTCGGCCTCGCGGACATTGAGCGTGAACGGCTTCTCGCACAGCACCGCGCGCCCCGCCTCCAGACACAGCCCGGCCGCCGCGCGATGGGCCGAGTGCGGGGTGGCGACATAGATCACATCGATGTCGTCATCGGCGGCCAGCTCCTCCCAGCCGCCGTAGGCGCGGGGTATCCCGAACCGCTCCGCGAACCGCTTCGCCGACTCAGGACGGCGCGAGCCGACCGCGATGACCTGCGCGTCCGTCATCTCCAGCAGATCCGTGGCGAACGAGGCGGCGATCCCACCGGTCGCCAGAATCCCCCACCGCACGGTGCCCGACCCGCTCGTCCCGGCCATCCCGACCCCATTCCCCCCTGTCCCCAGAGGTTCGAGTCCATTCGAATCGCTGAGAGCATAGAAACGTATCAACGACTCATGGAAGGTACGCATGCAGCAGCCCGGCCAACCGGCCGCCGCTCCCACCCGGGCCGACCTGCCCGGAACCCCGTCCCCCGAAGCCTCCCTCACCTCCGCTGCCGCCTCTCCCGGGCTCACCGCGCAGCGCCGTACGAGCCTTCTCGTCACCCTGATCCTCGGCGGGCTCACCGCACTCCCGCCGCTGTCCATGGACATGTACCTCCCGGCCCTGCCGGAGGTCACCGACGCGCTCCACAGCTCGGCCGCCACCGCCCAGCTCACCCTCACCGCCTGTCTGATGGGCATGGCGCTCGGCCAGCTCGCCGTCGGCCCGATGAGCGACCGGTGGGGGCGCCGCCGTCCGCTGCTCATCGGCATGGTGGTCTACGTCATCGCCACCGCCATCTGCGCCTTCGCCCCCACCGCCGGGCTGCTCATCGGCTTCCGGCTGCTCCAGGGGCTCGCGGGCGCCGCCGGTATCGTGATCGCCCGCGCCGTCGTCCGGGACCTCTACGACGGCATCGCGATGGCCCGCTTCTTCTCCACCCTGATGCTGATCTCGGGGGTGGCACCCATCGTGGCCCCGCTCATCGGCGGCCAGATCCTGCGCCTCACCGACTGGCGCGGGGTCTTCGCGGTGCTCACCGTGATCGGCACCCTGCTCACCCTCGTGGTCTGGCGGTGGCTGGGCGAGACGCTGCCGCCCGAGCGGCGCCAGGACGGAGGGCTCGGCCAGACCCTGCGCACCATGCGCGGGCTGCTCGCCGACCGCGTCTTCACCGGCTACATGCTCGCGGGCAGCTTCGCCTTCGCGGCGCTCTTCGCCTATGTCGCCGGGTCGTCCTTCATCGTCCAGGAGATCTACGGCGCCTCACCGCAGACCTTCAGCCTGCTCTTCGGGCTGAACTCGATCGGCCTGATCGCCACCGGTCAGCTCAACGGCCGGGTGCTGGTCGGCCGGGTCAGCATGGACAAGGTGCTGATGGTGGGGCTGGTCGTGATCACCGTCGCGGCGGCCGCGCTGCTCGTGCTGGCCTCCGGGGTCTTCGGGAAGGCCGGGCTGGTCCCGGTGGCGGGGAGCCTGTTCGTGCTGATGTCCGCGATGGGCCTGGCCATGCCGAACACCAACGCCCAGGCCCTGAACCGCACCCCGCACGCCGCCGGTTCCGCCTCCGCGCTGCTGGGCACCTCCACCTTCCTGCTGGGCGCGGTCGCCTCCCCGCTGGTGGGGATCGCGGGCGAGACCACGGCGGTGCCGATGGCCGTCGTCCAGCTGGTTTGCGCGCTCGCGGCCGTGGCCTGCTTCATGGGACTCTGCCGTCCGTGGCAGCGACGTACGAAGCACAGCGTGGCCGTGGTCTGACCCGGCTGGTGGAGACCGTCAGGGCGCTTCCCGAGGGGGAGCGCCCTTGGTGTTCCGGGGTGGCGCTGGCCGCCGGGACCGGCTCCGGCCCGCTGGCCGAGGAGTGCTTCGGCTGGGCGGTGCGTTACGCGGCGTACGACGAGACCTCCGACCGGGGCGTGGAGCTGCCGCGCGAGCGATGGGTGCCGGTGCGCCGCGACACCCTCTTCGACCTCGCCTCGCTCACCAAGCTGTGCACCACGATCGTGGCGCTGCGGGCCGTCGAGCGCGGTCTGATCGCGCTGGACGGGCGGGTGGCCGCGTACGCCCCGGAGTGCACGGCCGCCGCCGAGCACGGCATCACCGTACGGCAGCTGCTCACCCACACCTCGGGGCTGATCCCCGAACTGCCGCTGTACGAGTACGGGTACGAGGAGGACGGCCGGGAGCGGGCGCTGGCCCGGCTCGCGGCCGAGCCGCCGACCACCCCGCCCGGCACCGCCCGCCGCTACTCCGACCTCAACTTCCTGCTGCTCCAGCGCGTCCTGGAGCGGTCGGCGGGGCAGCCGCTCGACCGGCTCGTCCAGGAGACGGTCACCGGCCCGCTGGGCATGGCCGACACCCGCTTCAACCCGCCCGCCTCCTGGCTGCCCCGGAGCGCGGCCACCGAGGACCAGCGGCGGCCCTGGGGCAAGCTGGACCGGGGGATGCTGCGGGGCGTGGTGCACGACGAGAACGCCTGGGCGCTGGGCGGGGTCGCGGGGCACGCCGGGCTCTTCTCGACGGCCGGGGACCTGGCCGTGCTGTGCCGGGCGCTGCTGGCCGGGGGCGGGCCCGTGCTGTCGGCCGAGTCCACCGAGCTGATGCTGACCGCGCCGGGGCTGGGCTTCGAGGTCGACCAGCCGTGGTTCATGGGGGAGTTGGCGGGACGGGGCGCGGCGGGGCACACCGGGTTCACCGGGACCAGCCTGGTGGTGGACCGGGCCCGCGGGGCCTATCTGGTGCTGCTCGCCACCACCGTGCATCCGCGCCGTCGCCCCGGCGACAGCGCGCCCCGCGCGGCGGCGGCCACGGCGCTGGCCCGCGCACTGGGCTGACGGCGCGGGTCGGCGCACCCCTTGGGTGGCCCCCTGCCTGGCCCACGGCTGGCCCTTGACCGGCCCACGGCTGGCCCTTGGCTGACCTGCCCTCACCAGTCGGTGGCGTCCGGACAGTTGGCCTGATCCGTTCGCTTGGTTAGCCTGTGCAACTGCCGTGTACCCCCGGACGGCCGCGCTTGCTCCACCGCCATGAGGAAGACCGCTGTGACGAACCTCCAGGACCCGCAGGACTCTCCGGCCCTTCAGGACCCACCAGGCGCGGAGGACGCGTCCGGCGGTCCGGGCCCGGCGGCACCGCCCCCCGGCTGCCCCGCCCACGCCGACCCCTCCTACGGCGACCCCTCCTCCGCCGGACCCGCGCTGCTGTACGGGGAGCGGTACCTGCGGAATCCCGCCGAGAGCTATGAGCGGATGCGGCGCGACCACGGACAGGTGGCCCCGGTCCTGCTGGATTCCGACGTCCCCGCCTGGCTCGTCCTCGGCTATCGCGAGATACGCCAGGTCGTCACCGACGTAGAGACCTACGGCCGCGACTCGCGCCGCTGGAACCGCTGGGACGAGGTGCCGTCCGACTGGCCCCTCATGCCCTGGGTGGCCCACAGCCCCATGATGCACTTCACGGAGGGCGACGAGCACCGGCGGCGCTCGGCGGCCGTCAGCGACGCCCTGGCCTCCGTCGACCCCTTCGAACTGCGCCGGCACTGCGAGCGCTTCGCCGACTCGCTGATCGACAAGTTCGTCGGCAGCGGCAAGGCGGACCTGGTCTTCGACTACGTCTACTCGGTGCCCGCCCTCGCCATGGGCCAGATGTTCGGCCTGCCCGAGGACCAGCTGGAGTACATGGCGGAGGCGGTGACCGTCTCACTGCTCTCCAACGACGAGGCCATGGCGGCCCAGCAGCGGGCCGCCGAGGTGGTGCAGCGGCTGGTGGCGGCCAAGCGCGAGGAGCCGGGCCCGGACGTCACCTCCCGGTTCATCCAGAACTCCCCGGACCTCACCGACGAGCAGCTCGTCGGGGACCTGATGGTGATGATCGCCGCGGGCATGCCCGCCACGTCCTACTGGATCGGCAACACCGTCCGGCTGATGCTCACCGACGACCGGTTCACCATGACCCTCGCGGGCAACCGCCGCAGCATCGGCGAGGCCATGAACGAGGTGCTGTGGGCGGACTCCCCGCTCCAGAACGTCATCGGCCGCTTCGCCACCCGGGACACCACGCTCGGGGGCCAGCGCATCCGCGCCGGCGACCTCCTCGTCCTCGGCCTCGCCGCGGCCAACGCGGACCCGTTGCTGTGGCCCGACGCGGGGGCGGGGTACGCCGGGAACAACGCGTATGTGTCCTTCACCGGGGGCGACTACGGGTGCCCGGCGGGCGCGCCGGACCTGGGCAAGATCATCTCGGAGACGGCGATCGAGGTGTTGCTCGACCGGGTGCCGGACCTGGAGCTGGCGGTCGAGCCCGACGAGCTCCAGTGGATGGACTCCCTCTGGTACCGCTGCCTGGTCTCCCTCCCGGTCACCTTCACCCCCGCCCCGGCCGCGGGCCCACCCAACGGATCGTGACGCCTGCGGCGGGCTGTTCCCCTACCCGCCCCTTCCCGAAGCATCGAAATGCGGCTCCGCCGCGCGGTGGGGCTCCGTCCCGGACCCCTCGGTGGCGCGGGCCAGGTGGCGGGCTGAGCGTCGGTGTGCGGCTCCGCCGCGTGTGGGGGCCCGCCCAGACTTTGGGGTCCAGGGGCGAAGCCCCTGGTATCGGGAAGGGGCGGGTAGGGGGAAGCCCCCGGCACCGGCCGCCGGCCAGGTGGCGTCCGGCGGATCGTGGCGCCTGCGGCGGGCCGCGTGTCGATATGCGGCTCCGCCGCGCGGTGGGGCTCCGTCCCGGACCCCTCGGTGGCGCGGGCCAGGTGGCGGGCTGAGCGTCGGTGTGCGGCTCCGCCGCGTGTGGGGGTCCGCCCAGACTTTGGGGTCCAGGGGCGAAGCCCCTGGTATCGGGAAGGGGCGGGTAGGGGGAAGCCCCCGGCACCGGCCGCCGGCCAGGTGGCGTCCGGCGGATCGTGACGCCTGCGGCGGGCCGCGCATCGATATGCGGCTCCGCCGCGCGGTGGGGCTCCGTCCCGGACCCCTCGGTGGCGCGGGCCAGGTGGCGGGCTGAGCGCAGGTGTGCGGCTCCGCCGCGTGTGGGGGTCCGCCCAGACTCTGGGGTCCAGGGGCGGAGCCCTGGTTCGGTAAGGGGCGGGTAGGGGAAAGATCCGCCGAAGGCGCGGGGCCGTGCCGATGGGCGACTCCGCCGCGGACGACCGACGGCAGCTCGGGGCACTCCCAGCGGAGCGCTCGGCGCAGCGCCCAGCGGAGCGCCTAGCGGGACGGCGCCTCCTCGGGCGGCCAGACATCCCCCCAAGCCACGTCCCGCGCGGCCCGGTACAGCGCCCCCTGACGCTTGGTCACCGTGGCGCGCCCCAGCCCCTCCTCGGGCGCGCACAGGTCCAGCAGCACCTGGCCCTTGCGGATCTGCGGGCGGCGCACCACCCGCGCCCCGGCGGGCGTCGCGTCGAACCGTACGGCCGCGACGTAGCTGAACTTCTCGTCCTCGTACGGCAGCGAACCGCCCTTGACCCGCCGGTGGAGGGAGGATCGGCTGACCCGGGTGGCGAAGTGGCACCAGTCGGTGCCGGGTTCGATCGGGCAGGACACGCCGTGCGGGCAGGGGGCCACGATCCGCAGCCCGGCCGCCAGCAGCCGGTCCCGGGCCTCGCGGATCCGCAGATAGCCGTCCGGGGTGCCCGGTTCGATCAGCACCACGGCCTGCGCCGCGCGCGCCGCCTCGGCCACGACGGCGTGCCGGTCGGCCTCGGTCAGCTCGCCCAGCACATAGCTGACGGTCACCAGGTCGGTCCCGTCCGGCAGTGCGAGGCCGTCGCCGATGGCCCGGCGCTGCCAGCGGGCGGTGCGCAGCGCCTCGGAGGGCGCCTGCCGGGCCAGTTCGCGGCCGAGGGTGAGGGCGGGTTCGGCCCAGTCCAGGACCGTGGTGGTGTGCCCGGCCCCCGGCCACGAGGCGGCCACCGCCCAACTGGCCGCGCCCGTACCGCCGCCGATGTCGATGTGCGTGGCCGGGGCCCACTCGGGCGTACGCGCGCGGAAGGCGTCGAGGGCGGCGCGCACGGCCTCGAAGGTCGCGGGCATCCGGTACGCGGCGTACGCGGCGACGTCGGAGCGGTCGCGCAGCACGGGCGCGTCGGTCGGGGTACGCCCCCGGTAGTGGCCGATCAGCCGGTCGACCGCCTGGGCCGCCTGGCGGGGCGGCAGACCGTCGAGGAGTCCGGCGAGCGCGGTGTGGGGCGTCTCGTCGGTGGGGGCGGCGTCGGGGGCGTGCATTCGGCGAATTCTACCGGCGGGAGGGGTCGCCTTCGGCGCCTGGGCAGGGGCCGCCGCCTGGGCCGGGGGCCTCCCGCGGGCCCCCGCTGCCCTCGGGGCTCTGCCGCCTGGGCTGGGGGCTTCTCGCGGGGGTCCGCCCGCGTCCCAGGTGGGTGTCGGCGCCTGGGCCGGGGCCCCCTCGCGGGGTTCGCTGCCCTCGGGGCTCTGCCGCCTGGAGTGGGGGTCTCTCGCGGGGTCGGCTGCGTCCCGGGTGGGTGTCGGGGTCTGGGCCGGGGGCCCCTCGCGGGGTTCGCTGCCCTCGGGGCTCTGCCGCCTGGGCTGGGGGCTTCTCGCGGGGGTCCGCCCGCGTCCCAGGTGGGTGTCGGGGTCTGGGCCGGGAGCCCCTTGCGGGGTTCGCTGCCCTCGGGGCTCTGCCGCCTGGGCTGGGGGCTTCTCGCGGGGGTCCGCCCGCGTCCCAGGTCGGCGTCGGAGTCTGGGCCGGGGGCCCCTCGCGGGGTCGGTTGCGGCCCAGGCCACCCTCCCCACCCGGGCGGGGGCGCGTGGTCCGGCCTCGCTCACCCCCCGCTGAGCGCCCGCGGCATGCGTACGGGCGTGGAGATCAGCCGTCCCGGCGCGTCCGTGATGATGCCGTCGCAGCCCAGCCGCAGCGTCCGGTCCCGCTGGGCCGGGGTGTCCACGGTGTGTGCCCATACCCGCGGTATCCCGGAGGCGACGGCCCGCCGTACGTCCTTGTCGCGCGCCCGGTAGTCGACGTCCAGCAGATCGACGACCCCGCGCCAGTCGCGCGGGGTGTCGGTGCGCATCTGCCGGGCGGACCGCCACAGCTGGGTCAGCAGCCCCTTGCGGTGGGCCTCGCGGGCCACCTCGGGGCGGTTGCTGTTGACGTAGACGGAGTGGACCAGCCCCCGGTCGCGGATCAGCTTCGCCAGCCGCGGCAGGCTCTCCGGGTCCTTGGCCTCGACCATCAAGGTGATCCGGCCGCCGAACCGGTCCAGCACCTCGGCGACGGTCGGCGGCCGCTCGGGCCGCCAGGTGCCGCGCAGGGAGGGGTCGGGGCGCAGCCGGACGTCCCGCCACTGGGCGGCGGTCAGGGCCCGTACGGGCCCGGTCCGGTCGGTGGTGCGGTTCAGTGTCGCGTCGTGCATCACCACGAGCGTGCCGTCCGCCAGCATGCGGCTGTCGAAGTCCAGGACCTGGACGTCATGTCTGCTGAAGGCGCTGGCCAGCCCGGACATGCTGTTCTCGGGCACCTCCAGGGCGCCGCCGCGGTGCGCGGTGTAGACGACGGCGGACCTGCGGGACGACGGTGTCGTGAGCGCGGGCTGGAGCTGGAGACGGAGGCGTCCCGGTTCCGCGGCCGACGGGGGTATGAGGCGTCGTACGGACGGACGAGCGGTGGGGTGGGCCGCGACGGCCGCCGGTATGGAGAGGCCGAGCACCAGGACGGCGGTCAGAAAATGCCTGCTGATCATATTGGGAACGCTAGGGGCGTGACGTCCGTTATGCCCTGATATCGACACCCGCTCGGGGTGCTCTCACCCACCCCGGATGCGGACACCGGCCACTTCCGGAGCAGGATGGTGGCAGCATTGATCGGGTACCGGCGGTACCGCCGGGTGCCGGCGGTGAAGCGAGGCGGTAGATGGAACGCAAGGGCAGGTTCTCCCAGTGGCTGCGCCGGCCGAGGAGCGGAGCGGGCGGCGAGCAGGGCACGGGAGCGGGCGCCGGGGGCGTCCGCGAGGATCTGCTCATGGCCGCCGCGGCGGCCGGATTCCCGCTCGCGCCGGCCGCGCACCCCTCCGGTTACGGCTGTTCCTGCGACCGCATCGGCTGTCCCACCCCGGCCCGCCACCCCGTCTCGTTCGCCTGGCAGACCCAGGCGACGACGGACCCGGACAAGGTCACGCAGTGGCTGCGGGCCGACCCGCAGGCCAACTTCATCACCGCCACCGGAATCGTCCACGATGTGCTCGACGTACCCGCGGACGCGGGGCGGCTGGCCCTGGAGCGGCTGGGGGCGGCCGAGGTCGAGGTCGGGCCCGTGGCCACGAGCAGCGGCGATCTCCAGCAGGGCCGGATGCTGTTCTTCACGGCCACGCGGGGTACGCCCGACGACGAGGACGAGTGGTGGCCCTGTGAGCTCGACTGCCATCCGGAGACGATGGACGAGCATCCGGGGCTGCGGTGGCATTGCCGGGGGAGCTATGTGCTGGTGCCGCCCGCGAGGTTGCCGGGGGACGGGCATGTGGGGTGGGTGCTCGGGCCGGAGCGGCCGCTGCCGGATCCGCTGACCTTGCTTGAGGCGCTCACCGATGCGTGTGCCCGCTTCGCGGGCGAGGACCAGGATCAGGCGGCTGCTTGGCCGATGGGGCGGTAGCCCGTCTCAGGTTTCGTTGCCGGGTGCGGGCCGGTGGGTGGGTTGCGCCCACCCGTCCCTCCCCAGCTACCGCTGGGAGGTGCCCCCTCCGCGGGACGATTGCCCACGACCCCGCCTATTCGCCCTTCGCCGCGGTGACGCCCTCCAGGCGGTTGAGGAAGACCACCTTCGGGTCCGCCGCGTCCTTCGCGGGGACGCGTACCGCCGACTCCGCGATCCTCGTCAGCGTCACCGCCTTCTTCGCCTCCCCCGTCATCAGCGCCTTGATCTGCGGATCCGGGTTGGGCCGGAACCCCTTCGCCATGGTCTGCTTCTGCCGGTGGTGCGAGGTGAAGAACACGATCGCCCCGCCGTCCGAGGTGCGCAGCCCCACCGGGGCGTCCTGTGCGCCCTGCGCCGGGCTGTCGATGTACTCGGTCCAGAACTTCGGCGTGCGCAGGTACTTCTTCCGGGTGTCCCGCATCCCCGACGTGGACTGGCCGTCGGCGAAGACCGAGCCCTTGCCCGTCATCAGGTAGTCGGCGTACTCCGCGCTCAGCTTGTCCGGCCGGGTGGCCAGCTTCGGGGCCGGTCCCGCGGCCCGGACCGGCTTGGCCCAGCCGTCCTTGTCGGTCGCGAAGTCCGGCACCTCGTCCTGGCTGAGGATCGACAGATACGCGGCCTTCCACGGCTCATCGGCACCGCCACGGGTGAAGACGAACAGCCAGCGGTTGTCGTCGCGGTTGCTGTCGGTGTCCGCGACGAAGAACTTCGGCCAGCCCACCTGCTTGGGGATGCGGTAGGTGACGTCGGACAGCTCCAGCGACGGGTACTTGGGGTTGCCCTCTGGCGAGCTCGCGTGCTGGGCCTTGAGGTCGGCCGTGGTGATGGCCTCCAGCGGGCCCGTCTCCACCTGGCTCGCCAGCGCCGGATCCAGCTCCCGGTACGCCTTGTTGTACGTCTCGGTGAACCGCTGGAGCGCCTTGGGCGCCTCAGCCTTGTCCACCGACGGAATGTTCTCCCGCTCGCCGTGCACCGTCATGCACCCCGTGAGCGTCATCCCCAGCGTCAGTACCACCGCTGCGGTCGGAACTGCCAGCTGCCGACGGGGCGACCTGCGTGTCATGGGGCTCCGGCTCCCGATTCGTGGGGGCTGCTGTGGACGGCGACACCCTACCGGGGCGGAGGAACAGCGCGAGCGTGGGGACCAGGTAGAGCGCCCATATCCACACCTGGAGCCAGGTCGGGTCCGGCTGGAAGTTGAAGACGCCCTTGAGCACCGTGCCGTACCAGGAGTCCGGTGCGATGGTGGAGCTGATGTCGAAGGCCAGCGAGTGCAGCCCGGGCAGCCAGTCGGCCTCCTGGAGGTCGTGGAAGCCGTACGCGAGCACCCCCGCCGCCACCACGACCAGCATCGCACCGGTCCAGGTGAAGAACTTCGCCAGGTTGATCCGCAGCGCGCCCCGGTAGAACAGCCAGCCCAGCACCACCGCGGTGACCAGGCCCAGGACCACGCCGATCAGCGGGTCCGCCGTACCGTCGTTGCTCGCCCGCACCGCCGTCCACACGAACAGCGCGGTCTCCAGGCCCTCCCGGCCGACCGCGAGGAAGGCCGTGGCCACCAGCGCCCCGGTGCCCATCGCGAGCGCCGCGTCCAGCTTGCTGTGCAGCTCGGACCTCAGATGGCGGGCGGTGCGCCGCATCCAGAACACCATCCAGGTCACCAGGGACACCGACAGGATCGACAGCGAACCGCCCAGCGCCTCCTGCGCCTCGAAGGTCAGCTCCTGCGAGCCGAACTCCAGGGCCGCGCCGAAGGACATGCTCAGGATGACCGCGACGGCGATCCCCAGCCACACCGGGCGCAGCGCCTCCCGGCGCCCGGTCTTGACCAGATAGGCGACCAGGATGCAGACCACGAGGCTGGCTTCGAGCCCTTCGCGCAGACCGATCAGGTAATTGCCGAACACGGGGTTCGCCTTCCTTGTCGAGGGTTCCTGGAGGGTTTCCGGAGGAGGTCGAGGGTTCCTGGAGGAGTCCGTCAGTCCATCAGTTCGTCAGGAGAACAGCGCCCTGCCCCACCAGTCGTCCGCGTCCCGGACGCCCGGCGGGATCGCGAAGAGCGCCGAACCCACGTGCTGGATGTACTCGTTGAGCGCGTCGGTCCGCGCCAGCCGCCGCTGTACGGGCACGAATCCGTCCCGTACGTCGTGCTGGTAGGCGAGGAAGAACAGCCCCGCGTCCAGCCGCCCCAGACCGTCCGTGCCATCGGTGAAGGAGTAACCGCGGCGCAGGATCCGGGCCCCGCCGTTGGAGTCCGGATGCGCCAGCCGGACGTGCGCGGTGGGCAGCATCGCCTTCAGGTTCGGCTCGTCGTGCTCCCGCTGCTTTCCCTGCGGCGCGCCCTCGCCCTTGTCCCGGCCGAAGACGTCCTCCTGCTCCTTCAGCGAGGTCCGGTCCCAGGTCTCGATGTGCATCCGGATGCGCCGCGCCACCAGGTACGAGCCGCCGACCAGCCACGCCGGGCCCGCCTTTCCGCTCACCCACACATGCTTGTCCAGGGCGGCGGTGTCGGTGCCCGCGATGTTCCGGGTGCCGTCCTTGAAGCCCATCATGTTGCGCGGGGTCTGGGCGTCCGGCGTGGTCGAGGACGTCTTGCCGAAGCCCAGCTGCGACCAGCGGATGGCCACCTTGCCCATGCCGATGCGGGCCAGGTTGCGGATGGCGTGCACGGCCACCTGCGGGTCGTCGGCGCACGCCTGCACACACAGATCGCCGTCGCTGCGCGCCGGGTCGAGGTTGTCGCCGGGGAAGGCGGGCAGGTCGATCAGCGCCTCGGGGCGGCGGTCGGCGATGCCGAAGCGGTCCTTGCCCTTCTTGTCCCTGAACAGCGTGGGTCCGAAGCCGATGGTGAGGGTGAGCCGGGACGCCTTGAGCCCCAGCGCCTCGCCGGTGTCGTCCGGCGGGGCCTCCGCCAGATCGCTCACCGCGCCGCCGCCGACCGTGTGCCCCTGGGTCATCCGGGCCGCCGCCTTCGTCCACTCCTTCAGCAGCGCGATCAGCTCGGCGCGGTCGTCGGTGGTGACGTCGAACGCCGCGAAGTGCAGCCGGTCCTGCACCGCGGTGGCGATCCCCGCCTGGTGCGCCCCGTGGAAGGGCACCGCGGCGCCGCTGTCGGCCACCGTCTTGGTGTCGTCCGAGCCGCCGCCGAGCGCGGCCGCGGTGCCCCCGGCGGCCGCGGCGCCGAGCGCGAGCCCGGCGCCGCCCCAGCCGATCAGCGCCCGGCGCGAGGGGGGCGTACCGGTCTCGCGCGAGGGAGCCGTGTTGGCCTCGTCGGTCATGCCCCGCCCCCTCACTTGGTCACGACGGCGGCGGCGAGCCGGGAGAGCGGCTCGGCGAGCGCGTTGACCGCGTCGGACAGCTTCTTGCGCTGGGACTCCGAGACGGTGTCGTACGACACGAAGCCATCGCCCTCGCGGTACTGGTCCAGCAGCTTCGCGACGGCCGCGAACTGCTTGTCGAGCTCCCTGGCCAGCTCCGGGTCGTTCTTCGAAGCCACCGGCTTGAGCAGCTTGTACGAGGTCTCGGCGCCCTCGACGTTGGCCTTGAAGTCCACCAGGTCGGTGTGGCTGTAGCGCTCCTCCTCACCGGTCACCTTGCCGGTCTGCACCTCGTCCAGCAGCTCCTTGGCGCCGTTGGCCATGCCGGTGGGGGTGATGTCGGCGGTGCCGACGCGCTTCTGCCAGTCCTTCAGGTCCTTGACGAGCCGGTCGGCGAGGTCATGGTCGGCCGCGGTGATCTTCTTGGTCTGCCACAGCGACTTCTCCAGTCGGTGCCAGCCGGTCCACTTCTGGCCCTTCTCCAGGCCGTCCTCGCGCACATCCACCTTGGGGTCGATATCGCCGAAGGACTCGGCGACCGGCTCGGTGCGCTCCCAGCCGATGCGCGAGGGGGCGTAGAGCTTCTTGGCGCCCTCGAGGTCGTCCTTCTTGACCGCGTCGGCGAACTTCTGGACGGCGGGCAGCGTGTCGTCGGCCTGCTTCTGGACGTACGTCCGGTACCCGGCCACCGCCTTGTCCAGCTTCGGATCGCGCTTGGCCGGCTTGCCCTTGCCGGTGGCGGACACCTTCTGGCGGATGCCGTGGCCCTTCATCCCGGGCTTGCAGGCGATGTCGTACGAACCGGCCTTGACCTCGGCGTTGATCGAGGCGCTGGTGCCGGGGCCGATGTTCTCCCGCTCGGTGACGATCCGGTCGCCCGGGGCGTAGACATAGACCTCGGTGACCTTGGAGCCCTTGTTCTCCACCGCGAACTTCACATGCCCGGCGGGGAAGGAGGTCTTGGAGACCTCGCACGCGCTGTCGGAGGCGGTGACCTGGATGGCGTCCGAGTCCTTGGCGTCGGACTTCTGGGCGCATCCGGCGACGGCGGTGATCGTCGTCAGTGCCGATATCGCGGCGACAACGGAGGTGCGAGCGGCTCGCATACGGGCTCCAGACGGAATCAGGGCAGGCGGGACAGGACGGACGTACGGCGGGTGGATAAGGCTGGCCTAACTTAACTGAGCCTTGCCTGTGTGGATCCTGTGTAAGGTCAAGAGGTGCCCTGTGGATGGCAAAGGTTTGGCCAAGGTGGCTGATTTGATGCGGTTCGCAGTCCGGGGAGCGTGACGCACGCCTCTTAAGGGCGCGGCTCGGTTGACGGGCGCGGGTCGCCCGGTCGCCCGGTCGCGCAGCGGCAGCACGATCCGCTCCCCGGTGCGCGGATGGCGGATCACCTCCACCGGCTGCCAGTAGACCCGGGACAGCGGCGCGGCTCCGACGGCGGCCGGACATCCCGGCGAAGCTCGCCGCCGACGGCGCCAAGGTGTTCAACGACATGTAACAGGAGGGGCGGCAGCTGACCTTGCCCTGCGGCGGCTACGCCTGGGCTGCGCCTACCGCTGGGGGCTTGGAGGGTGAGCCGCTGGGGCCGTCGTCCGGTACGGGGGCCCGGAGCCCAGCGACCCACCCGGCTTATGGGGCGGGGGCGCTCGCGAAGTGGAGCCGGACCGCGAGCACCGGCGGCGCGGGGATTACGTAGAGCGGCAGGACGCGCGGAGTGGCGCGGAAGGCGAGCAGTCCGGCCCGCGGGGCGGTTGACCGCGGATGGCGCCGCCTCATGTGCCCTCCTCTGCCCGAGCCAGGCGTACTGCCTCCTCGTAGACGCTGAGCAACCGCTCCCCGGTCTGGCATACGGCGCCGGGCGTCCGGCAGGCCGGGCAGCCCGCAGCGTGCTCGATGGCCGCCCGCCAAGCCTCCTCAGCGTTCAAGGCGACATCGGTCTGCTCGCCGCCCGCCATCAGCAGCGCTCCTGCGGCCTGGCCCGGAACGCCGCGTTGGAGCCACGCGGGCGGCCGTGCTGCGGGCGGACGACGCTACGGATGATCAGCCGCACTTCAGCTCGCCCCAGACCTGCTTGCCCCAGCGGTATCGGTCCGTCCCCCATCGGTCCGTGAGGGCATCGACCAACAGCAGCCCTCGGCCACGGGTGTTGTCGCCGTTGGGGTCCGTCCGCAGGTAGGGGATATTCCGGGACCGGTCCACCACGCCGAGGCGGACGAACGTCTCGGACGGCCGGGTGACGACGACGCGGATCGACTCCAGGCGGGCGTGGTCCACGGCGTTGGAGACCAATTCGGTGATGACCAGGGCGGCGTCCTCGATCAGGTTCTCCTGCCCCCAGGCGGTCAGTGCGGTCCGTACCAGCGTGCGGGCGGCCTCCGCGCTCTCCGGTACGCGGCGCATGGTCTGGGAGTATCCGGGGTGCCCCGTGGGGCGAGGTGTAGCGGTCACGGACATCAGGACCTCAGTGGGTGCGAAGTGAGCGGCCTTGTCCGAGTGAACGACGGCTCGTCGCGCGTGGGGAGGTAATACCCATCGGGTGTGCAAACCACCCAACCGGAAATTCTCGGCGAACTCCCATCACGGAGGGGGCTCGCATGGCTACGGTGGGTACGTGGAGGGGAACGAAAACCTCATCGGCGCCATGCGCGAGAGCGGGCTCACCCAGACCGGGTTGGCGGACGCGGTGAACACTCATCTGCACCGCGACGGCTACGAAGGCACGGTCAGCGACCGGACCGTTCGCAACTGGCTGACCGGAAAGACCCGTTGGCCGCACTCTCGGCAGCGGGCAGCCTTAAGGGCAGTATTCGGATGTACGGCCGAAGAACTGGGATTCGTCCCACCGGCCCGAAGATGCCCCGCCACAGAACCGGAGGATCCCGTGAGGCGCAGGAACTTCCTGACCGCCACCACTGGTACGACGGCCGCGGTCGCCGTCCCTCTCGTCGCACAGCACTCCGTAGGCACCTCGGACGTGATTCGGCTCCGTTCGGGTGTGGACGCCCTGGTGGCCCTGGACGCCGCACGGGGAGGTCATGACGAATTGCAGCGCACGGCCCTTGCCGGGGCGGCCGAGGCGCTGGAGAAGCAGAAGCTGGGCGCTTCCCAGCGCATCCGCCAGAGGTTGTTCAGCGTGGCCGCCGACTACATGTCCATGGCCGCTTGGTCCGCCATCGACGCCAAGCGGACCGACCGGGCGCAGAGCCTGCTGGACCGGTCGCTCTATCTGGCCGGGATGGCGAAGGACTCCATTGCGGAGCTGGATGCCTGGAACTTGTACTCCATTCTGGCCCATCATCGTGGTGCGTACACCGAGGCCGTCGACTCCGGCCACGCGGCCCAGGCGACGGCCATCGCCCGGCGGGATCCGTTCTACGCCTCTCTGGCCCACGCCCGGACCGCGCTCGCCCACTCCAATCTGGGCGACCGACAGGCCGCCTTACGCTCCCTCGGCTGCGCCCAAGAGGCCCTGGGCAAGGCGTCCATGGACGATCCCAGGCCGAGCTGGACCGTCTTCTACGGGCCTGCCGAGCTCCTGGCCATGACGGCCATCGTCCGGGACCGGATCGGCGAACCCGCGGAGGCGGAGGCCGCCTCGCACAAGGCGCTGGCCACCATCCCTCAGCAGTTCCGCCGCAACCGTGCCCTGGCCACCGCACGGCTCGCCCTGACCCAGCTGCACCAGCGCGACATCGATCAGGCATGCGCAACCGCCTCCACGGTCTTCGACCTAATGGCCGGGGACCCGCTGCCCGGCCGCCTGCGCTCACTTCTCGGCGACTACTACCGCGACTTGATCATTCTCGCCCCGGACGCAGGCGTCGCCCGCGAGTGGGGAGACCGCTACCGATCCGAATGGAGTCGAGCTTGAGTGCCACAGGTCTGGACGTCCGCCATTTCACCCACGCGAACCTCCCGGAGATCCGCCAGACCCTGATCGACGTGCACGCCGAGGCGTATGCGGACGCGATGGACGACGAGTTCAACCAGCGCTTCCCCTGGTTCGTGGACCACTGGGGCGGCCACCCGGAGTTCTCCTGCGTGATCGCGTTCGACGGCGACAAGCCAGTGGGCTTCGCCTACGGCGCCCCGGCCGTTCCGGGCCGCGAGTGGTGGCGCGAGCACCTCGACCCGGCGCCCGTGAAGGATCTGACCTTCTCGTATTCCGAGCTGGCTGTCAGCCCGAAGTGGCGCAAGAAGGGAGTGGCCGAACGGCTGACCCGCACATTGATGGCAGGGCGGGACGAGGATCTCGCAGTGCTGCTCGTGGACCCCGAGCACCCTCGGGTCCAGGCCCTCTACGAGACCTGGGGCTTCCGGAAGGTCGGGGAGCGTCAGCCCTTCCCGGACTCCCCGGTCTATGCCGTCATGCTCGCCGAGCTGCCCCTGAAATAGGCTGAGAACAGGGAAGGTTGGTGGCTGGGCTTCCAGCAGTGTGCTGAGCCCAGCCTCTGCCGCACTCCTGGGGTACGTCTGCCGCCGTTCCTCCTTGGCAATCTTCGCCCGGTGTCGCTGCTGGAGCCATCCGCTCAGAAGAGCGCCCCGCCACCCCGACTGAGGCCCCGAACGGGCCGATCCACGCTGCTGACAGCTCTGCTTTCACGGGTAGATCACGAGTCCTCGCGTAGAAGGCGGGCGACTTGACGCCGCCATTGCTCGGCAGCCTCCTCTGCTCAGCGCATGGCGGGCCTAGGCTTGTCCAGCTTCCAGTTGAGTGAGGTAGTTGGTGGCTGTTTCGGCGGCGCCGAGGCGTCGGTAGATGGTCACGGCTTCGCGAAGGCTGATGATCGCTGCCTGCGTGTCGGTGTGTGCTTGGGAGCGGGCGATTCCTTCAAGGGCGTGTGCCTCGTCCAGGGGGCTGTGTATCTGACAGGCAAGAGTCAGGGCTAGGTGGTAGGTGTCGAGTGCGGGCTGCGGTCCAGTAGCGGCGGCCTGTAGGTCGCCGGTAGCAGCGAGAGCTTCGGCCTCGCCTTGGCCGTGGCCGACGTCGTGGAACCAGGCTAGCGAGCGGTCCAGGAAGTCGGCAGCTGGCGCAAATTCTCGAACAGCGGTGCTTAGCCGCCCTAGTTCCAAAAGAGCCCAGGCTTCGTTCTGGAGGTTGCCGAGGGCGTGGTAGAGGTCGTAGGCCCGTTGGATGAGTTTGTTGGCTGTTTGATAGTCGCCTGTTTCTCGTCGTACGCGGCCTAAGTCGTACAGGGCGTGTCCTTGACCGATGCGGTTGCCGAGGGCTTGGAACAGGTTGTAGGCCCGTTGGATGAGTTTGTTGGCTGTTTGATAGTCGCCTGTTTCTCGTCGTACGCGGCCTAAGTCGCGCAGGGCGTGTCCTTGACCGATGCGGTCACCCAGGGCGTGGAACAGGTCGTAGGCCCGTTGGGCCAGCTCCTCGGCCTTCGGATAGTCGCCCGTGCGCTGCCGCACCAGGCCTAAGTCGCGCAGGGCGATGGCTTGGCCGTAGCGGTTGCCGAGGGCTTGGAACAGGTTGTAGGCCCGTTGGATGAGTTTGTTGGCTGTTTGATAGTCGCCTGTTTCTCGTCGTACGCGGCCTAAGTCGCGCAGGGCGTGTCCTTGACCGTAGCGGTTACCGAGGGCGTGGTAGAGGTCGTAGGCGTGTTGGGCCAGCTTCTCGGCCTTGGGATAGTCACCTGTGCGTTGCCGCACCCAACCCAGTGCAAGCAGCGTGTTGGCTTGGCCGTAGTGGTTGCCGAGGGCGTGGTAGAGGTCGTAGGCGTGTTGGGCCAGCTTCTCGGCCTTGGGATAGTCACCTGTGCGTTGCCGCACCCAACCTAAGCTGCGCAGGGCGTGTGCTTGACCGGTGTGGTTGCCGAGGGCGTGGTAGAGGTCGTAGGCGCGTTGGGCCAGCTCCTCGGCCTTGGGATAGTCACCCATCAGCTGCCGCACTCGGCCCAGGGTCAGGAGTGTGTTGGCTTGGCCGTAGTGATTACCGAGGGCGTGGTAGAGGTCGTAGGCGCGTTGGGCCAGCTCCTCCACCTTCGGAAAGTCACCTCTCCGCTGCCATACCAGGCCCAAGTCGTGCAGAGCAGTGGCTTCGGCGCGGAGGTCGCCCAGGGTGCGGGAGGTATGGGTGACGGTCTGATGGAGGCGGATAGCAATGGTCCAGTATCCATCCTGGTCAAAGAAGGCGGCCATGGCGTGGGCGAGCGCGGCGGCGTGGTGCAGGTGGTGGGTGGGTTGGGCGTGGGTGATGGTGTCGTGGGCGCAGGCGAGGAGGTTGGGGTATTCGGTGCGCATCCAGGTCAGTGCCTGTTCGCGGGTGGTGAGTTCGGGTGCCGCGCCGGGCGCAGGAATGGTGCGGGTGTCGGGGCTTGGGGTGTTGTTGAGGTGGTGGTCGGCGGTTTGGGCGGTGTGGGTGTAGTAGTTCAGGAGACGTTGGGTGGCTTGGGCGCGGGTTTCGGTGGGGTCGTGGGTGGTGAGGGTGTGGGCGTATTCGCGGAGGAGGTCGTGGAGGCGGTAGCGGCGGGGGGTGGGTTCTTCGATGAGGTGGTCGGTGTAGAGGGTTTCCAGGTGGCGTCGTGCCTGGGCCAGGGGGACGTTGGTGAGGGCGGCGGTGGCGTAGGGGTCGATGTCGGGGCCGGGGTGGAGGCCGAGGTGGCGGAAGAGGTGTTGGAGGTGGGGTGGGAGGTCTTGGTAGGAGAGGTCGAAGGCGGCGGCGACGGCGCGGTCGCTGGTTTCGAGTTCGCCCAGGCGGTCCTGTGCGGTGGCGAATTCGTCGGTGAAGGTGGTGAGGTCCCAGTTGGGGTGGTGGGCCAGGCGTGAGGCGAGCAGGGTGATCGCCAGGGGTAAGTGGCCGCATAGCCGTACGGCTTCGATGACCGCCCTGTGGTCGGTGTCGGTGGGGGCGCGACGGGCCAGGCGGGTGAAGAGGCGAGCGGCCTGGTCGGGCGGCAGGGTGTCCAGGGGGAGGGGTTCGGCGCCGTCGAGGGCGATCAGGCGCCGTCGGCTGGTGACCAGGACCAGACACTCCTGGGAGGCGGGCAGGAGAGGTTCGACCTGGTCGGGGCTGGCGGCGTTGTCCAGGATCAGCAGCATCCTGCTTCCGGACAGCCGGTCCCGCCACATGGCGGCGCGGTCCTCCAGGGTGTCGGGGAGGTTCTGGGGGCTGATGCCGATGCTGATGAGCAGGGTGGCCAGGACGTCGGCAGGGTCGGCGGGTGGCTGGCCTGCGGTGTGGGCGTGGAGGTCGACGAACCGATGTCCGTCCGGGTAGCGCTTCGCGAGCTGGTGGGCGGCGTGGGTGACCAGGGCGGTCTTCCCAACACCGGCCATGCCGTCGACGGTGTGGATGCTGATGACCGGGGCGTGCCCGTCCTCGGCCGCGCGCAGAAGGCGGTGGAGTTCGCCCTCGCGGCCGGTGAAGGCCGCGATGTCCCGGGGCAGGGTGCTGTGCAGAGCGGCGGGAGCAGGCCGGGGCGGCGCCTGCGAGGTGGGGCGCTGTGACTGTTGGCGTCGGCTGGCGGTGCGGGCGGTGTGGTAGGCGCGCCAGAGGCGCGTCAGGGCCTCACCGGAGCCAAAGAACTCGTCGGCCTGGCGGGCGACCGGCTTGGTGGGCGCCTGGGTACAGCGTTCGAGATGGGTGACGTAGGTCTTGTCGTACCCGAGACGCTGGGCCAGGGCGAGTTGGGAGAGTCTTGCGGCGGTGCGCAGCCGGATCAGTTCGGCCGCGAACGCTTCGGCGGCCTGCCGTACCGGACCGTCCGCACCGCCCGCGGACGGGACCGGCACCGAGTTCTCCGGCGCGCGGTCGGGCGGTGGGCTGTGCGGTTCGTCTTCGGGCAGCGGAGGGTCAGTGGCTTCGTCTGGCACGGGCCGCAGGTGGGCGTTCGGCCGGGGTTGGTCCACCGGGTCTTCGTCGTCTGGTGTTGCGCCGGTGGCGTCCATGCCGTGCCCCTCTACCGTCCAGGTCCCCGTCACGCGCCCCAGGCGGGTTCGGATCGGCGAACGCGGATTCGGTGCTCGGGGTGGCGTGTCCTTGGCGGACCACCGTTGGACAGCGCACGGGGCGCGTACCAGAAGCGCACAGGAGCAAATACCGGAGCGAACCGCCTCTCCCGTCACAGCAGAGCACTCCTGTCCCAGCTGTGACATGAGCACCCGCTGCGCGGGGCTGGGGCACCACGTTCTCGGAGCGGGTTTGCGGCTGTTCCCGGGGCGGCCGTCGTGCCTCCGACCGAAGGGCGTTGGACCGTCTGCGGTCGACATACCTTGCTGGCGCTTTCCCGGGCCGGTGGTGAGTGAGGTGTGAGTGAGGTGTGAGTGAGCGCTTCTCACCGTGGCCTCACCCCTGTGCTCACCGGTGTGCTCATGGCACCGGGGCGCCGCATCAGGGCGAGCGGCCCGTACACGGGGAAGGAGAAGGCGATGACCGCGATGACGGTGTTCCCGCCGGCGGACGAGGGTTGGTTCAAGAGCAGCTTCAGCCCGAACGCGGGACAGTGTGTGGAGGTCCGCTTCGACGCGGGGGTGGCGCACGTGCGTAACACCCGCAACAGGACGGGCCCGATGGTGGCGTTCGACCGGGCCGAGTGGGAGGCATTCCTGCTGGGGGTGTGGAACGGCGAGTTCGACATGCCCGCCTGATCCAACAGGCTGGCAACGGGGTGCTGTGGACCGGTACCGGTCCACAGCACCCTTCACTATGGCTTGAGCCGAGCACCCGCGGTCGGCCCTTGCCCTTCAGGCCGTCGTGACAGACGGGGTTGGGTGTGTGAGGTTGGGAGCGGCAGAGACCGTATCGCTCTTGCCGTGACGCCGGGCGCTGGGCGCCGGGCGCCGGGCGCCGCGAGATGCGGAAGGGGGAGGCTGGGGATGGAGGATGTCTTACCCGGCGGGCCGGGGGACGGGACGGTGCGTGGTGGGGTGTGGTCGGATCTGTCCGGAGCGGCCCGGGATGTGGTGCAGGCCGGGCAGGTACTTGGTGGTGTGCATTTCCACGGTCCCGCCCCGGTGAGTGTGGAGGTTCCGGTGCCGCGGCAGCTCCCGGGCGATGTGTCCGGCTTCGTCGGCCGGGCCGCTGAGCTCGCTGAGCTGGACGCGCTGCACTCCAGCGATGGCCGGGATGGCGTGGTGCCGGTGGTGGTGATCGCCGGGACGGCCGGGGTGGGCAAGACCTCGCTCGCCGTCCGTCTGGCCCACCGGATCAGCGGGCGCTTCCCCGATGGCCAGTTGTTCGTGAACCTGCGCGGCTACGACACGGGACCGCCCTTGGCACCCGCAGCCGCCCTGGAACGGTTCCTGCGCGCGTTCGGCGTTCCCGCCCCAGCGATCCCGGCTGGGCTGGAGGAACGTGCCGAGCTGTACCGGTCGCTGGTGGCGGGCAAGCAGGTCCTGGTGGTGCTGGACAATGCCGCCACCGTTGGGCAGGTCCGCCCGCTGCTGCCCGGCACCGCGGGGTGTCTGACGGTGGTGACCAGCCGACACCGCCTGTCCGGTCTGGCTGTGCGCGACGGCGCCCGCCGCATCACCCTGGGCATGCTCGCCGAGCAGGAGTCCGCGGACCTGATCGCCGCGGCCACCCGCGGCTACCGCACCGGCGACGACCCTGCTCAGATAGCCGAGCTGGCCCGGTTGTGCGCACGGCTGCCGCTGGCGCTACGGATCGCCGCCGAACGGGCCGCGACTCACCCCCTGCTCGCCCTGCCCGAACTGACCGCCCAGCTACGCGACGAGTCGACCCTGTGGGAGGCGCTCTCCAGCCCCGACCAGGAGGAAGCCGACGCGGTACGCACCGTCTTCGCCTGGTCCTACCGCACCCTCCCGCCCCCCGTCGCCCGCCTCTTCCGTCTCCTGGGCCTGCACCCCGGCCCCGACTTCTCAGTCCAGGCCGCCGCCGCCCTCTCCGAACGTGCACCTCGAGAGACCCACGGCCTGCTGGACCTCCTTGCCGGCGCCCATCTGATCGAGTCCACCGGCGCGGACCGATACCGGTTCCACGATCTTCTGCGCGCCTACGCCACCGACCAGGCCCACCAGGAAGAAACCACCGAAGACCAGCACTCCGCTCTCAGCCGGGTGGCCGTCTGGTACCTGCACACCGCCGACGCCGCACGCGCGGCGGTCCAGACCCATCACCCCTCCGTCCTGTCCCCGGAGCAGACCCGCCCGGCGCCGTTAGTGGCCTTCGACGGACAGCAGGACGCGTTCGCCTGGCACCGACGGGAGCAGGTCAACCTCCTGGCCATCGCACAGATCGCGGCACAGGCCGGGCTGGACGAGATCGCCTGGCAGCTGTCGGCCACCCTGCACAGCCTCCACATCGCCCGCGACACCTTCGACGACTGGCAGACGATGGGGCACATCGGACTGGAGGCCGCCCGACGGCTGGGCGACCTGCGGGCCCAAGCCCTGATGCACGACACCTTGGGCACCGCGTACAAGGACTCCAGGCGGCTGGCGCAGGCCGGCGAACACCATCAGGCCGCACTCGACCTGCGCACCCGTATCGGCGACCTGCCCGGGGTGGCCGAATCCGCGGGCGGCCTGGGCCTGGTCCACCTGTGGCAGCGCGACCTGGACGCGAGCCGCACCCGCCTGGAACAGGCGCTGGCCTTCTACCAACAGCACGGTCCCTACCACCGGACCGGCCCGGCCCTGTGCGGTCTCGCCTACGTCGCCGCCGACCTCGGCGAACACCAGCAGGCCGCGCGTCTGGCCCACCAGGCTCTGGCCGTTTACCGCGAAACCGGAGCCGACCACTACATGCATGTCGATGCCCGGCTCCTCCTGACCCGCGTCGCCCGGGAAGCCGGCGACCCTGCTCAGGCCGAGGAGCACATGGCGGAAGCCACAGCCATGCTCGACACCACGAGCCCACCCGGACTTGAAGCGCTCCTCCACCTCGAACAGGCCGCCCTGCACCGCGAACAGAACCATCACGACCAGGCCCTTGAGGCGTACTGGGCGTGCGAGACCCTCCAGCGCTCCATCGGCAACCGCACGGGCCAGGCCCTGGCCTACGACGGCATCGGCCAAACGATGCGCGCCCTCGGCCGCCTGCCGGAAGCCATCGACTTCCACACCACCGCCGCGCGCATCCTCCGCGACCTCGACCAGCCCTGGAACCTGGCCCAGACCCTGGCCCACCTCGCCGACGCCCACGCCGACAACGACCAGCCCGAGCAAGCCCGTCAGCACCGCATCGAAGCCCTCACCCTCCTCGACGGCTTCACCGACCCGCCCGCCGCCGCCCTGCGCCAGCGGCTCCAGGAGCTGACCACCGGATGACACCACAGCGGCTCCCGTCCAAGCGACCCCTCGTGGCGCGCGGGTAAGCCGTACGTGACGCGGGGCGGAGCAGTGCAGACCTGGCCCGCCGGGGCCATGGTCTGGCCGGTACGGCGGCCGTCCTTGCCGCCGTACCGACGGCGTATCGACGAGTCGGCGGGCAGCGGGTCCTGACCGACCCGCCGCACCGATCGCCCGCGCTCACCGATCCCTCCTGCCCAGTGGGCGCGGGCTTTCGCGCGGGCTTGGGCGTGGGCTTCTGCGGAGGTTCAAGCGCTGAGCCGGAACTCCTCGGCCAGTTCCCGGAAGATCCCCGCGTTCAGCGCGTAGGCGCGCTTGCACTCCTCCACCACGCGCTGCTTCTCCAGATCGTCCACCGGCAGCGCGTCCAGCAGCGCGCGGTACTCCCGCTTGAAGGCCGCCGGGTTGGCTATCGACTCGAAGACGTAGAACCGCACCCCGTCGCCCTTACGGTCGAAGCCCCAGGTCTTCTCCGCCGTGTCCCGGACGATCTGGCCGCCGGACAGGTCGCCCATATAGCGGGTGTAGTGGTGGGCCACATAGCCCGCCGGCCAGTCACGGGCGCACTCCGCGACCCGCGCCGCGTACGCCGCCGTGGCGGGCAGCGCGGTGAGGTCGCCGTGCCAGGCCGGGCCGCCGAGGTGGGCCAGGTCGCGCTCCAGCTCGGCCAGCCGGGCCAGTTCCGGCCGGAGGAACGGCCCCGCCACGGGGTCCCCCGCGAGGGCGTCGGCCGGGGTCTCCAGGGCGCGGTAGACGAACCACAGCTGCTCGGAGTAGCGGCGATAGGCCGCCACTCCCAGCCGCCCACCGAGCAGATCGCTCATGAACGACGAGCTCCCGACGTCCGAGTGCGCTTCCCGTGAGGCGTTGCGGATCAGGGCGGAGAACTCCACGGTGGACCTCCGGGGCCGACGTATGCAGGTTAGGCTTACCTAAGTAGAGACCATCGCCTACGTCAATGCTTTCCCGACAGCCTGTCGGTAAAACAACCGCCGAAGAATCGGCCCCCGGCACAAGGCATCTCGAACCGCCCCGTCCACTACGGCAGGGCTACGGCAGAGTGAGGATCTCCGCCCCGGTCTCGGTCACCACCAGCGTGTGCTCGAACTGCGCCGTCCGCTTGCGGTCCTTGGTGACCACGGTCCAGCCGTCCTCCCACATGTCGTACTCATGGGTGCCGAGCGTCAGCATCGGCTCGATGGTGAAGGTCATCCCCGGCTTGATCTCGGTGGTGTGGTGCGGGCTGTCGTAGTGCGGCACGATCAGGCCGGAGTGGAACGAGGTGTTGATCCCGTGGCCGGTGAAGTCGCGGACCACGCCGTAGCCGAAGCGCTTGGCGTACGACTCGATGACCCGGCCGATGATGTTGATCCGGCGGCCGGGCTTGACGGCCTTGATCGCGCGGTTGAGGGACTCACGGGTGCGCTCCACGAGCAGTCGCGACTCCTCGTCCACCTCGCCGCACAGATAGGTGGCGTTGTTGTCCCCGTGCACCCCGCCGATGTAGGCGGTGACGTCGAGGTTCACGATGTCGCCGTCCTTGAGGACGGTGGTGTCGGGGATGCCGTGGCAGATGACCTCGTTGACCGAGCTGCACAGCGACTTGGGGAACCCGCGGTAGCCCAGCGTCGAGGGGTACGCGCCGTGGTCGCACATGTACTCATGGGCCACCCGGTCCAGCTCGTCCGTGGTGACCCCCGGTGCGATCAGCTTGGCGGCCTCCTCCATCGCCCGCGCGGCGATCCGCCCGGCGATCCGCATGCGCTCGATCGTCTCGGCGTCCTGGACCTCGGGCCCGTCATAACGCGTGGGGCCCTCCTTCCCGACGTACTCCGGACGCGGGATCGAGGCGGGGACGGTGCGAGTGGGGGAGAGCTTCCCCGGGACTAGAAGCGACTGGCCAGACATATCAGCGAGTGTATCGGCGGCGCATGGGGCAGCATGGCCGCAAGGGCCCTTCGGGCCACTGGGGAACGAGCGGAGGCCGGGATGGCGCTGTTCAAGAGGGGAACCGCCGGCAAGCCCGGTGAGTGGTACTACTGCATCAAGCACCAGAAGGTCGAAGAGGGCCCGGAGTGCCGCGCCGCCGACCGCCTCGGCCCGTACGCCTCCCCGGAGGAGGCCGCCCGCGCGATGGAGACGGCGCGCGAGCGCAACGAGGAGTGGCGGAACGACCCGCGCTGGCGGGATGACGATCCCGCGGCGACGGACTGAGGCTGACCTCACGAGTCGTGCGCCTTACGGCCTGCGCCTGCCTCAGGGCCCGCGCCCGCCTTACCGCCTGCGCCCGCCTTACCGCCTGCGCCCGCCTTACCGCCTGCGCCCGCCTTACCGCCTGCGCCTGTCTTACGGCTCGCGGGGCGCCGTCAGCAGCCCGTAGGCCGCGGTCCGTACGGCCCCCCTCACCAATGCGTCGGCGGCGGCGCCGCCAAGTGCTCCGCCAGCCGGGCGAGCCGGTCCTGGAAGCGGCGGCGGCCGGGGCGCGGCAGGCTGTTCTCGCCGGCGGCCGCGCTGACCAGGTGCTGAAGGGTGTCGAGGTCGAGTTCGCCGCCCTCGGGGGCGGAGAGGGCGTCATGGGCCAGCGCGTGCAGTTCGGTGGCGCCGCCGTCGAGGGCGAGCACGGTGGCCCCGCCCCGGCGGGCGTCGTTCACCCGCTCCAGCAGCCCGGATCCGGGGTCGTCCGGCGCGACCACCAGCAGGGTCTCCCCGCGGCCCGCCCGCTCCAGCCGCCCGAGCCCGACCGCCAGGTGCGCGGGGACGGCGGTGCCCTCCGGCACCCGGTGGCGGACGAGGGTGGGGGACAGTTCGGGCAGCCCGGACCAGGCCGCCTCGTCGTCGAGGTGCGCGGCCAGGTGCCACGGTTCGTAAGCCTCGCTGCCGACCAGCAGCAGTCCGCCCGCGCGCGGTCCGACCGAGGCCCGTAGCGAGCCCGCGAAGCGGCGGGTGGCCTGGAGCCACTCCGTTCCGGCGAGGACTTCGCGCAGCAGCGCGACCCTTACGGCGTCCATGGCATCCGGATCCTGCCCCGGCCCGCGCCCCGGCGGGCGCGATTCGGGCCCGGCTCACCCGTTCGGGGCATATGCGGCGGGCATGCCGTCAACCCGCTCCGCACCCGGCGCCCACACGCGCTCCCGCCGCGTCTCCAACTGTTCATGCGCCGTCTCTTGACGCTCTGTAAGGCAAACCCTAAGGTCGCCGCACACAAGGGACGTCCTACGTCCCATTTATGACTCGGCACTCGATTGCGACGGGGCATCGGGAGGCTTGATGGCAGTCGACACGGGGGCGGCACGCTCGTACGAGGTGTCCGTTCCCTTCCGGGCGGGGACCGAGGGCTATGCGAGCTACCGGATCCCGGCAGCCGTGCTGACCCACGACGGCACCGTCCTCGCGTTCGCCGAGGGCAGGGTGAACTCCTCCGCCGACGACGGCCATATCGACCTCGTGCTCAAGCGGTCGGCCGACGGCGGACGGACCTGGGGCGCCTTACAGGTCGTCGCCCGCAACGGCGACGGAACGGCGGGCAACCCCGCCCCCGTCGTCCTCGACGGCGGCCCGAACGACGGCCGCGTCCTGCTGGTGCACATCCGCAGCGCCGCCTCCGCCACCGAGGACCGGATCCGGCGCGGCGAGGTGAGCGCGGCCGACGGGCGGCGGGTGTGGCTGACCTACAGCGATGACGACGGCACGAGTTGGAGCGAGCCCCGCGAGATCACCGCGAGCACCAAGCGGCCCGAATGGCGCTGGTACGCCACCACCCCCGGCCACGCCCTCCAGTTGCGGTACGGCCCCCACGCGGGCCGGATCGTCATCCCCGGCAACCACTCCCTGCCCCCGACCGTCCCCGGCGACGACGGCACCGAGGGGCGCTACAACGGCGGGCACGACCTGCTCAGCGACGACGACGGCGCCACCTGGCGGATCGGGTACGTGGACGACAACCCGGACGGCTACGTCAACGTCAACGAGACCACCGCCGCCCAACTCCCCGACGGCCGGGTCTACTTCAACACCCGCACCGACGCCACCGCGCCCGGCACCCGCGCCGACGCCCACTCCGGCGACGGCGGCGCCACCCTGGACCTCCCCTTCCGGCCGCAGGCCGGACTGGTCGCCCCGGTCGTGGAGTGCAGCGTGCTGCACCTCGGCGAGCCGGACGCGCTGCTCTTCTCCGGCCCCGCCGACCCCGCGTACCGGGCGCTGATGACCGTCCGCACCAGCCTTGACGGCGGCGTCACCTGGCGGCCGAGCCACACCGTGAACGGCCTGCCCGCCGCCTACTCCGATCTGGTCCGGCTCGACGACGCCACGGTCGGACTGCTCTACGAGACCGGCGACTTCAGCGCCTACTCGACCATCACATTCCGGCGCATTCCCGTGGAGGAGCTGGTATGAGCGACACCGCAAGAAACCGGAACACCTGGACGCACGGCACGCCGCGCCGCGCGGTCCTCGGCGGCGCCGCCGCCGCGGCCGCCGGGTTCGCCCTCGCGGGCTGCGGCTCGGACGACGACGGGGGTGATGAGCCCAAGGGCCGCAAGAAGGGCGAGAAGATCACCCTGACCTTCTGGTCCTGGGTGCCGGGCATCGACAAGCCCGTCGCCCTGTGGAACAGCAAGAACCCGGAGGTGCGGGTCAAGGTCGAGAAGGTCTCGGCCGTCGACGGCGCCCAGTACGCCAAGATGCACGCCGCCATCAAGGCGGGCAATCCGCCGGACCTCGGCCAGATCGAGTACCCGGTCGTGCCCAGCTTCCTCATCGACAACGGGCTGCTGGACCTGACCAAGTACGGGGTCGCCGACCACAAGGACAAGTTCATCGGCTGGCAGTGGCAGCAGTCCGTCTTCGGCAAGGCCGTCTACGCCGTACCGCAGGCGTCCGGCCCCATGGGCCTGTTCATCCGTCAGGACCTCTTCGAGAAGTGGGGCATAGAGCCGCCCACCACCTGGGACGAGTACGAGGCGGCGGCCACCGCGATCCGTAAGAAGGGCGCCTGGATCGAGACCTTCTCGGCCACCAACGGCAACCGCTTCGCGGGGCTCGCCTGGCAGGCCGGGGCGCGCTGGTTCGGCACCGAGGGCGACACCTGGACCGTCTCCATCGACGACGAGCCCACCCGTAAGGTCGCCGACTACTGGTACGGGCTGGTCCGCCGGAAGCTCATCAAGACCATCCCGGACCGACAGAACGCCTGGTACAAGGACGTCCAGACCGGCGACATGGCCTCCTGGCTCGGCGCCAGCTGGGGCGACGCCCTGCTGGTCGGCAACGCCCCCAAGACCGCGGGCAAATGGCGCGTGGTGCCCATGCCGCAGTGGAAGAAGGGCGACGCCGCCTTCGCCAACTGGGGCGGCTCCACCACCGCGGTCTTCGCCAAGTCCAAGTACCCCAAGGACGCGCTGGCCTTCGCGATCTGGCTCAACACCGACCCCGAGTCGATCAAGCTCCTGATCGAGAACGGCTATGGCACCCCGGGCGCCAAGCAGGGGTACACCACCTCCCAGCTCGATGTGCACAAGGACTTCTTCGGCGGCCAGGAGTACAGCAAGGTCTTCGACGAGGCGAGCAAGGGCGTGGACACCAGCTGGAAGTGGGGCCCCGCCACGGACACCCTCTACCAGCGGCTCGGCGACGCCTTCACGGCGGCCATCGGCGACGGGTCCGACTTCCGCTCCGTGCTGAAGAAGGTGCAGGGCCAGACGATCACCGATCTGAAGGAAAAGGGCCTCCAGGTGAAGGCCGGGTGAGGCGGATGAGAGGAGCCCCCCGCCGCCTCACCAGGACCGAGGCACGCAGCGCCCGGGCGGCGTCCGGGTTCCTGCTGCCCTTCCTCGCGCTCTTCCTGCTGTGCTTCATCGCCCCGATCGCGTACGCCCTCTACGAGAGCCTGCTGAAGGTCGAGCGCACCGGGCCGCTCGGCCTCGGCGGGGAGACCAAGCAGGTGTGGGCGGGGCTGTCCAACTACGCCCACGCGCTGGAGGACGACCGGTTCACGGCGGGCTTCGGGCGGGTGCTGCTCTTCGGCGCCGTCCAGATCCCGGTGATGATCGCCTTCGCCACCGGGCTGGCGCTGCTGCTGGACGCGGCGTCCGCGCGCTGGGTCGGCTTCTTCCGGACCGCCTTCTTCCTGCCGTACGGGGTGCCCGGTGTGATCGCCTCGATCCTGTGGGGCTTCCTCTACGTCCCCGGGATCAGCCCGCTGGTGGAGATGGCCCATTCGATGGGCTGGAACGTGGACTTCCTGGGCCGCGGGGCGGTTCTGTGGTCCATCGCCAACATCGTCACCTGGCAGTTCACCGGCTACAACATGCTGGTGCTGATCGCCCAGCTCAAGGCCGTCCCCGGCGAGCTGTACGAGGCGGCGCGGATCGACGGGGCCAGTGCCTGGCAGGTGGCCCGGCACATCAAGCTCCCGCTGATCCGGCCCGCGCTCGTGCTCACCACCGTCTTCAGCCTCATCGGCACCCTCCAGCTCTTCGCCGAACCGAAGGTGCTCAAACCGCTGAGCAACTCCATCGACTCCGGTTACACCCCCAATCTGGCCGCCTACAACGAGGCGTTCACCAGCAACAACCAGCACATCGCGGCGGCCGAGGCGGTGCTGCTCGCCCTCGTCGCCTGCGTACTGTCCTTCGGCTTCCTGAGGCTCGTGGGACAGCGGGGGAAGGACGGCGAGAGCGGATGACCGAGGCGAACGACCTGACCGGCGGCGTGGTCGCCGACGAGCCCGGCGGGCCCACGGACGGGGCCGCGCGCGGACGGGGGCCCGACGCGGCCCCGCCCGGCGACCGGCCCGGTACGGGCCGCCGCGCGGCGAAGCGCCGGGAGGGTCTGGAACCCCCCTTGCGGCACCGGATCATCACCGTCTCACTGCTCACCGTCGCCGCCATCTACTTCCTGACCCCCGTCTACTGGCTCGTGGTCTCCTCCACCAAGTCCAGCAGCGACCTCTTCGGCACCTTCGGCTTCTGGTTCCACGACCCGCACCCGCTGGACTTTCTGCACCGGGTGCTCACCTACGACGACGGCATCTATGCCCGCTGGTTCGCCAACAGCCTGATGTACGCGGGCGTCGGCGCCCTCGCCGCCACCCTGCTGTCGGCCGCGGCCGGGTACGCCCTGGCCAAGTACCGCTTCCCCGGCCGGGAGGGCATCTTCAACGTCATCCTGGCCGGAGTGCTGATCCCGGGCACGGCACTCGCCCTCCCGCTGTATCTGCTCTTCAGCGAGATCGGCCTGGCCAACACCTACTGGGCCGTGCTGATCCCCAGCGTGGTCAGCCCGTTCGGGGTCTATCTGTGCCGGATCTACGCGGCCGCCGCCGTGCCGGACTCCCTCCTGGAGGCGGCGCGGATCGACGGCGCTGGCGAGGCCCGGATCTTCTCCACGCTGGGGCTGCGGCTGATGACCCCGGCGCTGGTGACCGTCTTCCTGTTCCAGTTCGTGCACATCTGGAACAACTTCTTTCTGCCGCTGGTCATGCTCTCCGACTCCGACCTCTATCCGATCCAGCTCGGTCTGACGTCCTGGCAGGGATACGCGGACCGACAGCCCGAGCTGTACCAGTACACGGTCGGCGGGGCGTTCCTGTCCGTCCTGCCGCTGATGGTGCTGATGGGCGTACTCCAGCGGTACTGGCGCACAGGGCTGACGGAGGGGAGTGTCAAAGCGTAAGAGACGTCACCATGAAGGTGGCCGCGGTGCGTGACAGGATCACTGTCATGACTACTCCTGATGCCCCGAACTCCGCGTCCGACGCCCCCGCGAAGAAGGCCCCCGCCAAGGACCCCTGGGACCTCCCCGATGTGTCCGGCCTGACCGTCGGTGTCCTCGGTGGCACCGGCGACCAGGGCCGCGGTCTCGCCTACCGGCTGGCCAGGGCGGGCCAGAAGGTGATCATCGGCTCGCGCGCCGCCGAGCGCGCGCAGACCGCGGCGCGGGAGCTGGGCGGCGCGGAGCTCGGCATCGAGGGGGCGGACAACGCGGAGTGCTCGCGCCGCAGCGACATCGTCATCGTCGCGGTCCCGTGGGACGGCCACGCCAAGACGCTGGAGGGGCTGCGCGAGGAACTCGGCGGCAAGCTGGTCATCGACTGCGTCAACCCGCTGGGCTTCGACAAGAAGGGCGCGTACGCGCTGCGGCCGGAGGAGGGCAGCGCCGCCGAGCAGGCCGCCGCCCTGCTGCCGGACTCCCGTGTCACCGCGGCCTTCCACCACCTCTCGGCCGTGCTGCTCCAGGACCCCGAGGTCGAGCAGATCGACACCGATGTGATGGTCCTGGGCGAGTCGCGCGCCGACACCGACCTGGTCCAGGCGCTCGCGGCGCGCATCCCGGGCATGCGCGGGGTCTTCGCGGGCCGGCTGCGCAACGCCCACCAGGTGGAGTCCCTGGTGGCCAATCTGATCTCGGTCAACCGCCGCTACAAGGCCCACGCGGGCCTGCGCGTCACGGACGTCTGAGGGCGGCCCGCGGGCTTGTCCGGAATCCGGGGGCTCGGGCTTGTCCACCTACGGGGTGCCCGGGTCTGTCCACCCCCGGGGCGCCCGGCCTCTTCGGCGGCGCATGGGGGACAATGTCGGGGAGTGACACACCCCCCGACAGGAGCCGACCCCATGCCCCGCCTCGCCCTCTACACCCTGGCCGTCTGCGTGCTCGCGATCGCCGCGGCCGTCGTGTCCTTCGCGCGGGGGAGCTGGCTCGGCGTCGTCTGGATCCTGATCGCCGGTATCTCGTCCAACATGGCCTGGTACTACCTCCGCAAGGCCCGCGCGGACCGCGCCGACCACGCGGCCGACCGCGAGAGCACGGGCGCGGCGGGCTGAGGCTGCGGCGGCGCGCCGAGGCCGCGGCCGCGCGCTGAGGCTGCGGGGGAGCCGCTACGGGTGTCCGGCGGATCTGTCCCCTACCCGCCCCTTCCCGAAACTGGGGCTGAAGCCCCAGACCCCAGGGTCTGGGGCTTCGGCCCCGCACGCGGCGGAGCCGCACATCGCCCCCAGACCCCTGGGGTCCAGGGGTCTGGGGCGTCAGCCCCAGTTTCGGGAAGGGGAACAGCCCGCCGCAGGCGCCCCCTAGGAGCGGAATGAGGCGATATCGGGCTCGCCCTGCCAGAAGCGGAAGAACTCCTGCCCCCAATAGGTGTCCCACTCCGATACGCCCAGCGCCCGCATCACCGCGTCGACCGCGTCGAAGAACGCCTGGTTGACCTCGGGTATCCACAGGATCCCGAAGACCGCGAGCAGCCCGAACGGCGCGTACGGCTCGACCTGGCGCCGGATGCGGTACGACAGCCACGGCTCGATCACCCCGTACCCGTCCAGACCCGGCACCGGCAGGAAGTTCAGGATCGCCGCCGTGACCTGGAGCAGCGCCAGGAAGGCGAGCGCGAAGCGGAAGAGCTCCGGCACCCGGTCGGTGGCGCCGAGCCAGAACGGCGCGGTCAGCGCGGCCGCGAACAGCACGTTGGTCAGCGGCCCCGCGGCCGAGATCAGGCTGTGCTTCCAGCGCCCCCGGATCCGGTGCCGCTCGATGAAGACCGCCCCGCCCGGCAGCCCGATCCCGCCCATGATCACGAAGATCACGGGCAGCACGATGCTCAGCGCCACATGGGTGTACTTCAGCGGGTTGAGGGTCAGATAGCCCTTCGCGCCGATCGTCAGATCCCCGCCGTGCAGCGCGGTGCGCGCATGGGCGTACTCATGCAGACAGAGGGAGACGATCCAGCCCGAGACGACGAACAGGAACACGGCGAAGCCGGGGCTCGCGGAGTACTCCGTCCACACGGCCCACGCGGATACGACCATGATCGCGAACAGACCGAGGAAGACGGGGCTGATACGCCGGTCACGGCGGCTGATTGCGGTGGTCATCGGGTGGGGTCTCCATAAGGGCTGGTGAGCGCTGAGGGGGAAACGACGGACAGTGTGCGCGGAGTTCCGGGCCGAGCGGGCCGGATGTGAGCAGCGCCACGCGCCCGCCCATGCCCGCCCGCGCCCGTCCGCGACTCGTCGCCGTTCCCACGACGCGTCCCCGCGACGCGTCCCCGCGACGCGTCCCCGCCCCCCGCGTCCGAGGCCGATGCCCCGCCCGGCGGGGCATCCATCAGAATGGGCCCGTGCGCTACGGCATCCTCGGCACCACCCAGGCCCGCCATGACGACGGCACCCCCGTGGAGGTCGGTGGCGCGCGGCTGCGTGCGCTGCTGGCGGCGCTCGCGCTGGCGCCCGGGCGGGCGCGCACCACCGGGGCGCTCATCGGGGAGATCTGGGAAACCGATCCGCCCGCCGATGAGCACGGCGCCCTTCAGGCGCTGGTCGGGCGGTTGCGGCGGGCGCTCGGCAAGGACGCCGTGGAGTCCGTTCCGGGCGGCTACCGGCTGACCGCCGACCCCGACGACGTCGATCTGCACCGCTTCGAACGGCTCGCGGAGGAGGGCGCCCGGGCCCTCGCCGACGGCGATCCGGCCAAGGCCGTCGATCTGCTCGACGCCGCCCTGGCGCTGTGGCGGGGGCCCGCGCTCAGCGATCTGCCCGACACCACCGCGCCCGCCGCCCGCGCCGAGGCGCGACGGCTGGAGGCGCGGCGCGCCCGGCTCGCCGCCGACCTCGCCCTCGGCCGCGCCGACCATGCCCTCCCCGTGCTCACCGGGCTCTGCGACGCCCACCCGCTGGACGAGCCGCTGCACGCGCTGCGCATCCGCGCCCTGCGGGACGTGGGGCGGGTGGCGGAGGCGCTGGCCGCGTACGAGGTGATCCGTACGGAGATCGCCGACCGGCTGGGCGCCGATCCGGGGCCGGAGCTGCGGGCGCTCCACGCCGGGCTGCTGGCGGTGACCGGCGACGGGGTGCCCGGGCCGCCGGGCGCCGGTTCGCCGGAGCCCGTACCGGCGGCCGCCGCCGCCCGCACCGGTGGCGGCAATCTGCGGGCCCGGCTGACCAGCTTCGTCGGGCGCGAGGCCGATCTGGCGGCGCTGCGCGGCGATCTGGCCGAGCACCGGCTGATCACGCTCCTCGGGCCCGGCGGGGCCGGGAAGACACGGCTGTCGCAGGAGGCCGCCGAGGCGGTCGCGCCCGGCTGGCCGGACGGGGTGTGGCTGGCCGAGCTCGCGCCCGTGGACGACCCCGAGACCGTTCCGGAGACGGTCCTCAGCGCGCTCGGGGCGCGTGAGACGGTCATCCTCGGCACGGCGGCCGAGGGGCTGCGCGCCGCCACCGACCCGACCCTGCACGATCCGCGCGCCCGGCTCATCGAGCACTGCGCTCCGCGCCGGATGCTGATCGTCCTCGACAACTGCGAACACCTCGTGGCGGCCGCGGCCCACCTCGCCGAGTCCCTGCTCGCCCAGTGCCCCGGGGTCACCATCCTGGCCACCAGCCGTGAACCCCTCGCCGTTCCCGGCGAGTTGGTGCGCCCGGTGGAGCCGCTGCCCGACCCCGTCGCGCTGCGGCTGCTCCAGGACCGGGGCGCGGCGGCCCGGCCCGGGTTCCGTATCGAGGACGACCCGGCCGCGTGCGCCGAGATCTGCCACCGCCTCGACGGGCTGCCACTGGCGATCGAGCTGGCCGCCGCGCGGCTGCGGCTGCTCACCCCGCGCCGGCTCGCCGACCGGCTGGACGACCGCTTCCGCCTGCTGACCAGCGGCAGCCGTACGGCGCTGCCCCGCCAGCAGACCCTGCGCGCGGTGGTCGACTGGTCCTGGGACCTGCTCGACGCCCCCGAGCGCACCGTGCTCGCCCGGCTGTCCGTCTTCGCGGGCGGCTGCGGACTGGCCGAGGCGGAGGCGGTGTGCGGGGACAACGACGGGCATGCCGAAGCCGTGGACCCCCGCGACGTGGCCGCCCTGCTCGGTTCCCTTGTCGATAAATCGCTCGTCGTCACCGCGCCCGGAACGGATGCCGGACCGGAGCCCGGACCGGAGCCCGGGGCGGCCGGGGAGATGCGCTACCGGCTGCTGGAGACCGTCGCCGAGTACGCGGCGGAGCGGCTGGACGAGTCCGGTGAGCGGGCCGCGGTCGAACGCCGCCATCTGGTCGCCTACCGCGAGCTGGCCCGTACCGCCGATCCGCTGCTGCGCGGCCCGGCACAGCGCCACTGGCTCCTCCGGCTGGAGACCGAGCACGAGAATCTGCGCACCGCGCTGCGCCGGGCCGTGGCCGCCCGCGACGAGCAGGAGGCGCTGTGCCTGGTGCTCTCGCTCGGCTGGTTCTGGCATCTGCGCGGCCACCGCGTCGAGGCCCACCACTGGGCGACCGCCGCGGCCGGGCTCGGGCCGAGCCCCTTCGCACCGCCCGTGACCCCAGCGCCGCCGCTGTACGTCAGCTGTATCGCCGCCCCGCCGCCGATGGAGCCCGAGCTGCTGGACGAGGCGCGGCGCGGAGTGCGGCTGTTCGCGCTGTCCAACATCGAGGGCGACCTCCAGGCCATGGTGGGCGACGACACCCGGCGCGAGCTGGAGGGCATCGTCTCCGCCTATCGGCCGGGGCTGCCCCAGACCTGCGCTCTCCCGGGTGTGCTGTGGTTCTTCGCGGTGATCCTCAAGGGTGACTTCGCCCTGCTGCGGGGGATGGCCGACGAGGCGGTGCGCACCTGCCGGGAGCTGGGCTACGCATGGGAGCTGGCGTTCAACCTCCAGCTGCGCGCCAGGGTCTACAACGAGCGGAGCGACGATCACGAGGGCGCGATCCGCGACGCCGACGAGGCCCTGGAGATCTTCCGCCGGCTCGGTGACGTATGGGGCATGGCGGAGGCGCTGGCCGGCCGCGGCGAGACCCGGGAGCAGCGCGGCGAGGCCGCGGCCGCGGCCGCGGACTACCGCGCGGCGATCCGCTGCGCCAGGGAGCTCGGGGCCCATGAGCAGGTGCTGTTCCTCCGCTCCCGGCTGGCCGGGGTCTTCGTGGAGCTGGGCGACGAGGAGGAGGCCGCGGAGGGCGAGCGGATCCTGCGCGAGGTGGTCGAGCAGCGGCAGCACGTGGGCGCCGAGGCGCTCTCGTACGCCCGGATCCATCTGGCGCTGCGCTACGGGTCCACGGGCCGCCTCGCCGAGGCACGGGCCCTTCTGACCACGTTGCACGGGGAGTTCGAGGGCCGGGCGCTGCGGCTGTTCGCGGGCATGGTGGAGGGGATGCTGGCCTGGCTCGACCTGCTGGAGGGACGGCCGGACGACGCCCTGGAGAATGTGCGCGGTGCGCTGGCGAAGATGCCCGGCCGGATGACGGACCTCATCGCGCCGCATCTCCCGGTGACCCAGCTGCTCACCGGGGCCGAGGCGCTGACCGGCCTCGGCGGCGCCGAGCGGGCCGGGACCGCGGCGCGGCTGGTGGGGGCGTACGACGCGCTGCGCGAGACGCAGCACCACCGGAAGTCCGCCGTCGAGCGGACGGGCCGGGAGCGCACCGAGGCCGCGGCGCGGGCCGAGCTCGGGGACGCCGCGTACGAGCGGGGCCACGCCGAGGGCACCGGCCTCACGCTGGAGGAGGCCACCGCACTGCTCTGAGCGGGCCCGCCCGGGGTCCGGCGGCGAAAACACCCGGCGCCCGGCGGCGAAAACCCGCCCGGGGTCCGGCGGCGAAACACCCGGGGTCCGGCGGCCACCCGGTGCCCGGCGGCGACCGGGCCACCGGCCGGGCGCGTCCCACCGGTGGGACGCGCCCGGCCGGTGGCCCGGATCCGCGGACCGTCAGGTGGTCTTGTCGCGGAACCTGCGCACCGCGAGCGGCGCGATGAGCACCGTGAGGGCCACCGCCCAGCCCAGGGTCACCAGCACCGGTTCGGCCACCGCGCCATGGCCGCTGGTCAGCGCCCGTGCGGCGTCCGCGAGCCGGGACAGCGGGTTGTACTCGGTGAAGGACCGCAGCCACCCCGGCATGGTGGCGGTCGGGGCGAAGATGGACGAGCCGAACTGCAACGGCATCATCACCAGGAAGCCCATACCGCTGACCGCCTGCGGGGTGCTCAGCGACATCCCCAGCAGCATGAAGATCCAGGTCAGCGACGATCCGAAGACCACGGACAGGGCCACCGCGGCCACCAGCTCCACGGGCCCGGTCTCGAGCTCGAAGCCCATGATGAAGCCCATGATCAGCAGGATGAGGGTGGACACCAGCATTCGGCCGGCCTCCACGATCAGCTTGGCGATCAGCACCGAGGAGCGGGCGATCGGCATCGTGCGGAAACGGTCCATGACGCCCTTGCTGAAGTCGTCATTGACGCCGATGCCGATCGACATCGCGATGTTGAGCCCGCCCATCGCCATCAGACCGGGGATGAAGTAGTTGACGTACTCGGAGCGGTTGCCGCCGGTCATCGCGCCGCCGAAGACATAGGTGAACAGCAGCGCGAAGACGATCGGCATCGCCAGGGCGTCGAACATCGCGAACGGTTCGTACCTGATCTGCATGACGTTGCGCCGCACCAGCGCGCCGATGTGGCGCAGATTGGCGCGCGGGCCGATCCGGCCGTCGCTCTTCCCCCGTACGGGCGCGGTCATCGTGGCCGTACTCACGCGGCGACCTCTTCCAGCTTCTTGTCGTCCTGCGGTGCGGACGCCTTCCGGCCGGTGATGGCCAGGAAGACCTCGTCCAGACTGGGCAGTTGGGTGTGGATCCCGGCGATCGCGAAACCGCGCTCACCGAGCAGACCGATCAGGGCGGTCAGCTGCTCATCGCTGGCGATGGGCACATTGACCTGGCCCTCCTCCACATCGGCGATCGCGCCGCCGATGCCGTCGAGCCCCGCCTGGCTGATGGCGCCGACCATGCGGTGCAGCTCACCGGGGTCGGACGGGCGGATCTGGAGGGTGCGGCCGCCGATCTTGGCCTTGAGCTCGTGCACCCGGCCGTTGGCGATGACCCTGCCCCGGTCGATCACCGTCAGGTTGTCGGCGAGCTGCTCGGCCTCCTCCATGTACTGCGTGGTCAGCAGCACGGTGGCGCCGTCGGCGACCATCCGCCGGACCTCGTCCCACACCTCGTTGCGCGAGTGCGGGTCCAGACCGGTCGTGGGCTCGTCCAGGTAGAGCACCGACGGCCGGCCGATCATGGACGCGGCGAGGTCGAGCCGGCGGCGCATACCGCCGGAGTAGGTGCGCACCCGCCGCTTGCCCGCCTCGGTGAGCGAGAACCGCTCGAGCATGGCGTCCGCCCGGGTCCGCGCCTCCTTGCGGGAGAGATCCAGCAGCCGCCCGATCATGTAGAGGTTCTCCCAGCCGGGGAGCTTCTCGTCGACCGAGGCGTACTGCCCGGTCAGCCCGATGGTGCGGCGCAGCTGCCGGGGCTGGCGCATCACGTCGTACCCGGCCACCATCGCGGTGCCGGCGTCCGGCACCAGCAGGGTGGACAGACACCGGACGACGGTCGTCTTACCGGCGCCGTTGGGTCCCAGCACTCCCAGGACGGTGCCCTCCGGCACGTCCAGATCCACTCCGTCGACGGCCTTGGTGTCACCGAAGTGCTTGACCAGCCCCCGAACTTCGACGGCGTTGCCGTCCCTGATCCTGTGTTCCCGTCGCGTCATGCCGCCCACGATGTCAGCCGTCACCGACAGACCACCGACAAGCGGCAGACAGCCCGCCGACGGGGGAAGATCGGCGGGCTGTCGTTGTACCGCAGTGGCTCCTGGCGTGTACCGCAGTGCTCCTGGCGTCTGACGGCGCGGTGCTCGGCGAGCTCAGGCGTGGTCTCAGTGGAAGGAGTGCTCCTCGGCCGGGTAGGCCCCGCCGACGACGTCCTCCGCGAAGGCCCGCGCCGCGTCGCCCAGGCCCTGGCGCAGCTGGGCGTACTGCTTGACGAAGCGCGGCACCCGGCCGTCGGTCATGCCCGCCATGTCCGTCCACACCAGCACCTGCGCGTCGCAGTCGGGACCGGCGCCGATGCCGACGGTCGCGATGTGCAGCGACCGGGTCACCTCGGCGGCCAGCTCGGCCGGGACCAGTTCCAGGACGACCGCGAAGGCGCCCGCGTCCTGGACCGCCTTGGCGTCCCGCAGCAGCTGCTGGGCCGCCTCCTCGCCGCGCCCCTGGACGGGGTAGCCGCCGTAGGCGTTGACGGACTGCGGGGTCAGGCCGATGTGCGCCATGACCGGGATGCCGGACTGGACCAGCAGCTCGATCTGGTGCGCGGAGCGCTCCCCGCCCTCCAGCTTCACCGCGCCCACGCCCGCCTCCTTGACCAGCCGGGTGGCGTTGCGCAGCGCCTGGACCGGGCCCTCCTGGTACGAGCCGAAGGGGAGGTCGCCGACGACGAGGGCGCGCCGGGTGCCGCGGACCACGGCGGCGGACAGCAGCGTCATCTCGTCCATGGTGACGGGCACGGTGGACTCGTAGCCCAGGTGGCAGTTGCCCATCGAGTCGCCGACCAGCAGCACCGGGATGCCCGCCTGGTCGAGGACGGACGCGGTCATCGCGTCGTAGGCGGTGAGCATCGGCCACTTCTCGGCGCGCTCCTTGGCGGCCGCGATGTCGCGGACGGTGATGCGGCGGGAGCCCGTGCCCCCGTAGAGCGCCTTCTCGGACTGCTTTCGCGCAGGACTGACGTGCGTCATCGCTACGGCTCCTGTTCATCATCTCGAGGCGCCCTGACGGCGTCCCCGGACCAACCCCATGCTGGCACGGCTCCTGCCGGGGCGAAAGTGGGCCAGGACCGCGCGGGCGGGTGGCCTTGACCACCTTTCGCGCGCCTTTCCCCGGCGCCTCGCCGGT
This sequence comes from Streptomyces javensis, assembly GCF_039525925.1. NCBI lineage: Bacteria > Bacillati > Actinomycetota > Actinomycetes > Kitasatosporales > Streptomycetaceae > Streptomyces > Streptomyces javensis. The sequence goes on along the minus strand of NZ_BAAAIF010000042.1, from coordinate 5,465 downwards.
CCTTCGCCCGCCCACCCACGGCCCGCCGGCCCAAAGCCTCGCAAAGATTTTCCAATACGAGACGGTCTCGTATCGTAAGCCGCCTAGCCTGGGCGGCATGGCAACCCCACCCAGCACCCAGGGCCCGCCGGCCGGGTCCGGCGTCCCCGAGGCGATCCACCGCAGGCGCTGGGCGATCCTCGTCGTCCTGATGTTCAGCGTGCTGGTCGTCGTCCTCGACAACTCGATACTCAACGTGGCGATGAAGACCATCGCCTCGCCGAAGCCCACCGGGCTCGGCGCCACCCAGAGCCAGCTCGAGTGGGCGATCAACTCCTACACGCTGGTCTTCGCCGGGCTGCTGTTCACCGCGGGGATCCTCGGCGACCGGATCGGCCGCAAGAAGGTCCTGCTCGGCGGGATGGCGGTGTTCGGCATGGGCTCGGTGCTCGCCGCCTTCTCCGGATCGCCCGGTGAACTCATCGGCTTCCGGGCGCTCATGGGTCTCGGCGCCGCCTTCGTGATGCCCGCGACCCTCGCCATCCTGGTCAATGTCTTCGAACGCGAGGAGCAGGCCAAGGCGATCGGCATCTGGGTCGCCGCGGTGGGGCTGGCCATCGCCATCGGACCGATCACCGGCGGACTGCTGCTCGAACACTTCTGGTGGGGCTCGGTCTTCTTCGTCAATGTGCCGATCGTGATCGCCGGACTGATCGCGATGGTGGTGCTCGTCCCCGACTCCAGGGACCCGGCGCCCGGCCGGGTGGACCCGCTGGGCGTGCTGCTGTCCGTGATCGGGCTCGTCCTGCTGGTCTACGGCATCATCAAGGGCGGCCAGCTCGCCGACTTCACCGACGCCCAGGTGCTGGGCTCGATCGCCGCCGGGCTCGCCGTCCTGGCCCTGTTCGTGGTGCACGAGAAGCGCAGCGACCACCCGGCCATCGACGTCGGCTACTTCCGCAACCCCGCCTTCTCCGCCGCCATCGCCGCCGTCGCCCTGGTCTTCTTCGCCCTCATGGGCGTGACCTTCTTCATGGTCTTCTACACCCAGAGCGTGCGCGGCTACAGCGCCCTCGAATCCGGGCTGCTGATCCTGCCGCTTGCCGTGGCGCAGCTGATCTTCGCCCCGCGCGCCCGGCTGGTCGTCGAGCGGTTCGGCGCCCGCGCGGTGTGCACCTGCGGGATGCTGCTGGTGGCCGCCGCGATGTCGGGGTTCCTGCTGCTGGACGTGGACACCCCGATCGTCGTGCTCGAGGTGCTGTTCTTCGCCCAGGGTGCCGGAATGGCGCACATCATGCCGCCGGTGACCACCGGGATCATGCAGGCGCTGCCGCGCCAGAAGGCCGGTTCCGGCTCGGCGCTCAACAACACCTTCCGGCAGGTCGGCGGCGCGCTCGGGGTCGCGGTGCTGGGCTCGGTGCTCTCCACCGCCTACCGCGACCGGATCGGGGACACCCTGGCCGCCGTGCCCGGACTGCCCGACTCCGTACGGCGCTCGGCGGGCGAGTCCGTCGAGGCCACCATGGGGGTCGCCGAGAAGCTGGGGCCCAAGGGGCAGGCGCTGGTGGGCCCGGCCCAGGACGCCTTCGTCCACGCCATGCACATCACCGCCCTCGGCTCGGCGGGCGTCGCCGTCCTCGGCGCGCTGGTCGTCCTGGCCTTCCTGCCCGGCAAGGAAGGCTCCGGCCGGGCCCCCGACGACGGGCGGCCGCGGTCGCGGGAGGAGGCGTCGGCCGACCGATGACCGCACCGGAGAGCCCCGCGCCCAGGCTCCGCGGCCGCCCCCGCAGCCCGGCCACCGATGCCGCGATCATCGAGGCCGCGCTGCGGCTGCTGGAGGAGGGCGCCTCGGTCGGCGGTCTTTCGATCGAGGGGATCGCCCGCGAGGCGGGGGTCGGCAAGGCCACCGTCTACCGCCGCTGGCCCGGTAAGGACGCGCTGATGCTCGATGTGCTGCGCTCCCTGGAGGAGCCCAGCCCCGAGCCGGCCGGGGTCTCGGTGCGCGACGACCTCGTCGCCATCCTGGAGTTCATGCGCCGCCGCGGACTCGCCAAGCGCAACTCCGCCCTGCTGCGCAGCGTCATCACCCAGATGCACGCGCACAAGGAGCTGTGGCGGGCGTACGACGAGAACGTCATAGCGGCCCGCCGCGCCAGCCTGCGCGCCGTGCTGCGGCGGGGCCGGGAGAGCGGTGAGATCCGGGCCGATGTGGATCTGGAGCTGCTCGCCGACCTCTTCACCGGCCCGATGCTCGCCCGCGCCATGCTCCACGAGTGGAAGGAGCTGCCCGAGGGGCTGGCCGAACGGATCGTCGACACGGTCCTCGAAGGGGTCTCCCCACGCCACTGAGCTCCGCTGAGCGGTTTGTGCCCGTTGTGTCACAACACCCCCTCCCGGGCCGGGATGTGGAACTCGGGGCCGTCCTCCCGTCGTCCTCGGACGGGGAGCACCCCCACCGGGGGCGTCGGGAAAAGCCCTGGTCATCACCTAGGGTCGTAGTCCAAGGCGCGGCAGTTGAGGCAGTGAGGGACAGCGAATGACGCAGGCGTACACGCAGGAGACGGGACAGCTCGGGGACGCGCCCCGGCAATCGGGCTCCCGGACCGGCCGCCTGTTCGACCGGCTGCGGAACGATCGCGGCATCTGGCGGCGCGGACTGGTGCTGGCGGCGATCGCGGTCCTGCTCGCCCTTGTCATGATCTTCCACGCCGACATCCCCAACCGGGTGGGCAACCTGGGCTCGCTGCTGGAGACCTTCCTGCCGTGGCTGGGTCTGTTCCTTCCGGTGCTGCTGGTGCTCGGCCTGGTGCGGCGGTCGGCGAGCGCCGTGCTGGCGCTGGTGCTGCCCGTCGCCGTCTGGCTGAACCTCTTCGGCGGGCTGATGTTCTCCGACAAGTCCGGCAGCGGCGGGGACCTGACCGTCGTCACCCACAACGTCAACGCGGAGAACGCCGATCCGACCGGCACCGCGAAGGACGTGGCCGCCTCGGGCGCCGATGTGGTGGCCCTGGAGGAGCTGACGAGTTCGGCCGTGCCGACGTACGAGCGGGCCCTGGCGGGCGCCTACCGCTACCACACCGTGCAGGGCACGGTGGGGCTGTGGAGCAAGTACCCGCTGTCCGGCACCAAGCCGGTGAACATCAAGCTGGGCTGGACGCGGGCGCTGCGCACCGCCGTCGCCACTCCGCGCGGTGAGGTCGGCGTCTATGTGGCCCATCTGCCCTCGGTGCGCGTGAAGTTCAACGCCGGCTTCACCGCCGGGCAGCGCGACGACAGCGCCGAGGCGCTGGGTCAGGCCATCGCCAAGGAGCCGCTGAAGAAGGTGATCCTGCTGGGCGATCTGAACGGCACCATGAACGACCGCGCGCTCGCCCCCGTCACCGCGCAGATGCGGTCCGCCCAGGGCGCGGCGGGCGACGGCTTCGGCTTCAGCTGGCCCGCCTCGTTCCCGATGGCGCGGATCGACCAGATCATGGTGCGGGGGCTGGATCCGGTCTCTGCCTGGGCGCTGCCCAGGACCGGCAGCGATCACCTTCCGCTGGCGGCGTCGGTCGACTACTGAGCCGGTGGCTCGGGGCCGTCGGGTGACATAGCTCACGGGGCACCCGGCGAGATCTTACGTGCCGTTCATCTTGGGGATCTCCTCGGGAACATTCTGCGTGAGAGACTTTGTTCAGCTAGAGAACATACGCATCCCTGCACGTTTCTCCTTCGTTTGAAAGGTCTCTCATGCCCCTGGCCCTGCTCGCCCTTGCTGTGAGCGCCTTCGGCATTGGTACTACCGAATTCGTGATGATGGGCCTGCTGCCCAATGTCGCGCATGATCTGGACACCTCGGTGCCCACGGCCGGATACCTCGTCTCCGCCTACGCCATCGGAGTCGTGGTGGGCGCTCCGCTGCTGACCGCCCTCGGTTCCCGTATCCCGCGCAAGCGGATGCTCGTGTTGCTCATGGCGCTCTTCACGGTGGGCAACCTCGCCTCCGCCCTCGCCCCCAGCTTCGGGCTGCTGATCGCGGGCCGGGTGCTCGCCGGACTGCCCCACGGCGCGTTCTTCGGCGTCGGCGCGGTGGTCGCCGCGCGGCTGGTGACCGAGGACCGGCGGGCGCGCGCGGTCGCCACCATGTTCCTCGGGCTGACCATCGCCAACATCGTCGGCGTCCCCGTGGCCACCCTGCTCGGCCAGAACCTCGGCTGGCGCGCGACCTTCCTGGTCGTCGCCGCGATCGGCGTGGTCGCCATGGCCGCGCTCGCCCGGCTCGTCCCGCAGATCTCCCACGAGCAGCAGGGTGGGCTGCGCCAGGAGCTCGGCGCGCTGCGCTACCGCCAGGTGCTGCTGGGGCTGCTCACCGCCGTCTTCGGCTTCGCCGGCGTCTTCGCCGTCTACAGCTACCTCGCCTCGATGATGACCGAGGTCACCGGGTTCGGTGAGTCGACGGTCACCCTGGTGCTGGCGCTGTTCGGCATCGGCATGACGCTGGGCGCCCTGGTCGCCGGTCCGCTGACCGACCGGGCGCTGCGGCCGACCCTCTACGGCTCGCTGGCGGCGCTGGCCGCCGTGCTCGTGGCCTTCGACTTCACGGTGCATGTGAAGTGGGCGGCGCTGCTGTCGGTTGTGGTGCTGGGCGCGGTCGGCTTCATGACCACCACCCCGCTCCAGATGCTGGTGATGAACAAGGCCCAGCACGCCCCGACGCTGGCCTCCGCCTCCAACCACTCCGCGTTCAACCTGGCCAACGCGGGTGGTGCGTGGCTCGGTGGTGTCGCCATCGCGGCGGGCTGGGGCTGGACGTCCCCGACGCTGGTCGGCGCGGTGCTCGCGGTGATCGGTCTCGCGATCGCGCTGATCGCGGGGGTGACGGATCGGGCTCCGGTGAGTGGGTCGCGGGTGGTGGCGAGCAGTGAGTCGCTGCCGCAGATGTCTGAGGTGGGCTGAGCGGGGCGCTCCACCGGAGCGTACCGCCTGGCGGCGGGCTGCTCCCCTCCCCGCCCCTTCCCGAACCCGGGACTCCGCCCCGGGCCCCGAACCGGGGCTTCGCCCCGGGCCCTGAGCTGGGGTTTCGCCCCGGGCCCTGAGCCGGGCTTCGTCCCGGGCCCCGAGCTGGGGGTTCTGCCTCTGGTCCCGGGCCGGGGCTCTGCCCCAGCACCCGAAACCGGGGCTTCGCCCCGGGCCCCGAACTGGGGCTCCGCCCCGGGCCCTGAGCTGGGGCTTCGCCCCGGGCCCTGAGCTGGGGCTTCGTCCCGGGCCCTGAGCCGGGCTTCGTCCCGGGCCCCGAGCTGGGGGTTCTGCCTCTGGTCCCGGGCCGGGGCTCTGCCCCAGCACCCGAACCGGGGCTCCGCCCCGGGCCCCGAACCGGGGCTTCGCCCCGGGCCCCGAACCGGGGCTTCGCCCCGGGCCCTGAGCCGGGCTTCGTCCCGGGCCCCGAGCTGGGGGTTCTGCCTCTGGTCCCGGGCCGGGGCTCTGCCCCAGCACCCGAACCCGGGCTC
>NZ_BAAAIF010000041.1:33096-88348 GCF_039525925.1 Streptomyces javensis | reverse complement strand
CCGCCGCCGCGGCCGCCGAGGCGGGCGCGGACGTAGCGGCGGGGGCGGATGTCGCGGCGGGGGCCGCGGCCAAGGGGGTGCCCACCCCCAAGGACCTCGCCGACCTGGGCCGCGGTCCCGCCGGGCCCGGCGGCCAGACGGACCGGCAGCCGGCCGGCGCCACGCTGCGCTGGTCCTCCGACAAGGGCTGGATCGACCGGGGCCCCGGCTCCGGGGTGGGGGAGCCGCCGGAGACCGCCAACCTCCCCATGCTGGCCCAGCTCACCAGCGCCGAGCAGCGCTGGGCCGACCGCGAGGAGGACATCACCGCGGTCAGCGGCGACCCGTTCGAGGTCGGCCAGGTCTTCGCCCGCCGCTGGACCGAACGGCTCGCCGATTCGGGCCATCTCCAGCAGCTCTCCACGGAGTACCCCCGCATCCCGCACCGCATCGACGGTGAACTGCTGCGCTACGCGGCCCGCTTCGGGCTGCTGGCCCACAAGGACGACCAGATCGACGAGCACGACCGCTATGCGATCCGGGCGGGCTTCTGGCGCGAGATCGACCTCCGCTCGGCGGCGGAGCACGCCCAGACCGGCGGCTAGGGACCACCCGGCGACCCTGCCGCCTACGGCGCGCTGCTCCCTCCCCGCCACCTGACGATATGCGGCTCCGCCGCATGGGAGGCTCCGCCCCGGACCCCGGGCTGGGCTCCGCCCCGGACTCCGGACCGGGCTCCGCCCCGGACTCCGGACCGGGCTCCGCCCTGACTCCGGACCGGGCTCCGCCCTGACTCCGGACCGGGCTCCGCCCTGGGCCCCGGGCCGGGGCTTCGCCTCAGTCCCCGCGGATTGGGGCTCCTCTTTCCGAGGCGTCGATATGGGGCTCTGCCGCGTGGCGGGGTTCCGTCCCAGTCCGGATCGGGGCTCCGCCTCCTGCGGCGCCGATATGCGGCTTCGCCGTGTGGTGGGGCTTCGCCCCAGTCCCCGGGTTGGGGGTTCGCCTCAGGTCCCCGCGGATCGGGGTTCCCCTCCCCGGGGGGCGATGTGGGGCTTCGCTGTGCGGCGGGGCTCCGCCGCAGTCCCCGGGCCGGGGCTCCTCTTCCCGGGGCGTCGATGTGGGGCTCCCGCCGCGTGGTGGGGCTCCGCCTCAGACCCCGGGCCGGGGCTCCGCCCCCAGACCCCGGGCCGGGGCTCCGCCCCAGTCCCCCTCAGGTCGGGGCTCCGCCTCCTGCGGCATCGATATGTGGCTTCGCCGCGTGGTGGGGCCCCGGCCTCGAGGGGTCCAGGGGCGGAGCCCCTGGTTTCGGGAAGGGGCGGGTAGGGGAACAGCCCGCCGCAGGCGGCACGATCCGGCGGGCACCCGTGGGCCGCGGTCCGGCCCTGGCCCGCGAGCCGGGAGCCGGGAGCCGGGAGCCGCGAGCCGGGAGCCGAGGGGCCTGAGGGCCCCGAGGGCGGGAGCGGCTGTTTGGGCGCGTACCCTCATAGCTCGTGAGGACGGGCGCGAAACAGGCGACGAGTGGCGATCTGGTGTGCACCGTGCGCGGCCTGGTAAAGACCTATCCCGCGGCGCGCGGCCGCCGCGGCGCGCCCGCCACGCCCGCCGTCCGGGCCAGCGACGGCATCGACCTCGATGTGGTGCGCGGCGAGGTCTTCGGGCTGCTCGGGCCCAACGGCGCCGGCAAGTCCACCCTCGTACGGCAGCTCACCGGCCTGCTGCGGCCCGACGAGGGCCAGGTGCGGGTGCTCGGCCACGATCTCGTACGCCACCCCGAGCGCGCCGCCCGGCTGCTGGGCTATCTCGGCCAGGACTCGACCGCGCTGGACGAGCTGACCGTCTCCCTCGCCGCCGAGACCACCGCGCGGCTGCGCGGCCTGGAGACCCGCGCGGCCCGCGCCGAGCGGGACGCGGTGATCGAGGAGCTGGGGCTCGGGGAGGTCGCTGGGCGCCCGCTGAAGAAGCTGTCCGGGGGGCAGCGGCGGCTGGCCTGCGTCGCCGCCGCGCTGGTGGGGGAGCGGCCGCTGCTGGTGCTGGACGAGCCCACCAGCGGGATGGACCCCGTCGCCCGGCGCGCCGTATGGGCGGCCGTGGACCGGCGGCGCGCCGAACGGGGCGTGACGGTGGTGCTGGTCACCCACAATGTGATCGAGGCGGAGACGGTGCTGGACCGGGTCGCCGTGCTGGACCGCGGCCGGGTCATCGCCTGCGACACGCCCGCCGGGCTCAAGGCGCTGGTGGCCGACGAGGTGCGGCTGGAGCTGGTGTGGCGTACCGAGCCGCCGCTTGAGGTGCCCGAGGTCGCCGCCCTGTGGAAAACCGCCGAGGCGGCCCGGGCCGCGGGTGGCGCCTCCGGGCGGCGCTGGACGCTCCGGCTGCCGCAGGACGACGCCCGCGCCGCCATCGCCACCGTGACCGGCGGCCCCGCCTTCGCCGCGCTGGACGATTTCACCCTTGCCACGCCGAGCCTGGAGGATGTGTACATCGCCCTGGGGGGCCGTGCGGAGGGCGCGGAGGGGCTGGTGAAGGCGTGACCGCCGGGGCGAGCCGGTGAACGCGTCGGTGACCGTGACCGTATTCAAGCCGCAAGAGGCGAAGAGGAGCAGCACAACGTGAGTGTCATGCCCGCCGTGTCCGGTGTATCCGGTGTGTCCGGGGCCACTGGTGTGTCTGGTGTGTCCGGTGCGTCTGCTGGGCTGCCCAGTGCGTCCGGTGCGTCCAGTGCGTCCGGTGTCTCCGGCACCTCGGGGGCGTCCGGTGACTCCGGTGAGGCCGGTGACATGCCCGCGCCGCTGGCGGCCCGGGCGCGGCTCCTCCCCGCGCTCGTCGCGGTCTACCGCGCCCAGCTCTCACGGGCCCGGGTGGCCCGGATCCCGCTGCTCTTCGTGGCCACCTTCCAGTCCATCGGGATCATGATCCTGATGCGCGGGGTGGTGGACGGCGGAAGCGAGGCGCGGTCGGTGGTGGCCGGGTCGAGCGTGCTGGTCGTCGCCTTCGTGGCGCTCAACCTGCTGGCGCAGTACTTCGGCCAGCTGCGGGCCAGCGGCGGTCTCGACCACTACGCGACCCTGCCGGTGCCGCCCTCGGCCGTGGTGCTCGGGGCGGCCGCCGCGTACGCCTCCTTCACCGTGCCCGGGACCGCCGTCACCGCGGTGATGGGCAGTGTGCTCTTCCAGCTGCCCATGACGAACCTGTGGATCCTCCTCGCCGTGATCCCCCTGTCCGGCGCCGCCCTCGCCGGACTCGGCGCCGCACTGGGGCTGCTCGCCCCGCGCCAGGAACTCGCTACGCTGTGCGGGCAGTTGGGGATGTCCGCCGCGCTGCTGCTCGGCGTGCTCCCCGCGGCCCGGATGCCGCAGGTGGTGTCGTACGCGCGGGATCTGCTGCCGTCGACGTACGGTGTGGAGGCCCTGGCCCGATCCTTCGACGGGCAGCCCGACTGGTGGGTGGTCTGCGCCGACCTCGGGGTGTGCGCCGGGGTGGCCGTGGTGTCCCTCGCCGCCGCGACCTGGGCCTATCGGCGGGCGGCGGTGCGGTGACGCGCCGCAGCGAACGTCCCGCCGACCGAAGTACGCCGTCCGCCTGGCACGATGACGGGGTGACCGCACCGTTGACGCCGCACGATCAGCACTCGCCGCACGACGAGCCCGCCGAGGGCCGGCCGCCGTCCCATGAGCAGTCTGCCGGGGACGCCGCCGTGCCCTACCCGACCGGGTATCCCGCGCACCCGGGGCAGGCTTCGGGGCATTCGGAGCACTCCGAGCACGCCGAGCACGCTGAGCACGCCGAGCACCCTGATGAGCACGCCGAGTTCTCCGAGCACTCCGAGCCCGGGCCCGAGCTGCGTGCCGAACTGGTGCAGGCGTCGCTGGTCGCCATCGCGGTGGCGGTCTCCGGGGTGCTTCTCGGGCTGCTGTGGCTGTGGTTGGCGCCGAAGGTTCCCCTGGTCTCGGACGGCTCCGCCGTCTATCTGAAGAACTCGGAAGGGGAGGACGCGGTCGGCGCGGACGGGATGTTCACGCTGCTCGGGCTCGCCTTCGGTGCCGTCTCGGCCTTCATCGTCTTTCTGCTCTTCCGCCACGGCGGTATCGCGCTGGTCGTCGGTCTTGCGGTCGGCGGGGTGCTCGCATCGGTGATCGCCTGGCGGCTGGGCGTATGGCTGGGGCCCACCTCGGACGTCGTGGCGCACGCCAAGTCGGCCGGTAAGGGCGTCACCTTCGACGGGCCGCTCAAGCTGGGCGCGAAGGGTGCGCTGCTGGCGTGGTCGGTGGCGGCGATGGTGATCCACCTGGCGCTGACCGGGCTCTTCGGCCCGAGGGACCCGGAGCCCGCCCTGCCGCACCCGGCGACGCCGGGAGCGCGCTGAGCGGAGCGCGTCCCTTGCCGGGCCCCGGTCTCCGCGGGCCCGGTCCGCCGCCTCCCTCCCGGCTCAGGGAGAGCCGCCTCCCTCCCGGCTCAGGGAGAGCCGCCTCCCTCCCGGCTCAGGGAGCCTGACTCAGGGAGAAGTAACGCTCTCAAGGAGAGGGGACGCTCTCAAGAAGAGGGAACGCCCTCAGGGAGCGGGGACGCCCTCAAGGAGAGGGGACGCTGGAGGCGCGGACGATGAGTTCGGGGCGCAGCCGCCTGGACTCCACGGCCTCGCCCTCCAGCAATCGCAGCAGCGTCCGCAGCCCCTCGCGCCCCATGTCGAGCATCGGTGACCGCACCGTCGTCAGCGGCACCGGCAACTCCGCCGCCAGCGGCGTGTCGTTGAAGCCCACGACGGCCACGTCGTCCCCCGCCCGCAGCCCCTGGTTGCGCAGCGCGCCTATCGCGCCGATGGCCGCGAAGTCGTTGACCGCGAAGATGGCCGTCGGCGGGTTCGGGGTGTCCAGCAGCCGCGCCGTCGCGGCGTGGCCGCCGGAGACGTCGAAGCGGGACTGGGCGATGCGGTCCGCCGGAACGGACAGCCCCGCCTCCCGATAGCGGTCCACCAGGCCCGCGGTGCGGTCGATACCGGTGCTGGCGTACGGCTCGCCCGCGACGACGGCGACATCGCGGTGGCCCAGCTCCAGCAGATGCTCGGCCACCAGCCGCCCGCCGAGATAGTCGTCGCAGGTCACCGAGGGATGGGCCCCGGCGGTGCGGCTGACCAGGACGAACGGAATGCCGCGGCCGGCCACCTCGTCCAGGAACCGCCCGTCCACATACGCGTCGCCGAAGATCATGCCGTCGACGCGCCGTCCGATGACCATATTGGTGCGGGTGCGCTGTGCCTCGGGCCGGTCGCCGGTGTTGGCGACGAACGTGGACAGTCCGTGCTCGGCGGCGGCCTCCTCGATGCCCTCGTAGATCGTGGCCAGCACCATGTCGGACAGCCGGGGCACCAGCACGCCCACCAGATTGCTGCGCCGGGTGCGCAGGCTCGTGGCGTGCGGGTTGGGCTGGTAGCCGAGCTCGTCGGCGAGGCGGCGGATGCGCTCGACGGTGCTGGTCGAGGCGGCGCGCAGGCTTTCGTCGGGTTTGGCGTGCAGCACCCGCGAGACGGTCGAGACATGTAGGCCGAGTTGATCGGCGATGGTGCGCAGGGTGACCGGTTGTGATCGCTGCGTGCCCACTCCGCTCGGCCTCCGGTTGTCCCGCCGCCGCAGCCGGACCTCGGTTACGGCCAGTTGGCGCGATGGTAACAGCGGACCTCTTGACACTCGCCGCTGGTGGCCCACATCCTACCCAAACGATTGGCCCAAACGTTTGGGTGCGAAATCGAGCCACACACAATCGGTTTCGCGTCATCGATGAGGAGGCAGGGTGCGCAGGATCGTCGTGCTGTCGACGGGCGGAACCATTGCCACGCGGCAGGACGCCCATGGCACCAGGCTCGCCGCCGAGTCCGCGGACGCCCTGTTGGAGCGGCTCCCGTGGCCGCCGGGGGTGGCGATCGAGGCGAGGGACGTGTTCTGCCTGGGCAGCTATCTGCTGACCCCGGCCGATATGCGCGGCGTCGCCCTGGCCGTTCGCGAGGCGCTGGCCGACGAGACGGTGGCCGGGGTCGTCGTCACCCACGGCACCGACAGCCTGGAGGAGACCGCCTATCTGGTGGATCTCTTTCACGGCGACCCCCGGCCCGTGGTGTTCACCGGGGCGATGCGCCCGGCGGACGCCCCGGACGGCGACGGCCCGCGCAATCTGGCGGACGCGATCGCGGTCGCGGACGCCGTCGCCGCCCGCGACCTGGGGGTGCTGGTCTGCTTCGACGGCCAGGTCTACCCCGCCCGTGGCACCCGTAAGGCGCACACCACGGCGCCCGCCGCGTTCGCGGCACCCGACGGCGGCCCGCTGGGGCGGGTCGGCGACGGCGAGGTGCGGATCTCGGCGGTGCCGGTGCGCCCCAAACCGCTGGACCTCGGCGCCTTCCGCCCCGATGGGATCCGCGCCGACATCGTGGCCTGCTACCCCGGATGCGATGTCCGGGCGCTGCGCGCGGTGGCCGACGCGGGTGCCCGCGGGGTGGTGCTCGAAGCCACCGGGGCGGGCAACGCCAACCCGGAGGTCGCCGCGGAGGTCGCCCGGCTCACCGCGTCCGGCGTCGTCGTCGCCCTGTCCACCCGGGTGCAGGCGGGCCCCGTGGCCGCGCTCTACGGAAACGGCGGCGGCGCGGATCTGGTGCGGGCCGGGGCCGTCCCCACCGGAACCCTGCGCCCCTCCCAGGCGCGGGTCCTGCTCATCGCCCTGCTCGGCGCCTACGGCGATCCGGAGCGGGTGCGGGCCGAATTCAACGATTCACTGGAGAGGAACACCCATGGCTAAAGAGATCTTCGTGGCGTTCGGCGTCGATGTGGACGCGGTGGCCGGCTGGCTGGGCTCCTACGGCGGCGAGGACTCGCCCTGTGACATCTCCCGCGGGATGTTCGCCGGGGAGGTCGGGGTGCCACGGCTGCTCCGGCTGTTCGAGCGGAAGGAGCTGCGCACCACCTGGTTCATCCCCGGCCACTCCCTGGAGACCTTCCCCGACCAGACCCGTCAGGTGGTCGACGCGGGCCATGAGATCGGCGCCCACGGCTACTCGCACGAGAACCCGATCGCGATGACCCGGGCCCAGGAGAGCGCCGTCCTGGACCGCGGCATCGATCTGATCGAGAAGGTCTGCGGGCGCCGCCCGACCGGTTATGTCGCCCCCTGGTGGGAGTTCTCGCCGGTGACCAACGAGCTGCTGATCGAGCGCGGTATCACCTACGACCACTCGCTGATGCACAACGACTTCACGCCCTACTACGTCCGGGTGGGCGACAGCTGGACGAAGATCGACTACTCGCGACCGGCCGAGGAGTGGATGAAACCGCTGGTGCGCGGTCAGGAGACCGGACTGGTCGAGATCCCGGCCAATTGGTACCTCGACGATCTGCCGCCCATGATGTTCGTCAAGGCCAGCGCCAACAGCCACGGTTTCGTCTCCCCGCGCGAACTGGAGCAGACCTGGCGCGACCAGTTCGACTGGGTGTACCGGGAGATGGACTACGCCGCCTTCACCATGACGATCCACCCCGATGTCTCCGGCAGGCCCCAGACGCTGCTGATGCTGGAGCGGCTCATCGAGTACATCGGCGGCCACGAGGGCGTGCGCTGGTCGACCTTCGACGACATCGCCACCGACTTCAAGGCGCGCTTCCCCCGCGCCTGATCAACCCGTTCTCCGTCCCGCCCCCAGCGCGGTCATCCCGTGCGCGGCGCGGCCCCTTCCCGGGCGACAGGTCTCATGCCGCCGGGCCCCGGCCCCACCCCCGGCCGAAGCATTTCCGTTCCCCTCGCCGCGACGGCGCGGCGATCCCCCGCTTCCGACAAGGGGCACCCGTCATGACCACAGTCTCCTCCGATCCCGTCGCGCCCACCCGCAGACTGCCGCGCATCGGGGTGCGGCACACCCGTAAGGCGACGGCCATCGCGTTCTTCGCATGGGTCTTCGCCGTCTACGACTACATACTCTTCGGCACCCTGCTGCCGGAGATCTCCGACCGCTTCGGCTGGAGCGAGGAACGAGCGGCGCTGGTCTCCACCCTGATCTCCGCCGGAACGGCCATCGTGGTCCTCGGGGTCGGCCCGCTCGTCGACCGGCTCGGCCGCCGTAAGGGCATGATCCTCACCGTCTCGGGCACCGCTCTGGCGTCGGCCGCCTCGGCCGGAACCGTGAACGCCGGGTATCTGGTCGGTGTCCGCTCCCTGGGCGGCATCGGGCTGTCCGAACAGTCCGTCAACACCACCTACCTCAACGAGATCTACGCCGTCACCGAGGACGAGGCGATCAAGAAGCGCCGCGGCTTCGTCTACAGCCTGGTGCAGGCCGGCTGGCCGACCGGCACGCTCGTGGCCGCGGCGTTCGTCGCCGTGTTCCTCCCGCTCGTCGGCTGGCGCGGCTGCTTCCTGCTGGCCACCTTCCCCGCCGTCGTCATCGCCCTGCTGCGCCGCGGACTGCCGGAGACCCCGCAGTTCGAACTGGAGCGACGGCTGCGCGGGCTGCACCGGGAGGGCAAGGTGGACGAGGCACGTCGGGTCGCGGCGGAGTACGGCGTGGACGAGAGGCCCTCCGCACCGCTGCTGGAGATCTTCCGCGGCCGCGCCCGGCGCAACACCCTGGTGCTCAGCTTCGCCTGGCTGGCCAACTGGTTCGGCATCCAGACCTTCAGCGTCCTGGGCACCACGGTGCTCACCAAGGCCAAGGGTGTCAGCTTCGCCAACTCCCTGGTGCTCTTCATCATCATCAACGCTGTGGCCTTCGCCGGATATCTCTTCCACGGCTGGGCCGGTGACCGCTTCGGACGCCGGAACGTGATCGCCTGCGGCTGGATCCTCTCAGGCGTGCTCTTCGCCCTCATGCTGACCGTCGCCCACGGCACCGTCGCCGTGGTGGTGCTCTACTCGCTGGGGATGTTCTTCCTGGTCGGCCCGTACGCCGCGATGCTCTTCTACATGGGCGAGTGCTACGACACCCGCTGCCGGGCCACCGGCACCTCGTTCATCAACGCCTTCAGCCAGCCCGGGGCCATCGCCGCCGGGGCGATCGCCACCGCGATGCTCGCCTCCGGCGCCCACTGGGATCGCACCGCGCTGCTCATCGGGGCGGTCGGCACATTTCTGTCCGGCTTCGTGATGTTCGCCGCCCGGCGCGTCGACACCGTCGAAGCCTGAAACCATCGGGAGAGGACCACAGTGGCAAGGACCGACCATTCCACGGACCGGCGCGTCGCCGTCATCACCGGGGCGGCCAGCGGCATCGGCCGCGCGCTCGCCGTGGAGTACGCCCGCCACGGGGTGCGCACCGTCATCGGCAGCTACCCCGGCGACCCCCACGACCCCTCCGAGACCGAGCGCCTGGTGAAGGCGGCGGGCGGGGAGTGCACGCGGTACGAGGTCGATGTGCGCGACCCCGCTCAGGTCGAGGCGTTCGCCGAACACGCCCTTACGGCCTTCGGCCGCCTGGACATCGCCGTGGCCAACGCCGGGGTGCTGCGCCGGGCACCGCTCGATCAGCTCACCGACGACGCCTGGGACGACATGCTCTCCGTGGACCTCACCGGGGTGCTGCGCACCCTGCGCTCCGCCGCGCGGCGGATGGACGGACCGGGCGCGATGGTGGCCGTGTCCTCCATCGCGGGCGGGGTCTACGGCTGGGACGACCATGCCCACTACGCCGCCGCGAAGGCCGGTGTGCTCGGGCTGTGCCGCAGTCTCGCGGTCGAACTCGCCCCGCGGGGCATCCGCGTCAACTCCGTCATTCCGGGGCTCGTCGAGACCCCCCAGTCCTCCGACCCCGTCAACTCGCTCGGCCCCGAGGGGCTGTCCCGTGCCGCCGGGGACATCCCCTGGGGACGGGTCGGGAGGCCCGGGGAGATAGCCTCCGCGATCGCCTATCTGACCTCGGACGGCGCCTCGTACATCACCGGTCAGAGCCTGGTCGTCGACGGCGGCCTCACCGTGAGGATGCCGGCATGAGGAGGGAGCGCTGATGGGTGCGCTGGACGGACGGACCGCGTTCATCACCGGCGGGGCCAGCGGGATCGGCCGCGCCGTCGTCGAGTCCTACGCGGCCGAAGGGGCCCGGGTGGTGGTGGCCGACCGCGACGGGGAGCGGGCGAGGGCCGTGGCCGAGCGGACCGGCGCCGCGGGGCACACGGCGGTGGACGTGAGCGATCCGGCCGCCGTGGAGGCGGTGATGTCGGCCGCGGTCCGGGAGTTCGGCGGGATCGACGTCCTCGTCAACGCCGCGGGCATCCTCACGGAGGCGCCGCTGATGGAGATGGACCCGCGGATGTGGTCCGAGACCCTGGCGGTCGATCTGACGGGCGTCTTCCTCTGCTGCCGCTACGCGGTGCCCCAGATGGCCGAACGGGGCTGGGGGAGGGTCATCAACGTCGCCTCGCAGCTCGGCATCAAGGGCGGCCGGTCGCTGTCCCACTACGCGGCGGCCAAGGCCGGGGTCATCGGGCTGACCAAGTCGCTGGCCCTGGAGGTCGCGGAGCGGGGCGTCCTGGTGAACGCCATCGCGCCGGGGCCGATCGACACCCCGCTGGTCGCCGGGATCACCCCGGAGTGGAAGGCGGCCAAACAGGCCGAACTGCCACTGGGGCGGTTCGGCCGGCCCGAGGAGGTCGCCCCGACCGCCGTGCTGCTCGCCAGCGACCCCGGCGGCAATCTGTACGTCGGCCAGACCCTCGGCCCCAACAGCGGCGACGTGATGCCGTAGCCGGGAACGGCGGAAGAAGGAAGGTGGCGGGATGTGCGGGGCCTGCGGTGAGCGGGGCGCGTTCGACTGGGCGCGGCCCTGGGTCAGCGGGGCCGCCGCCCGCCGGGCGGTGGCCGCCGCGGTCGGCACGGTGGACCGGCCCGGGGTGCGGGTGGCGGTCGGGAGCGGCGGCTGGCTGGTGACCGGACCCACCGGAGCGACCACGGCCTGTGCGGGGCTGGTCGCCCTGGTGGCCGCCGTACGGCGCTGGGCCCCCGGAGCGGAACCGGCGTCCCCGGACCGCGCGCGGCCGTCCGGGCCGCTGTCCGTGCCCGCGGAGGAGGACCGGCGCCGGGGCGTGGTGCTGCGCGTCGCCCCGGGCGGGGCCCGTAGCGCCGACGCCGCGCTGGAGGCGCCCGGGACGGTGGCGGTGGTGGACTCCGGGGCCACGGCCAGCGCCGTCATCGCCGCGCTCGCCGCGCCCCGCTGGTCCACCCGCCGCTATCTGGAGCGGGTGGAGGGCGTGGCGGACGCCTGG
Organism: Streptomyces javensis; assembly: GCF_039525925.1. NCBI lineage: Bacteria > Bacillati > Actinomycetota > Actinomycetes > Kitasatosporales > Streptomycetaceae > Streptomyces > Streptomyces javensis. Next base: position 77,141 of record NZ_BAAAIF010000041.1, on the reverse strand, counting down.
GCCCGTCCCGCGCCCGCCCTGTGGCCACCGCCGACCGGCCCGGACCCCTGCGCCCTGGCCGCCGACACGCTGGTCCGGCTGGAGTGGATCCGGCAGAGCGGCCGGCTGGACGGGGACGCCCTCGCCGTCCGGGGCCCGCTCGGTCCCGCCGCCTGGTACGACGTGGAGATCCGCGACGGGCACGTGGTGCGGGCCCGCACCTGCCGCGCGAGCCATGAGCGGTCCCGCCGTGGGAGCTACGAGCGGGCGATCGGTGCCACCACCGCGTCCGTCAGCGATGCCAGGTCCTTGGGGGACAGTTCGACCTCCAGGCCGCGGCGGCCCGCCGAGACGCAGATCGTCTCGTGGGCGTCGGCCGACGCGTCCAGGGCCGTCGGGAGGCGCTTGCGCTGGCCGAGGGGGGAGATTCCGCCGCGTACATAGCCCGTGGTGCGCTCGGCCACCGCCGGGTCGGCCATCGTGGCGCGCTTGCCGCCGACCGCCGAGGCGAGCGCCTTGAGGTCGAGGGTGGCCGAGACGGGCACGATGGCGACCGTAAGGCGGTCATCGACGCTCGCCACGAGCGTCTTGAAGACCCGCTCCGGTGCGACGCCGAGCGCCTGGGCGGCCTCCTCGCCGTAGGACGGGGCCGCCGGGTCGTGCTCGTAGGAGTGCACGGTGAAGTCCGTGCCCGCGGCGGTCAGGGCGGTGGTGGCGGGGGTGCCCGCCGAGTTCTTCCTGGGCTTCTTCGGCATGTTCGTCCGCGTCAGTTGGGGCTGGTGGGACCGCGGGTCAGATCGACGGCGGGGAGCGACGGGAGCTTACCGATGACCGCGCTCTCGGCGCGAAGGAGTTTCAGCTCGTCGGCAAGACGGCTCGCGGTGTCCGGCGCCTGGAGCAGCCGCTGCTTCGCGGGCGTGTCGAGCACCGCCGCGGCCGCCACCAGGTAGGAGAGGACGGACGGCTCGCCCGGCAGGTCCTGCTCGGCGGCCAGGGTCCGCTCCCGGGCGCCCGCGAGCCGCTTCTGGTACATGCGGAAGGCCCGTACGACCCCGGAGGCCAGCGCCCCGGCGCCCTCGCCCTGCTCCTCCTCCAGCTCCTTGACCTCGGCCGTCAGATACGGGCCCGAGGAGTCCACGGAGACCAGTTCGAAGCGGGTGGTGCCGGTGGCCAGCACCTCGAAGGTGCCGTCCTCCTGCTCCCGGATGGTGGCCGCGTCGGCCACGCACCCCACGGAGTAGAAGGACTTGGCGGGGTCCGGGCCGAACCCGGCCGTGGGGCCGGGGTCCGGCGGCGTGTGGGTGTCCGGGAGGCCGATCGCGCTCGGCGCGACCTCGTGGCCGTCCCTGATCGCGATCACCCCGAACCGGCGCGGTGCGTCCTCGGGGAGCGCCGAGAGATCGCGCATCAGGGAGCGATACCGCTGCTCGAAGACGTTCAGGGGCATGACGAGCCCCGGGAACAGCACCGTGTTCAGCGGGAAGAGCGGAAGGCGCGCGGAGGTCACGGGGCGTAAGCCTAATGGCCCCGCGCGTTCCCTTTCACTGGCGCCGGAGCAACGGTCACTGGCGCCGCAGCAGCCGGGACGCGCCGGCGGCGACCGCGGTGGCCAGCACCCAGCCCAGCAGGATCATGACGATGGACGCCCATTGGACGGCGCCCTGGGGTTTCCAGTAGCCGTCCATGCCCAGATCGATGACCGGGATCAGCAGATCGAGCGTGTACAGCGAGGCGTTCCAGTTCGGCGATTCATCGGGCTTCAGCGCCTCCGGCCGGTTGTGGGCGAAGAACACCGAGCCGACCGCCCACAGCACCGCCATCCACACCGCCGCCCGGCCCGGACGGTAGCCGTAGGCCACCGTCCAGTCCTGGAGATAGCCCCACACCTTCCCGGCGAGCGGCAGCGTCTCCCGGCGGCGGCGCTGCTTGGCGAGCTGCACCTCGCGCGCGTCGGCGTCCTCGCCGCTGGCCCGCATCGTGTTGGCCAGCATCTCGTACGGCTCGGGCGCGTACTCGGGCGTGGCGGCGGCCACCCACTCCAGCCGCCGGGCCAGCGGGAAGTGGCCGCGCGGGATCAGGCACTCATAGCTGAACCCGGCCATGGTCAGCCCGCCGGGCCCCGGCCAGCTCACCGACTTGTCGACGAGATTGACCACCCGGGCGCCGGAGAGGATCACCCGTCCGCGCTGCGGCCGCTCCCCCAGGAAGCGCAGCTCGGGCGTCTGGACCCGGCGCAGCGACAGCTCCTGGTCGTTCTCCATGATGAAGCGGGCCTGGTCGAAGTCGATCGCGTCGCCGATCCGCCCGTCGTCCAGCCGGATCCCGCCCTCGCACTCGAAGCGCTGGATCCGGGTGCCACGGGTGGGGGTGGAGGCGGTGCCGTACGGCGGGGTGGAGCCGCTGGAGTAGGTGCTCACCCCGCCCGCGGTGAGGTAGAGGCTGCGCTCCACGGTCAGCTGCGGCGCGTTCAGCGCGCGGCGGCCGTAAGGATTGCGCAGCCGGCTGCCGCGCAGGCTGAGCGACACGCCGATCTGAGCCCCCCGCAGGCTCAGCTCGCCGTACGACTCGATCATGTCGGCCTGGAAGTCCTGGGCGACGGTCAGCCCGTCGGCGCTGATCGACATGCCCCGGCGGTCGCGGCGCACGATGAGCTGGTTGAGGAGTAAATCGGTGCCGATATGGGCGTCGGTGAGCCGGATGCCGTGCTCGACCACACAGCGCGGCAGATGCAGATCGCCCTCGGTGCGCAGCCGGGCCGCCTCCAGCCGGGGGAGCGAGCAGCCCACCAGGCGCAGGGTGGTGAACTGCGCCTCGGGGACCAGCACCTCCCGCTCGAAGCGGCAGTTCTTGAGCTCCACATAGGGCTCGATGTTCCCGCCGGCCAGATCGAGGGTGCCGGTGATGTGCACCCCGTTGAGCTTGAGCGCCGAGACCCGGCCCGGCTGCGCGGGCGGTCCGTCCAGCAGCAGGAGGGCCACGACACGCGCGCGGACACTGCGCTCCGGGCCCCAGGCGTACGGTCCTGAGGGGTCGTTCCGCTGGGGGTGGGAGGTGCGCAGATCATGGGTGCTGCCATTGCGGAACGCCTGCCACATGCCCCATTCGGCGGTGGTCAGGTCGAGGCCCGGGGGTGGGTCGCCATCGTGCGGCTCGGTCACAGCCGTGTCCCCTCCTGATTCTCCGTGTCCCCGTACGGAGCACATTCCCGCTGAGTAACCGGTTGAACGCTAACGGTCAGGGTCAACTTAGGGGGTCCGTATCACTGGCTGATACGGGGGGAGGGGCCTCGTGGCGGGTCTGAGACAATTGATCGCGTGATCTCCCGTATCGATCTGCGCGGTACCGCCTTCCCGGAGGGCGGGATCGACCGCGACCTGCTGCCCCGTGCCGAGCTCGACGTCGAGGCCGCCCTGGAGAAGGTGCGGCCCATCTGCGACGACGTGCGCCATCGCGGTACCGCTGCGCTGATCGACTACGCCCATCGGTTCGACGGCGTGACCATAGAGCGGGTGCGGGTCCCCGCGGAGGCGCTGAAGAGCGCCCTCGCCGAGCTGGACCCGGCCGTGCGGGCCGCCCTGGAGGAGTCCATCCGGCGGGCCCGGCTGGTCCACCGCGACCAGCGGCGCGCCGACCACACCACCCAGGTGGTGCCGGGCGGCACGGTCACCGAGCGCTGGGTGCCGGTCGAGCGCGTCGGTCTTTACGTACCGGGCGGGCGCTCGGTCTACCCCTCGTCCGTGGTGATGAACGTGGTGCCCGCGCAGGAGGCCGGGGTCGCCTCGATGGCCGTCGCCTCCCCGCCGCAGGCGGAGTTCGGCGGGCTGCCGCACCCCACGATCCTCGCGGCGTGCGCGCTGCTGGGCGTGGACGAGGTGTACGCGGCGGGCGGCGCCCAGGCCGTGGCGATGTTCGCCTACGGCACCGAGGACTGCCGTCCGGTCTCGATGGTGACCGGGCCCGGCAACATCTGGGTCGCGGCGGCCAAGCGGCTGCTCAAGGGCCGGATCGGCATCGACGCCGAGGCCGGGCCGACCGAGATCGCCATCCTCGCCGACGCCACCGCCGACCCGGTGCATGTCGCCGCGGACCTGATCAGCCAGGCCGAGCACGATCCGCTGGCCGCCTCCGTGCTGGTCACCGACTCCGAGGAGCTGGCCGCAGCGGTCGAGAAGGAGCTCGAGGTCCAGGTCGGGGCCACCAAGCACGTCGCGGACCGGATCGGTCCGGCGCTGGCCGGGCGGCAGTCCGGCATCGTACTGGTGGACGGTCTGGAGCAGGGCCTGGCCGTCGTGGACGCGTACGCGGCCGAGCACCTGGAGATCCAGACCGAGGACGCGGCGGCCGTCGCGGCCCGGGTGCGCAACGCCGGGGCGATCTTCGTCGGGGCCTACGCCCCGGTGTCGCTCGGTGACTACGCGGCGGGCTCCAACCATGTGCTGCCCACCGGCGGCTGCGCCTGCCACTCCTCGGGGCTGTCCGTGCAGTCCTTCCTGCGCGGCATCCATGTGGTGGACTACACCCGGGACGCGCTGGCCGAGATCGCCGGCCATGTGGTGACGCTGGCCGAGGCGGAGGATCTGCCCGCCCACGGCGCCGCGGTGAAGGCAAGGTTCGACTGGAAGGTGCCACCGAGCAAGTGACCGGCATTGACGATCTCCCGATCCGGGACGAGCTCCGTGGCAAATCCCCGTACGGCGCTCCGCAGCTGGACGTGCCCGTACGGCTGAACACCAACGAGAACCCCTATCCGCTGCCCGAGCCGCTGGTCGCCCGGATCGCCGAGCGGGTCGTCGAGGCGGCCCGTAACCTCAACCGCTACCCGGACCGGGACGCGGTCGAGCTCCGCACCGGGCTGGCCCGCTACCTCAGCCGTACGGCCGGTCTCGAGGTCGGCGTCGCCCAGGTGTGGGCGGCCAACGGGTCCAACGAGGTGCTCCAGCAGCTGCTCCAGGCCTTCGGCGGACCGGGCCGCACCGCGATGGGCTTCGAGCCCTCGTACTCGATGCACGCCCTGATCTCCCGTGGCACCGGCACCGGCTGGATTTCCGGTCCCCGGAACGCCGATTTCACCATCGATGTCGATGCCGCCCGTAAGGCCATCGCCGAGCACCGCCCCGATGTCGTCTTCATCACCTCGCCGAACAATCCGACGGGGACGGCGGTCGGCGCCGAGGCGGTGCTGGCGCTGCACGACGCGGCGCAGGACGCCAGGGCGGACACCGCAGGGGCGCTCGTCGTCGTGGACGAGGCGTACGGGGAGTTCAGCCACCGTCCGTCGCTGCTGCCGCTGATCGAGGGGCGGCCGCGGCTGGTGCTCTCGCGGACCATGTCCAAGGCGTTCGGCGCGGCCGGGCTGCGACTGGGCTACCTCGCCGCCGACCCGGCGGTCGTCGACGCCGTCCAGCTGGTCCGCCTGCCGTACCACCTGTCCGCCGTCACCCAGGCCACCGCGCTGGCCGCCCTGGAGCACACCGATACGCTGCTGGGGTACGTCGAGGCGCTCAAGGCCGAGCGCGACCGGCTGGTGAGCGAGTTGCGCACCATCGGCTGCGAGGTGACCGACTCCGACGCCAACTTCGTCCAGTTCGGCCGCTTCGAGGACGCCCACGCGGCGTGGCAGGGCCTGCTGGACCAGGGCGTCCTGGTCCGGGACAACGGTGTGCCGGGATGGCTGCGGGTCACCGCGGGGACCCCGGCCGAGAACGACGCGTTCCTCGACGCGGTACGCGAGCTGATGAAGGAGACGAGCGCATGACCCGCGTGGGACGCGTGGAGCGCACCACCAAGGAGACCTCGGTCGTCGTCGAGATCGACCTCGACGGCACCGGCCAGGTCGATGTGTCGACAGGGGTCGGCTTCTACGACCACATGCTCGACCAGCTCGGCCGCCACGGCCTCTTCGACCTCACCGTCAAGACCGAGGGCGACCTGCACATCGACACCCACCACACCATCGAGGACACCGCCCTCGCGCTGGGCGCCGCCTTCAAGCAGGCGCTCGGCGACAAGGTGGGCATCTACCGCTTCGGCAACTGCACGGTGCCGCTGGACGAGTCGCTGGCCCAGGTGACGGTCGACCTCTCCGGCCGCCCGTACCTGGTGCACACCGAGCCGGAGAACATCGCGCCGATGATCGGCACCTACGACACCACGATGACCCGGCACATCCTGGAGTCCTTCGTGGCCCAGGCGCAGATCGCCCTGCATGTCCACGTGCCCTACGGGCGCAACGCCCACCACATCGTGGAGTGCCAGTTCAAGGCGCTGGCGCGGGCCCTGCGCTACGCCAGCGAGCGCGACCCCCGCGCCGCCGGGATCCTCCCCTCCACGAAGGGCGCGCTCTGACGTGAACGGCCTGTCGACCGTCTTCATCCTCGTGGGACTGTTTCTGCTCGGCGGGGTCATCTCCTTCGTCAAGCAGGGCATGTCCAAGAGCATCATCACGCTGCTCGGGATCGGCGCCACGATGGCGCTGCTCGCCGGCGTCCTGCGGCTTGAGGTATGGAATTGAGCAACAAGAGCGTCGTTGTCCTCGACTACGGATTCGGCAACGTCCGGTCCGCCGAGCGGGCCCTCGCCCATGTCGGCGCGCGGGTCGAGATCACCCGTGACTACGACAAGGCCATGGCCGCCGACGGTCTGCTCGTCCCCGGTGTCGGCGCCTTCGCCGCCTGCATGAAGGGGCTGCGCGCGGCGCGCGGCGACTGGATCGTGGGGCGTCGGCTGTCCGGCGGCCGCCCGGTCATGGGCATCTGCGTCGGCATGCAGATCCTCTTCGGGCGCGGTATCGAGCACGGCGCCCCGGCCGAGGGCCTGGACGAGTGGCCCGGCACGGTCGAGCCGCTGCGCGCCCCCGTCGTCCCCCACATGGGCTGGAACACGGTCAAGGCGCCCGGCGACTCCCGGCTCTTCGCGGGCCTGGACGAGGGCGAGCGGTACTACTTCGTCCACTCCTACGCGGTCCGCACCTGGGAGCTCGAGGTCACCAACCCGCATATCCCCGCCCCCAAGGTCACCTGGGCCACCCATGGCGAGCCGTTCGTCGCCGCCGTCGAGAACGGCCCGCTGTGGGCCACCCAGTTCCACCCCGAGAAGTCGGGCGACGCCGGGGCGCGGCTGCTCCGCAACTGGCTCGACACGCTCTGACCGGCGCCCCGCGTCAGCTCCCCCCGCCCGCACGCTCTCACCGAAGGTTGTCCGCATGCGCACGCACCGCCTCGAACTCCTCCCCGCCGTCGATGTCCGTGACGGCCAGGCCGTCCGCCTCGTCCACGGCGAGTCCGGCTCCGAGACGTCGTACGGCGATCCGATGGAGGCCGCCCTGGCCTGGCAGCGGGCGGGCGCCGAGTGGCTGCACCTGGTGGACCTCGACGCCGCCTTCGGCACCGGGGACAACCGCGCGCAGATCGCCGAGGTGGCCCGTGCCATGGACCTCAAGGTCGAGCTGTCCGGCGGGATCCGCGACGACGCCTCGCTGGCCGCCGCCCTGGCCACCGGCTGCACCCGGGTGAACCTCGGCACGGCCGCGCTGGAGTCCCCCGAGTGGGTCGCCAAGGTCATCGCCGAGCACGGCGACCTCATCGCCGTCGGCCTCGATGTGCGCGGCACCACGCTGCGCGGCCGCGGCTGGACCCGCGACGGCGGCGATCTGTACGAGACGCTGGCCCGCCTCGACTCCGAGGGCTGCGCCCGCTACGTCGTCACCGACATCGCCAAGGACGGCACCCTCCAGGGCCCCAACCTGGAGCTGCTGCGCAATGTCTGCGCCGCGACCGACCGGCCCGTCGTCGCGTCCGGCGGCGTTTCCTCGCTTGACGACCTGCGTGCCCTTGCGACCCTGGTACCGGAAGGTGTCGAGGGCGCCATCGTGGGCAAGGCGCTCTACGCCAAGGCGTTCACCTTGGAAGAGGCGTTGGAGGCGGTGGCCGTATGACCTCACCCGAGATCGGGCGACGGGTCCAGACCGACAGTCCCTGGGAGCAGACCATCGGGTTCGCCCGTGCCGTCGAGGCCGGTGACCTGGTGCTCGTCGCCGGGACGATGCCGCTCGCGGAGCGCGGCGTACTGGAGGGCGAGGGGGATCCGTACGAGCAGACGCTCGCGGCGTTCCGCCATGCGCTGGACGCGCTGAAGAAGTTCGACCTCGGCGTCGAGTCGGTGGTCCGCACCCGTATGTACATCACCCACGCCCGCGACGTGGACGAGGTGGGCCGCGCCCACAAGGAGCTCTTCGACGCCGTGCGCCCCGCCGCGACGCTGGTCGTGGTGTCCGGCTTCGTCGACTCGCGGGTCCTGGTGGAAGTCGAACTGGAAGCATTCCGAGGAGCACGACGGTCATGACCCTGGCGGTCCGAGTCATCCCCTGCCTGGACGTGGACAACGGCCGGGTCGTCAAGGGCGTCAACTTCCAGAATCTGCGCGACGCGGGCGACCCGGTCGAGATGGCCAAGATCTACGGCGAGGAGGGCGCGGACGAGCTCACCTTCCTCGACATCACCGCCTCCTCGGGCGACCGCGAGACCACCTACGACGTGGTCCGCCGCACCGCCGAGCAGGTCTTCATCCCGCTCACGGTCGGCGGCGGCGTCCGTACCCCGGAGGACGTCGACAAGCTGCTGCGCGCGGGGGCGGACAAGGTCGGCGTCAACACCGCCGCCATCGCCCGCCCCGAGCTGATCCGCGAGATCGCCGAGCGCTTCGGCAGCCAGGTGCTGGTCCTCTCGGTCGACGCCCGCCGCTGCCTCGAGGGCACGGTGACCCCCTCCGGCTACGAGGTCACCACCCACGGCGGCCGCCGCGGCACCGGCATCGACGCCATCGAATGGGCCCACCGCGCGGCGGAGCTGGGCGCGGGGGAGATCCTGCTGAACTCCATGGACGCGGACGGCACCAAGGACGGCTACGACACGGCCATGATCGAGGCCGTCCGCAAGCACGTCACCATTCCGGTGATCGCCAGCGGCGGCGCGGGCAAGCTCACCGACTTCGCCCCGGCGGTCGCGGCGGGCGCGGACGCGGTACTGGCCGCCTCCGTCTTCCACTTCGGCGACCTGCGCATCGGCGAGGTCAAGGGCGCGCTGCGGGACGCGGGGCACCCGGTCCGCTGAGGTACGTCACGGCGGCGGGGGACCACCGGACGGTGATCCCCCGCCGCGTCGCGTCTCAGCCGGCCGGCCGCTCGCGGTAGTGGTCGACGATCCCGCGCTTCAGGTACGCGGTCTTCTCCATGACGTCGCCCTTCTTGCCCGCCCTGACGTCCCTCGTCAGGTAGCTGCGCTCACCGAGCAGGGTCAGGCTGTCCCGGTCGAAGACCCACTCGGTGGCCTCCCCCGACTCCTTGTCGACGCGGGCGATCCCGACCCCATGGCGGCCCGCCGCGTCCACCGCGTCCTCCTTCCGCGTCACCCCGGGGATCTTCGCGGCGGCCTTGTAGAGCGCGGCGGCGTTCTCCGACGGCATCACCGTCTCGCCCAGGAAGGAGCCGATCCGGTTGAAGACGGCCTGTGCCTTCTCCACGTCCTCGTCCGGGGTGGCCATCCGGTACAGCTCGTCGAGCAGGGCGTCCGGGTCGGTCGGCAGGGACGCCAGCCACTGGTACGTGGGGCGGTAGGCGCCCGCCGGGGACCCGCCCAACTCGGCCATCCGGCCCCACTCCCCGTTTTCCCTTATCTCGCCGGTCTTGGTGATCCGCTTCACCTGCTGCGACATCCAGACCTCGCGCTCATGCCGCGGCTCCAGTGTCGAGGAACCGTCCTCCTTCATCTCGGCCCCCGCGGTGAGGCTCTTGACGTAGACGAACTGGTCCTGTCGCACCGGCTTGACGTCCGACTTCGCCGCGGTTCCGGCGATCCGGTCGAGCAGGACGGTGGCGGTCTCGCGCGGCTGGGCGGTGGTGTCGCCGGACGTCCCGCCCCCGGTGAAGGTGACGGCCAGCGCCCCGGCCAACGCCAGCGCCGCGGCGGGCATCAGCAGCGCCGGGCGCGGCAGCCGCCGGACCTTCCGGGCGGCGGGGGTGCGGTTCTGGTCGTCATCGATGTGCTGCATCAATCGGTCCTTGTGGTGGAGGTACGGAGCGGAGGGCACGTCCCGTTCGGCCGGGACGGGAGGAAGCAGCCGGGCGAGCTCCTCGCGCGCGGTGTCCTCGTACGCGGCGTCCTCGCGCTCGCGCTCGGGCCGGGCGGGCCCGGAGCCGACGGCGTTCATCGGGGGTCCTCCTGAAACTCCTGAAAGGGCAGGGCCGCGAACGCGGCCTCACGCTGTACCTCTCCGCGGCGGCGCCGCGGTTCCTTCTTTTTCCTCTTTTCTTCCGCCTTTTCCTTCTTCTCCTCCGCGAGCCGCTGGTCGGCGAGGGTGCGCAGCCGGGCGCGGGCCCGGGAAAGCCGTGAACGCACCGTCCCCACCGGGATGCCCATGGCCTCGGCCGCCTGTGCGTAGTCCAGGCCGGACCAGACGCACAGCGCCAGCACCTCCTGCTCCCCGCGCCGCAGCCGGCCGAACACCGTGCGCACGGCGGCGAGCCGGCGGGCGTCGTCGATCCGGCCCGCGGCCTCGTCCGCGAAGTCCGCCATCGGGGCGGGGGCCGGGCGGCGGGCCAGGAAGGCCAGGCGGCGGCCGATGCCGCGGTTGGCGTTGCGGGCCTTGTTCGTCGCCATGCCCAGCAGCCACGGCTTCAGCGTGCCGTCGCCCGGCTCCAGCCGCGCCCGGGTGCGCCAGGCGTCGAGGAACGTATCGCCCATCACCTCCTCGGCCACCGACCAGTCGCCGGTCAGCCGGAAGGCATGGTTGTAGACCATGCGCGCGTAACTCTCGTAGAGCTCCGCGAACGCCTCACGGTCACCCGCCCGGACCCGCGCGCGCAGACCATCACTCATCTCGTTCACACCTCACACCCGTGCCTCTCCGCACGGCGGAGGTGGTTCCCGTGACCTGCGCCACATGGGGGCGCGGGCGCTTACCGGGTGTCCGGTCGCGCCCGGTTACTCGGCCGGGACCGACGCCGCCTCGATCACCTCGTCCAGGACCTCACGGGAGCGGAGCAGGTCCGCGATCATGCGGTCGATGCGCTCCCGCTCCACCGTCAGATCGGAGACCAGCTTCCCGCTGGCCGTCCGCGACGGGCCGCCGTCCGAGTCCCGCATGCAGGGGAGCAACTGGGCGATCTTCTCGCTGCACAGCCCCGCGGCGTACAGCTCCTGGATGCGGATGACGCGGTCCACCGCGCCCTCCCCGTACTCGCGATGGCCGCCCGGGGTGCGCTCGGCCGTCATCAGGCCCTGCTGCTCGTAGTAGCGCAGCGAGCGCTCGCTGACGCCGGTGCGCCGCGCCAGTTCACCGATCCGCATTCCACACCTCGTCTGCCGGTCCGGGCTTGAATCCGAGTCCGGGCTTGAATCCGAGTCCGGGCTTGAATCTGACATCAATGGCAAGTTCTACCGTACCCGCATGACGCACACACCCGAGATAGCCAGCCTCTTCGAACCCGCCCGACTCGGCCCCCTCGACCTCCCCAACCGCCTGGTCATGGCGCCGATGACGCGCAACCGCGCCGCCGCCGACGGCGTGCCCCTGCCGATCATGGCCACCTACTACGCCCAGCGCGCCACGGCCGGGCTGATCGTCGCCGAGGCCGCCACGCCCAACGCGGTGGGGCAGACCTACCCCGACATCGCCGCGATCCACAGCGCGGCGCAGGTGGCCGGGTGGCGCCGGGTGACCGACGCGGTGCACGCGGCGGGCGGCCGGATGTTCCTCCAGCTCCAGCACGGCGGCCGGGTCGGCCACCCGGACAACAGCGGGCTGACGCCGGTGGCGCCCTCGCCGGTGCCGCTCCCGGAGACCATCTTCACTCCGAGCGGCCATCAGGAGGCCGTCGTACCGCGCGAGATGACGCTCGAGGAGATCCGTTCCACCATCGCCGACTTCGCCGCCGCCGCGCGCAATGCCCGGGACGCGGGCTTCGCCGGAGTGGAGGTGCACGCCGCCAACGGCTACCTCCTCCACCAGTTCCTGGCCCAGGGCACCAACCGCCGCACCGACGCCTACGGCGGCTCGGTGGCCGGACGCGTCCGGTTCGTGGCCGAGGTGGTCCACGCCGTCGCCGACGCGATCGGCCCCGAGCGGGTGGGCCTGCGCATCTCGCCCGGATCGACCGTCAACGGCATCGAGGAGGGCGACACCGAGGCCCTCTACCCCGCCCTCATCAAGGAGCTCGCCGACACCGGCCTCGCCTATCTGCACATCGTCCGCGCCCGGCCGGACCAGTCCCTCTTCCGGGAGCTCCGCGCCTCCTGGCCGGCCACGCTGATCGCCAACCCGGCACTGCCCGGCGACGGCGTCCCCGCCGACGGCGGTATGCGCCAGGCCGGGGCGCTGCTGGCCGAGGGCGCCGATCTGATCGCCCTCGGCCGCACCTTCCTGGCCAACCCCGACCTGGTGACCCGCCTGCGCACCGGCGCCCCGCTCAACCCCATCCGGGACGCCTACCTGATGTACGTGGGCGGCGAGACCGGCTACACGGACTACCCCACCCTGGCGGCAATCTGAGCTCAGCCGACCCGGACGGCCGGCTGGTGGCGGACGGGGAAGTTGACCGAGTTCGCGATGAAGCACGCCTGATGGGCGTCGTGATGCGCCGAACGCGCCCGCTCCAGCATCGCCTCGTCCGCGACGGTGACCACCGGATTGAGCACCACCTCGGTGAAGCGCCCGCCGTGCCCGGCCGTCTCCTCCATGACCCCGGCGGCGACGTCCTCGTACGCCGTGACCGTCACCCCGTCCCGGGCGCATACGGAGAGGTAGGTCAGCATGTGGCACTGCGAGAGCGAGGCCAGCAGGAACTCCTCCGGGTTCCAGCACTCCGGATCCCCCAGAAACGCGGGATCCGCGCTGCCCCGCAGGGTCGGCTTCCCCTCGCCGAAGATGTCGTGCGACCGCCCGTAGTCCCGGTAACCACTGGTCCCCGAACCGGTGTTACCGGTCCACCGGACGGTGGCGCGGTAGGTGTGCTGTCGGCCCATCGTCTGTGCGCTCCCCTTCGTGTCCCAGCGGTGGCGGAACTGGTTCCCGCCCATCGTGCCGTGCTGACTGGGAGTGTCGCACCCAGGAGGAGCACGTCCTGGTACGGGGGCTCTGACCTGCGCAGACTCGGTGGAGTCAGCACAGAGCCGCACCAGGACGGAAGGGATTACCGCCATGAACGCCACGAACACCACGACCGGGACCGGGACCGGGACCGGCAAGGTCGTACTCATCACCGGGGCCAGCAGCGGGATCGGGGAGGCGACCGCGCGTCGGCTCGCCGCCGACGGGCACCGGGTCTTTCTGGGGGCGCGCCGGACCGAGCGGCTGGGGGAGCTGACCGGGAAGATCACCGCGGACGGCGGCACCGCCGCGTACCAGAGGCTCGATGTCACCTCGGCCGACGATGTGCGGGCCTTCGTGGCCGCCGCCCGGGAGCGGTTCGGGCGGGTGGATGTGATGGTCAACAACGCCGGGCTGATGCCGCTCTCGCCGCTGGCGGCGCTGAAGGTCGACGAGTGGGACCGGATGCTCGATGTGAACGTGCGCGGTGTGCTGTACGGCATCGCGGCGGCCCTGCCGGTGATGAAGGAGCAGGGCGGCGGACACATGGTGAACATCGCCTCGGTCGGCGCGTACGAGGTGTCGCCCACCGCCGCGGTCTACTGCGCCACCAAGTTCGCCGTACGCGCCATCTCGGAGGGGCTGCGCCAGGAGTCGGCCGGTGACATCCGGGTCAGCCTGGTCTCCCCGGGCGTGACCGAGTCCGAACTCGCCGAGTCCATCTCCGATCCGAGCGCCCGCGAGGCCATGAAGACCTACCGCTCGGTGGCCATCCCCGCCTCCGCCATCGCCGACGCCATCGCGTACGCCATCGGACAGCCGCCCGAGGTCGACGTCAACGAGATCGTGGTGCGCCCGGCCGCGAGCGCCCAGTAGGGGCGGGTCGTCCAGTAGGGGAGGGCGGAAAACCGGTAGGGCGATCAGTGACGGCGGCTCACACTGAGGGCATGGATGGAGTCGCGTCGAGTCAGCTGCTGGGGTTCCCGCCCGATGCGCGGGTGCTCATCCTCAACTGCGACGACCTCGGCATGCACGAGTCGGTCAACGTCGCCGTCATCGACGCGATCGAGGAGGGGATCGCCAGCTCATGCAGTCTGATGGTGCCGTGTCCGGGGGCGCCGCAGGCCCTGCGGATGCTGCGCGCGCGGCCGGACGTCCCATTCGGCATCCACCTCACGCTCGTCCGCGACGCGGACCACCTCCGGTGGGGACCGCTGAGCGCGCGGGCGACGGTGGCCTCGCTGCTGGACGAGCGGGGCGAGCTCTTCACCGCCGACCGCCGGGAGGAGCTGCTCGCGCGGGCGCGCCCCGAGGAGGTCGAGCGGGAGTTCCGGGCCCAGATCGAGGCCGTGGCCGACGCGGGACTGACGCCGACCCACCTGGACTGGCACTGTCTGGCCGACGGCGGCCACGAGGACGTCTTCGAGGTGACCGTGGCCCTGGCGGGGGAGTACGGACTGGCGGTGCGGGTCTGGCTCGACGGCGGCCGCCGGACGGCGCGCGGGCGGGGGCTGCCGGTCACCGACCACGACTTCCTGGACAGCTTCGCCCTCGACATCGACGGCAAGGCGGCCCGCTACGCCGAGTTGCTGCGCGCTCTTCCGCCCGGACTCAGCGAGTGGGCGGTCCACCCCGGTCTCGACGACGCCCGGTCGAGGGCCGCCGAGCCCGGTGGCGGATGGCGGGTGCGCCACGGCGACCACGCGTTCCTGACGTCGGCGCGGGCCCGCGAACTGCTGGCGGAGGAGGGCGTTGTGGTGATCGACTACCGGCCGCTCCAGCGGATCTGGTCCGGGGTCTGCTGACTTGACGCCATCTGGTCCGGGGGACGGCCGCCTCGGTGCCGTCCGGTCCGGCGGGACGGCCGACTTGACGCCGTTGCCGGGGCCCGCTTTGATCGCAGCAGCCGCACGGTGTACCTGCCCCGTGCCGCGCAAGAGGTGCGCCCAGCCGGTAGGGGACCCGGTGCCGGTCCCGAGCCCGGACACAGTCGCCAGGACGGCGGATGCCATCCGAGGCGGGGACGCTACCCGCGAGTGTTGGAGCTTTCATGCCAGCCAGCCATGCCGCACGCCTTCGTCGCCGCTGGGCCCTCGCGTCGGTGGTGACGGCCGCCGCCGCGGCCGCCGTCGTGACCGTGTCCATGTCCTCGGGAGCCAGCGCGTCCGAAGTGGCGCTGCCGCCCGTCCACGGTGGCTTCGACTACCAGATCGGCGGGGCGTACACCCCGCCGAAGGGCGTCGACATCGTCAGCCGCGACCGCGGGGACTCCCCGGCGGACGGGCTGTACAACATCTGCTACGTCAACGCCTTCCAGGTCCAGCCGGGCGAGCGCGACCAGTGGCCGGACGACCTGCTGCTGCGCGACCGCAACGGCGATCTCGTCATCGACACCAAGTGGAAGGAACCGCTGCTCGACCTCCGTACCGCCGACAAGCGCGAGCGGGTGGCGGACAAGGTCGACGGCTGGATCGACGGCTGTGCCGACAAGGGCTTCGACGCCGTCGAACCCGACAACTACGACAGCTACGAACGCTCCAAGAAGCTGCTGACCACCGCTCACGCCAAGGCGTTCATGGCCCTGCTGTCGGAGCACGCCCACGCCCAGGGGCTGGCCATCGCGCAGAAGAACACCGCTGAGCTGCTGCCCGACCGGAAGGCGGCCGGGCTGGACTTCGCGGTGGTCGAGGAGTGCGGCGAGTACGACGAGTGCGGTGAGTTCGCGAAGGCGTACGACGACCACGTCGTGGTGGTCGAGTACGGCGACGAGGGCTTCGCCAAGGCGTGCGACGGCTGGGGCGACCGGCTCAGCGTCGTCCGGCGGGACGAGGACGTCTCTCCCGCGGGCGAGGACGGCTACGTTCGCGAGACCTGCTAGGGGATCCCCTGGTGCCGTCCCCGTCCGCCCCGCGCGGGCGGGGACGCTTCGTGTGCGGCGGGACGCCCCGCGGGCGGGGACGCTTCGTGTGCGGCGGGCGGCTCAGATGCCCAGCTTGGCCTCGTGCGCCTTCGCCACGGCCTCCTTGTCGCCCTCCAGCTCGACCCGGGCGGAATCCTGGCGGCCGGTGAGGAAGAGCGCCAGCTCGCCCGGTTCGCCGGTGACCGTGACGACCGGGGTGCCGCGATTGGCCACCGCCGTACGGCCGTCCGGGCGCCGCAGCACCAGGCCGACGGGGGAGCGGCGGCCGAAGATCCGGGCGCCGCGCTCGATGCGGGCCCACAGCGTGTCGGCGAAGACCGGGTCCAGCTCGCGCGGCGTCCAGTCCGGCCGGGCGCGGCGCACATCCTCGGCGTGGACGTAGAACTCGAAGCTGTTGGCCGCCTCGTCCACCTGCTTCAGCGCGAACGGCGACATCCGCGGCGGGCCGGTGCGGAACAGCTGGAGCAGCTCCTCGTACGGCCGCGCCGCGAACTCCTCCTGCACCCGGGCCAGCCGCGCGGCCAGCGGCTTGACCAGCACCCCGGCGGCCGCGTCGGGGCGGCGCTCGCGGACCACCAGATGGGCCGCCAGATCGCGGGTGCTCCAGCCCTCGCACAGCGTCGGGGCCCCGGGGCCCGCGCCGTCCAAGAGGTCGGCGAGCAGCAGGCGTTCGCGCTTCGCGTGAGTGGACATGCGTCCAGCCTACGACCGGGGCCCGCCCGCTGCCATGAGGAGCGCCGCCGCGCGCCCCGGCGGGGCGGCTCCGCCCGGCCTACGGGGTGCGGCTCCGCCGCGTGGCAGGGGCACCGCCCCTGGACCCCGGGGTCTGGAGTGGCGCCTGGGTCCGGGGTCTGGGGCGGAGCCCCCTTTCCAGCCCCTCCGGCAATTGAGGAGCGGGCCTGGGGCGGAGCCCCGGTTGTGGGAAGGGGCGGGGAGGGGAGCAGCCCGTCGCATGCCTACGCGCACCGCCCGACGCTCCCTAACCCGGCAGGGGCTTGCCCAGCTTCTTGCCGTCGCGCCCGGCGCTCAGCGTGAGCGCGCAGGAGACCTGGTCCTCGCCCTGGATGGAGTACGTGCCCAGCGCGGGGTACAGCGCGTAGTAGTAGTACATCCGGCCGTCGTTGGGGATGCTCTTGAGCCGCTTCTTGGCATCCGTCGCGCACAGCGCGAGCGCCTTGGTCTGAATCGACTTCTCGGTGGAGAAGTCGCCACTCAGCGTCTCGTTGGCGATCACCTCACCGTCGTGCGGGCCGCGGCAGGACCGCTTCTCGACCTTGGTGACGCTGCTGTCCATCGCCGGGTGGTCGAAGCACTGACCGGGGTCGAGCACCACATACGGCACCTTGTCACCGGGCGCGCCGGACTCCGACGCGTCCGGGGCCGCCGACTCCGAGGCGGTCGGATCCCCGTCGGGGGCCTCGCTTCCACCGCCCAGCGGCGCGCCCTCGCCGGGGTCCTCCGAGCCCGACGGGGCGGCGGACGACCCGGCGTCCGAGGGCGAGGAGAGGGGGCGGTCCGAGGCCGAGGCGGACGGTCCGGCGTCGGCCGACGTCTCCTTGCCGCCGTCGTCCTTCGTCCCGATGACGATCGCGCCGACGACCACCGCCACGGCCACCACCGCCGCGATGACGATCGCCGTGGTCCTGGAGCCGCCGGTGCCGGGCGGCGGGGGAGGGGGCGGCAGCGCGCCCGGGGGTATGGACCCCGGCGGCAGCGCGCCCGGCGGCGGGCCGCCGGGCAGCAGCGCCGGTGGGCTGGGCGGCCCGAAACCGCCGCTCGGCTGCGCGGGCGGACCGGGCTGCGCGGGCTGGTCCGCCGGGGGCGGCGGCCCGAAGCCCTGCTGCGGCTGCGCGGACGGTGGCTGTGGTGGTTGCTGCCGCGGCTGCGGCGGTGGACCGAACCCCCCGCCGTTTCCAGGCCGGTTGGGGTCGTTCGACGGCGGCGGATACGTCATGCCCGAAGCATGCCCCATTCCACTGACAATCCGCCCCACGGGCCCGGCTTACCGGCCGGTTTTCCGGCCCGGTTCCGCAGCCCGGGCCCCGGGTCTGCGGAGATCATTCGCGGGGACCCCCCTCCGGACGTGCAGAATGGTCGCATGACCGGCTCCGACCGCCCCTCCGCCCTCGACCCGGCCCTCGCCGCCCGCCTCAAGCGCGGCGCCGACGGCCTGCTGCCCGCCATCGCCCAGCAGTACGACACTGGTGAGGTGCTGATGCTCGGCTGGATGGACGACGAGGCGCTGCACCGCACCCTCACCACCGGCCGCTGCACCTACTGGAGCCGCAGCCGCCAGGAGTACTGGGTCAAGGGTGACACCTCCGGCCATGTCCAGCTGGTCAAGTCCGTCGCGCTGGACTGCGACGCCGACACCGTCCTCGTCAAGGTCGACCAGGTCGGCGCCGCCTGCCACACCGGCGACCGCACCTGCTTCGACGCCGACGAGCTCCCGCTCGGCCCGCGGACCGGCCGGTAGACCGGCCACCACCCCGACCAAGCTCCCAGCGAGCCCTCAGCCCCCGTGCCCCGCCGGGCTCCCCAGCCCCAGACCCAGGACGCTGTCACGATGGATCTCGAGACCTTCCGCAAGCTGGCGGCCGACCGCCGCGTCATCCCCGTGAGCCGCAAGCTGCTCGCGGACGGCGACACCCCCGTGGGCCTCTACCGCAAGCTGGCCGCCGAGCGCCCCGGCACCTTCCTCCTCGAATCCGCCGAGAACGGCCGCTCCTGGTCCCGCTACTCCTTCATCGGCGTCCGCAGCGCCGCCACCCTCACCGAACGCGACGGCCGCACCCATTGGCTGGGCACCCCGCCGGTCGGCGTCCCCACCGACGGCGACCCCCTCCAGGCGCTGCGCGCCACCGTCGAGACCCTGCACACCCCGCGCGACCTCGGCGGACTGGCCCAACTGCCGCCGTTCACCGGTGGCATGGTCGGCTACCTCGGCTACGACATCGTCCGCCGCCTGGAGAAGGTCGGCGAGCACGGCCGGGACGATCTGCGCCTGCCCGAGCTGACCATGCTGCTCACCTCGGACCTGGCGGTGCTGGACCACTGGGACGGCACCGTGCTGCTGATCGCCAACGCGATCAACCACAACGACCTCGACACGGGCGTGGACGAGGCGTACGCGGACGCCGTGGCCCGGCTCGACGCGATGGCCGCCGACCTGGTCCGCCCCGTCGCGACCGACCCCGCCGCGCTGCCCGAATCCGAGCTGCCCGAGTACACCGCGCTGTGGGGCGGCGAGGACTTCATGGCAGCGGTGGACGACATCAAGGAGCGCATCCGCGCGGGCGAGGCGTTCCAGGTCGTCCCCTCGCAGCGGTTCGAGACGCCGTGTTCGGCCAGCGCCCTCGACGTCTACCGGGTGCTGCGGGCCACCAACCCGAGCCCCTATATGTACCTCTTCCGGTTCGAGGGCTTCGACGTGGTGGGCTCGAGCCCCGAGGCCCTGGTCAAGGTCGAGGACGGCCGGGCGATGCTGCACCCCATCGCCGGCACCCGCCACCGGGGGGCCACCCCGCAGGAGGACGCCGCGCTCGCCGAGGAGCTGCTCGCCGACCCCAAGGAGCGGGCCGAGCATCTGATGCTCGTCGACCTCGGGCGCAATGACCTCGGGCGGGTCTGCGAGCCGGGCAGCGTGGAGGTCGTCGACTTCATGTCGATCGAGCGCTACAGCCATGTCATGCACATCGTCTCGACCGTCACCGGCAGCCTCGCCGAGGGCCGTACGGCCTTCGACGTGCTCACCGCCTGCTTCCCCGCGGGCACCCTCTCCGGCGCCCCCAAGCCGCGGGCGCTCCAGATCATCGAGGAGCTGGAGCCGAGCCGCCGCGGGTTGTACGGCGGCTGTGTCGGCTATCTCGACTTCGCGGGCGACTCCGACACCGCGATCGCCATCCGCACCGCGCTGCTGCGCGGGGGCACGGCGTATGTCCAGGCGGGCGCCGGGATCGTCGCCGACTCCGATCCGGTGGCCGAGGACGCGGAGTGCCGCAACAAGGCGGCGGCGGTGCTGCGGGCGGTGCACGCGGCGGGGCGTCTGGGGCGGTAGTTCATCGGCGCCCGGTGGCTTCCCGGGGGCGGGAGGTCATTGGCGCCCGGTGGCTTTCCGGGGTGGGAGGTGATCGGCGCCCGGTGGCTTCCCGGGGTGGGAGGTGATCGGCGCCCGGTGGCTTCCCAGGGTGGGAGGCCATCGGCGGTGCCCGGCGGCTTCCCAGGGTGGTGGTTCCCGGTGGCCGGTGGCTCCCGGTAGGTCCCATATCCCCCACCCGGGAACGATCCAGTTCCCGGGTGGGGGATAGTGGTAGGCGTGACCGCAGCAGCCGTACCCCAGCCCAGGGCCGAGCACGAGCCCTCCGCCTCCGCCGCGCGCGGCCGCCGAAGCAGCCTTGCCATCGCCCTGCTCGCCGGTGCGCTCGGCGCCGCCCTCGTCCTGCTGGCCACCAGCCGCAAGTGGGCCGAAGGCACCGCATCCGTGGCCCAGGGATCCCTCCCGCAGAGCGCCAACGGCGATGACATCACCGGGCTCCCCGGCGCCCTCGCGGTCGTCGGCCTCGCCGCGCTGGTCGCGGTCTTCGCCGTGCGCCGCCTCGGCCGCGTCGTCGTCGCGGCGCTGCTGACCCTCAGCGGCGCGGGCATCGTGATCAGCGCGGCCCTTGGCGCGTCCGACAAGGCGGCGCTGGAGGAGAAGGCGTCCAAGGTGAGCGGGCTGACCCACAGCCCGATCCACGACGTGGCGTACACCCCCTGGCCGTGGGTCGCCGCGGCGGGCGGGGTGCTGCTGCTGCTCGCGGGCGTGCTCGCCCTGGGCTACGGCCGCCACTGGCCCGCCATGTCCGGTCGGTACGAGCGCGCGGGCACCGGGGGCACCCCGGCCCGGAGCCGTACCCGGCGCGCCGCCGACTCCTCCGACCCGGACCGCCCCGAGGAGCTGTGGAAGGCCCTGGACCGCGGAGAGGACCCGACGGAGGCCCAGACTGGCTCGGCGCGGCGGGAGGCCGAGCGCTAGGGGTGCCCGGCGGTTCGTGCCGCCTGCGGCGGGCTGTTCCCCCTCCCCGCCCCTTCCCGAAACCGGGGCTTCCGCCCCGGGCCCCGAAACCGGGGCTCCGCCCCGGGCCCCGAAACCGGGGCTCCGCCCCGGGCCCCGAAACCGGGGCTCCGCCCCGGGCCCCGAAACCGGGGCTTCCGCCCCAGGCCCCGAAACCGGGGCTTCCGCCCCAGGCCCCGCAGCCGGGGCTCTGCCTCAGTGTCCGCAGTCGGGGCTCTGCCTCTGGCCCCGCAGCCGGGGCTCTGCCTCAGTGTTCGCAGTCGGGGCTCTGCCTCTGGCCCCGCAGCCGGGGCTCTGCTCCAGTGTTCGCAGTCGGGGCTCTGCCTCTGGCCCCGCAGCCGGGGCTCTGCTCCAGTGTTCGCAGTCGGGGCTCTGCCTCTGGCCCCGAAACCGGGGCTCTGCCTCAGCGTCCGCAGCCGGGGCTCTGCCCCTGACCCTGGACCGGGGCTCCGCCCCAGCGCCCGCAGCCGGGGCTCCGCCCCTTCCCGCGGCATCGGTATGCGGCTCCGCCGCGTGGCAGGGGCTTCGCCCATGGCCTCCGGGGTCCAGGGGCGAAGCCCCTGGTAACGGGAAGGGGCGGGGAGGGGAAAGCATCGGCATCCGGCTCCGCCCCCGTGGGCCGCCGGACACCCCCCGTAGGCCCTGCCCCAGGGCGCCGCCCTCGCTCGCGCCGTCCCGCCTCGCACCGTAAGGTCCCACCCCCGCTCAAGGGCGTTTCGCGCATCGGGGACAATGGCGTGGGAGCGTTCGCCCCCGAGCGCCCGGACCAGGCGCGTACAGATACGAGGAGAATTCATGGCGGGTCACGACCACGGACACACCCCGGCCGCCTGGACCGGTGTCACCATCGCCTTCATCGGCTTCTGCGTCGCTGGCGCGTTCACCGTGGCGGCCAACCCGCTCGGCTTCTGGGCGGGCATGGTGATCATCGCCCTCGGCGGTGTCGTCGGCGCGGCGATGCGCGCGGCCGGGCTGGGCATGCCCAAGACGCAGCACCCGCCGCAGCCGCAGCCCAAGGCGCAGTCGCAGGCGCAGACCCAGAGCTGAGCCCTGGCGCGGCCCGGGGCCGCGCCCGCCTCCACCGGGTCCGGCACTGAGCCGTACGGAGGCCGGCACATCGGCCCTGAGCTGCACCTTCGTGGATGCCGGGGCAGACTCGGCGGTGTGACCGAACCACCGCCGACCGCCCCCGCCCACCCTGCGCGCTTGGTGCGCCTGGTGCGCCTGGTGCGCCTGGTGCGGCGTCTGGCCGCCCCGTTCGGCGTGCTCGCGGGCGTCCTCGCCGCCTTCGGCTACGTCGGCGCCGTGGACCCCCGGGAGCCCGGCCACTACCCCGTCTGCCCGCTGCTGCGGCTCACCGGGCTGTACTGCCCCGGCTGCGGCGGGCTGCGCGGCGCCCATGCCCTGGCCCACGGCGATCTGGCGGCCGCGCTGCGCGACAACGCCCTCGCCGTCGGCTGCTACGCGGCGTTCGCCGTCTGCTGGGCGGTGTGGTGCGTACGCGGACGCTTCCCCGCGCCGCGGCTGTGGCACGCTGGGGCGCTCGGCGTGCTGGCCCTGGTCTTCACAATCGTCCGGAATTTCCCGTTCGGGGGACTACTGGTGCCCTGACCGGTGTTGTGTAAGTGCATGTGGCGGGCGTCCGCGTCAACCGGATGCGAGACCTCGGCCTACCGGCGGCTACCATCGCAGTGCCAGGTGACGCGGTGGACCGCCCCACCCGGTACAGATCAGAAGCTTCATCCCCGTCACGGAAGGGGGCCGCTCGGTGAGTGTGCTCGACGAGATCATCGACGGAGTCCGTGCCGACCTCGCGGAGCGGCAGGCGCGCGTCACCCTCGACGAGCTCAAGGAGCGGGCGGCCAAGGCCCAGCCGGCGAAGGACGGTGTCGCGGCGCTCAAGGGCGACAGCGTCAAGGTGATCTGCGAGGTCAAGCGGTCCAGCCCCTCCAAGGGCGCGCTCGCCGCGATCGCCGACCCCGCCGGGCTCGCCGCGGACTACGAGGCGGGCGGCGCGGCCGTGATCAGCGTGCTGACCGAGCAGCGGCGCTTCGGCGGATCGCTGGCCGACCTGGAAGCCGTAAGGGCGAAGGTCGACATCCCGGTGCTCCGTAAGGACTTCATCGTCACCTCGTACCAGCTGTGGGAGGCGCGGGCGCACGGCGCCGACGTCATCCTGCTGATCGTCGCCGCGCTGGAGCAGCAGGCGCTGGTCTCGCTCATCGAGCGGGCCGAGTCGATCGGGCTGACGCCCCTGGTCGAGGTGCACGACGAGGAGGAGACCGCCCGGGCGGTCGACGCCGGGGCCCGGGTGATCGGTGTCAACGCGCGTGACCTCAAGACCCTCCAGGTCGACCGCTCGAACTTCGCCCGGATCGCACCGGAGATCCCGGACCACATCGTCAAGATCGCGGAGTCCGGGGTGCGCGGCCCGCACGACCTGATCGCCTACGCCAACGACGGCGCGGACGCGGTGCTGGTCGGCGAGTCCCTGGTGACCGGGCGCGACCCCAAGGCCGCGGTGGCCGATCTGGTGGCGGCGGGCGCCCATCCGGCGCTGCGCCACGGCCGGGACTGACGACGAGGCGGGTTCGGCGGACCATGGAGACGTACGCGCGCCTGGCACGGGGCTGTCGGCCCCGGGGCTGCCGCGCGCCCGCGAGGCGGGTGCGGGGGCGGCGCGTGCGCTACCACATCGGATGCGAGCCGGGGCAGATCAACGGGCGGCGATGGCGCCGGGCGGCGGCGCGCTGAGCGCACGCCGCACGCTTCCCCAGCCATCCCACCCGTCGCGGGGCGCTGCCCCGACCTGTCACGGGGCGCTGCCCCGATCGAGGAGTACGTCGCATGTCCTCTGATTTCTTCATCCCTGACCCGGAGGGCCAGGTGCCCAGCGCCGAGGGGTATTTCGGTGCCTTCGGCGGCAAGTTCATCCCCGAGGCGCTCGTCGCCGCGGTCGACGAGGTCGCCGCCGAGTACGAGAAGGCCAAGGCGGACCCCGCCTTCGCGGCCGAGCTCGAGGATCTGCTGGTCAACTACACCGGTCGGCCCAGCGCGCTGACCGAGGTGGCGCGGTTCGCCGAGCACGCCGGGGGTGCCCGGGTCTTCCTCAAGCGGGAGGACCTCAACCACACCGGCTCTCACAAGATCAACAACGTGCTGGGGCAGGCCCTGCTCACCAAGCGGATGGGCAAGTCCCGCGTCATCGCCGAGACCGGCGCCGGCCAGCACGGGGTGGCCACGGCCACCGCGTGCGCGCTGTTCGGGCTCGAGTGCACCATCTACATGGGCGAGGTCGACACCCAGCGGCAGGCGCTCAACGTGGCGCGGATGCGGATGCTGGGCGCCGAGGTCATCGCCGTGAAGTCCGGCAGCCGCACCCTCAAGGACGCCATCAACGAGGCGTTCCGGGACTGGGTCGCCAATGTGGACCGCACCCACTACCTCTTCGGCACCGTGGCCGGACCCCACCCCTTCCCGGCGCTGGTGCGCGACTTCCACCGGGTGATCGGCGTGGAGGCGCGGCGGCAGATCCTGGAGCGGACCGGGCGGCTGCCGGACGCGGTCGCGGCCTGTGTGGGCGGCGGTTCCAACGCGATCGGGCTGTTCCACGCCTTCCTGCCGGACGAGGGCGTGCGGATCGTCGGCTTCGAGCCCGCCGGGCACGGCGTGGCCACCGGCGAGCACGCGGCCACGCTGAGCCAGGGCGAGCCCGGGATCCTGCACGGCTCCCGGTCCTACGTCCTCCAGGACGAGGACGGCCAGATCACCGAGCCGTACTCGATCTCGGCCGGTCTCGACTACCCCGGCGTCGGCCCTGAGCACGCGTATCTGAAGGACGTCGGCCGCGCCGAGTACCGGGCGGTCACCGACGACGAGGCCATGCGGGCCCTGCGGCTGCTCTCGGAGACCGAGGGCATCATCCCGGCGATCGAGAGCGCCCACGCACTCGCGGGCGCCCTGGACCTCGGCCGGGAGCTGGGGAGCGACGGCCTGGTGCTGGTCAATCTCTCCGGGCGCGGTGACAAGGACATGGACACGGCGGCCCGGTACTTCGGGCTCTACGAGCAGCAGGGCGACGAGGGGGCGAAGTGATGGCCGGAAACCTGGAGCTGCTGGGATCCGTCCTGGCGGGCGCCAAGGACGAGGGGCGCGCCGCGCTCGTCGGCTATCTGCCCGCCGGTTTCCCCACCATCGACGGCGCGGTGGACGCGATGACCGCCATGATCGAGGGCGGCTGCGACATCGTCGAGGTCGGGCTGCCGCACAGCGATCCGGTGCTCGACGGGCCGGTGATCCAGACCGCGGACGACATCGCGCTGCGCAACGGGGTCCGGATCCGCGATGTGATCCGCACGGTGGGGGAGGTGCACGCCCGCACCGGCGCCCCGATCCTGTGCATGACGTACTGGAACCCCGTGGACCGGTACGGCGTCGAGCGGTTCGCCGCCGATCTCGCCGAGGCGGGCGGCGCGGGCTGCATCCTGCCCGATCTGCCGGTCGAGGAGTCGGAGATCTGGCGGAAGGCCGCCGAGCAGCACGGTCTGGCGACCGTGTTCGTGGTCGCGCCCAGCAGCCGTGATGAGCGGCTGGCGAAGATCACGGCGGCGGGCAGCGGTTTCGTCTACGCGGCGTCCCTGATGGGTGTCACCGGAACGAGGGAATCGGTGGGTCAGGAGGCGCGCGCGCTGGTGGAGCGCACCCGCTCCACCACCTCGCTCCCGGTCTGCGTGGGCCTCGGCGTCTCCAACGCCACCCAGGCGGCGGAGGTCGCGGCGTTCGCCGACGGGGTCATCGTGGGCTCGGCCTTCGTCAAGCGGCTGCTGGACGCCGAGGGTGACACCGAGGCCGGTCTGGCGGGGCTGCGCGAGCTCGCGGGTGAGCTGGCGGAGGGCGTCCGCACCGCGCGTTAGGGAGTGTCCGGGGGCGCGCGTACGCCTGCGGCGGGCTGCTCCCCTCCCCGCCCCTTCCCACAACTGGGGCTCCGCCCCAGACCCCGCTCCTCAATCGCCGGAGGGCTGGGTGGCGGGGCTCCGCCCCAGACCCCGCTCCTCAAGCTCCCCCAGCTACCGCTGGGAGGTGCCCCCTGGAGGGGCTGGGTGGCGGGGCTCCGCCCCAGACCCCGCGGGCCGGGGGCGGAGTCCCTGCCACGCGGCGGAGCCGCATATCGGTGCTGCGGGAAGGGGCGGGGAGGGGGAAGTATCGATATGCGGCTCCGCCGCGCGGCCCGCCGGTCACCCGTCAGGGGGTCGCTCGTTCGAGGGAACAACGGGGCGGAGGAGCTCAGCGGTGCTCCTCCGCCTCGTTAGGCGAGGGCGTGAGCCAGAGAAACCGTGAGGGAAAGCGCGGCGCCCGAGAGCGCCTGCGGGAACAGCGCGAGCGGGACCGGGCGCGCGCGAAGCGCAAGCGGACGCTGGGCGTCCTGGGGGCCGTGGTGGCCGTCCTCGGCGCCGCGGTGGGCGTGGGCATCGTCGCGTCCAGGACCGACGACGACTCGGGCAGGTCGAGCAGCGCCCTGGTGCCGCCGCGCGGGGCCGTCGGCAAGGGACGTCTGGTGATCCCCTCGGGGAAGTCGGAGAAGTCCGCGCAGGAGGGGAAGGCGGGCAAGGCAGGCCCGGTGACCCTGACGGTCTACGAGGACTTCCGCTGCCCGGGCTGCAAGCAGTTCGAGGACGTCTTCCGCAAGACCGTCCACGAACTCCAGGACACCGGCCGGATGCGGGTCGAGTACCACCTGGTGACGATCATCGACGGAAACCTCGGCGGCACCGGTTCGCTCCGCGCCGCCAACGCGGCGGCCTGCGCCCAGGACAAGGACCCCGCGAAGTTCCGGGCGTACCACGATGTGCTCTACCGCCACCAGTCCCAGGAGACCCGGGACACCTACGCCGACAACGGCAGGCTGATCAAGCTCGCGGACCAGGTCCCCGGGCTGGTCACGCCCGCCTTCCGGAGGTGTGTCGAGGACGGCAGGCACGACGCCTGGGTGCGCAAGTCCAATGACGTCTTCGCCCACTCCGGCTACGCCTCCACGCCGACCGTGCTGCTGGGCGGCAAGTCGATCTACGGCGACCCCAAGAAGCCACTGAGCCCCAACAAGCTCAAGCGCATGGTCCTCGCGGCGGCCC
Organism: Streptomyces javensis; assembly: GCF_039525925.1. NCBI lineage: Bacteria > Bacillati > Actinomycetota > Actinomycetes > Kitasatosporales > Streptomycetaceae > Streptomyces > Streptomyces javensis. The sequence continues at coordinate 49,981 of NZ_BAAAIF010000041.1, read as the reverse complement.
GCGGCTGATCCTTGTACTGATCCTTGTTACGCAGCCGTTGCCGGGTGGGTTGCCGCATCTCCCGCCCGGCACGGTAGCGTCGGTCCTGTCATGGACCTCCTCGCTTACATCCCCAGCCCGTCGTCCGGCGTGATCTACCTCGGTCCGGTCCCGCTGCGCGGCTATGCGTTCTGCATCATCATCGGCGTCTTCGTCGCGGTCTGGTACGGCGGGCGGCGCTGGGTCGCCCGTGGCGGCCAGGTCGGCACCGTCGCCGACATCGCCGTCTGGGCGGTGCCCTTCGGCCTGGTCGGCGGCCGCCTCTACCACGTCATCACCGACTACGAGCTGTACTTCACCGACGGCCGTGACTGGGTGGACGCCTTCAAGATCTGGCAGGGCGGCCTGGGGATCTGGGGGGCCATCGCGCTGGGCGCGCTCGGCGCCTGGATCGGCTGCCGCCGCCGGGGGATCCCGCTCCCGGCGTACGCGGACGCCATCGCCCCCGGAATCGCCTTCGCCCAGGCCGTCGGGCGCTGGGGCAACTGGTTCAACCAGGAGCTGTACGGCAAGGCCACCACGCTGCCCTGGGCGCTGAAGATCGACGGCGACGCCGACGCGGGCCGGGTGGCCGGCACGTACCACCCGACCTTCCTGTACGAGTCGCTGTGGTGCGTCGGCGTGGCGGTGCTGGTGATCTGGGCGGACCGCCGCTTCAAGATGGGGCATGGCCGGGCGTTTGCCCTCTACGTCGCGGCGTACACCGTAGGCCGCTTCTGGATCGAGTACCTCCGGGTGGACGACGCCCACCATGTGCTGGGGCTGCGGCTCAACAACTGGACGTCCGTCGTGGTCTTCCTGGCCGCCGTCGCCTATCTGGTGATCTCCGCGAAGCGGGCACCGGGCCGCGAGGAGGTCGTGGAGCCGGCCGCGGTCGAGGACGGCGCGGCCCCGGCCACCGGGACGAGCGGCGACGCCCCGGCCGGGAGCGCGGCCAAGAGCGACGGCACGGCCAAGAGCGACGGCACGGCCAGGAGCGACGGCGCGGACGAGGCCGGTGACGGCGCGGACGAGGCCGGTGCGGTGGCCGCCGAGGCGGAGCCCACCAAGAACCCCTGACGCGCGCCCGCGCTGCGTCCATCGGGCCGCCGAACCCCTCGGGTTTGGCGGCCCTTCTGCGTTTGCGCAGGTCAGCGAGGTAAGTTCGGCCTTCCTTGCTGGCGGAGCAGGGGAATTCGTGCGTACCTTCGAACCGTTGGGGTGAGGGCCGCATCGCCACACCCTTCTCGAAGGGAGCACATCTTCATATGTCCGTCATTGACAGCGCGGAGCCACCGCACATCGCCCACCGCGACAACCACACCCACCGTGATGTGAACGGCGGCTGGCTGCGCCCCGCCGTCTTCGGGGCCATGGACGGACTGGTCTCCAACCTCGCGTTGATGACCGGTGTGGCCGGTGGCGCGGTGGACCGGCAGACGATCGTGATCACCGGTCTCGCGGGCCTCGCGGCCGGTGCCTTCTCGATGGCCGCCGGTGAGTACACCTCCGTCGCCTCCCAGCGCGATCTGGTCCAGGCCGAGCTGGAGGTGGAGCGGCGCGAGCTGCGCAAGCACCCGGTGGACGAGCTGGAGGAGCTGGCCGCGCTCTACGAGTCGCGCGGGGTGGAGCCGGCCCTGGCCCGTGAGGTGGCCGAGCAGCTCTCCCGCGACCCCGAGCAGGCGCTGGAGATCCACGCCCGCGAGGAGCTGGGCGTGGACCCGGACGACCTGCCGTCGCCGCTGGTCGCGGCGGTCTCCTCGTTCGGCTCCTTCGCGCTGGGCGCGCTGCTGCCGGTGCTGCCGTATCTGCTGGGCGCCTCGGCGCTGTGGCCGGCCCTGGTGCTGGCGCTGATCGGGCTCTTCGGCTGCGGTGCGGTGGTGGCGCGGGTGACCGCCCGCAGCTGGTGGTACAGCGGGCTGCGGCAGCTGGCACTGGGTGGCGCGGCGGCGGGTGTGACCTATGCCCTGGGCACTTTCTTCGGAACGGCCGTAGGATGACGGTCATACGGCGAGCCGCGATCACCACGCCGTTACTCCTCGGTTTCGATCCTTTTACGGGCGGGCATAAGCCCGAAGCGCTTGGGCAGTGTCGCCCGATCCGCGCCATGGCGACGCCGGTCGCCCCATCCCCAATGCCCGTACTGCCTCACCTCACCCCACCGCTGGGGTGTCCGCATGATGGAACGGAATTTCCGCTTCCCGAGATTCACCCCATCATGTAACCTGCACGAAATTCTCGCGGAGGGCCAACGTCGTCCCTCGGCACACGCACAATGCCATGACGACGACGGGAGAGCCGATGCGTTCCGCATCCCACCCTGCCCGCCAAGGGATGTACGACCCGCGCAATGAGCACGACGCCTGTGGCGTCGGCTTCGTGGCGACCCTCACCGGCGAGGCCAGCCATGAGCTCGTGGAGCAGGCTCTCACCGTGCTGAGGAACCTCGAGCACCGCGGCGCCACCGGTTCCGAGCCCGACTCCGGCGATGGCGCGGGCATCCTCGTCCAGGTTCCGGACGCCTTCCTGCGGGCCATTGTGACCGGCTTCGAGCTGCCCGAAGCCGGTGCCTACGCGGTGGGCATCGCGTTCCTCCCGGAGGGCGAGACCGAGAGCGCGGCCGCCGCGGAGCACATCGAGCGGCTCGCCGCCGAGGAGGGCCTGACCGTCCTCGGCTGGCGCGAGGTGCCCGTCGCCCCCGAGCTGCTGGGCAACGGCGCCCGGGCCACCATGCCCGCCTTCCGCCAGCTCTTCGTCGCCGACGGCACCAGCACCGGCGTGGCCCTGGACCGCAAGGCGTTCATGCTGCGCAAGCGCGCCGAGCGCGAGGCGGGGGTCTACTTCCCCTCGCTGTCCGCGCGCACCCTGGTCTACAAGGGCATGCTGACCACCGGTCAGCTGGAGCCGTTCTTCCCGGACCTCTCCGACCGCCGCTTCGCCACGGCCGTCTCGCTGGTCCACTCCCGGTTCTCCACCAACACCTTCCCGAGCTGGCCGCTGGCCCACCCGTACCGCTTCGTCGCCCACAACGGTGAGATCAACACCGTCCAGGGCAACCGCAACTGGATGCGGGCCCGGGAGTCCCAGCTGGTCAGCGACCTCTTCGGGGAGCAGGGCCTGGAGCGGATCTTCCCCGTCTGCACCCCGGACGCCTCCGACTCGGCGACCTTCGACGAGGTCCTGGAGCTGCTCCACCTCGGCGGCCGTTCGCTGCCGCACTCGGTGCTGATGATGGTCCCCGAGGCGTGGGAGAACCACCCCTCCATGGACCCGGCCCGGCGCGCCTTCTACCAGTACCACTCCACGATGATGGAGCCCTGGGACGGCCCGGCCTGTGTCACCTTCACCGACGGCACCCAGGTCGGCGCCGTGCTGGACCGCAACGGTCTGCGGCCCGGGCGCTACTGGGTCACCGACGACGGCCTGGTCGTGCTCTCCTCCGAGGTCGGCGTCCTGGACATCGACCCGGCCAAGGTGGTCCGCAAGGGCCGGCTCCAGCCGGGCCGGATGTTCCTGGTGGACACCGCCGAGCACCGCATCATCGAGGACCACGAGATCAAGGCCGAGCTGGCCGCCGAGGAGCCGTACGGCGAGTGGCTGGAGGCCGGTCTGATCGACCTGGCCGACCTTCCCGAGCGCGAGCACATCGTGCACACCCACGCCTCGGTCACCCGCCGCCAGCAGACCTTCGGGTACACCGAGGAGGAGCTGCGGGTCCTGCTGGCGCCGATGGCCAAGGCCGGCGCCGAGCCGATCGGCTCGATGGGCACCGACTCGCCGATCGCCGCCCTCTCCGAGCGCCCGCGGCTGCTGTTCGACTACTTCACCCAGCTGTTCGCGCAGGTCACCAACCCGCCGCTGGACGCGATCCGCGAGGAGCTGGTCACCTCGCTGATCTCCTCGCTGGGCCCGCAGGGCAATCTGCTGGAGCCGACCGCGGCCTCCTGCCGCAGCGTCACCCTGCCCTTCCCGGTGATCGACAACGATGAGCTGGCCAAGCTCATCCACATCAACGCCGACGGGGACATGCCAGGACTCAAGGCGGCGAACCTCTCGGGCCTGTACCGGGTCGGTGGCGGCGGTCAGGCGCTCGCCGCCCGGCTGGACGAGATCTGCGCCGAGGCCGACCGCGCCATCGAGGACGGCGCCCGGCTGATCGTGCTCTCCGACCGCCACTCGGACGCCGAGCACGCCCCGATCCCCTCGCTGCTGCTCACCTCCGCGGTCCACCACCACCTCATCGGCACCAAGCAGCGCACCCAGGTGGGGCTGCTGGTCGAGGCGGGCGACGTCCGCGAGGTGCACCATGTCGCGCTGCTGATCGGCTACGGCGCCGCGGCCGTCAACCCGTACCTGGCCATGGAGTCGGTCGAGGACCTGGTCCGGGCCGGCACCTTCCTGCCCGGTGTCGAGGCCGAGACCGCGATCAAGAACCTCATCAAGGCGCTCGGCAAGGGCGTCCTGAAGGTCATGTCCAAGATGGGCATCTCGACCGTGGCCTCCTACCGGGGCGCGCAGGTCTTCGAGGCCGTCGGCCTGGACGAGTCCTTCGTGGACACCTACTTCCACGGCACCGCCACCAAGATCGGCGGCGCGGGTCTGGACGTGGTCGCCAAGGAGGTGGCCGCCCGCCACGCCAAGGCGTACCCCGCCTCCGGCGTCCCCTCCGCCCACCGCACGCTGGAGATCGGCGGCGAGTACCAGTGGCGCCGCGAGGGCGAGCCGCACCTCTTCGACCCCGAGACGGTCTTCCGGCTCCAGCACTCCACCCGGTCGCGCCGCTACGACATCTTCAAGAAGTACACCGAGCGGGTGAACGAGCAGTCCGAGCGGCTGATGACGCTGCGCGGTCTGTTCTCCTTCAAGGGCGAGCGCCCCTCGATCCCGATCGACGAGGTCGAGCCGGTCAGCGAGATCGTCAAGCGGTTCTCCACCGGCGCCATGTCGTACGGCTCCATCTCCCAGGAGGCGCACGAGACCCTCGCCATCGCCATGAACCAGCTCGGCGGCAAGTCGAACACCGGTGAGGGCGGCGAGGACTCCGACCGGCTGCACGACCCCGCCCGGCGCTCCTCGATCAAGCAGGTGGCCTCCGGCCGCTTCGGTGTGACCAGCGAATACCTGGTCAACTCCGATGACATCCAGATCAAGATGGCGCAGGGTGCCAAGCCCGGCGAGGGCGGCCAGCTGCCCGGCCACAAGGTCTACCCGTGGGTGGCCAAGACCCGGCACTCCACCCCGGGCGTCGGCCTGATCTCCCCGCCGCCGCACCACGACATCTACTCGATCGAGGATCTCGCCCAGCTGATCCACGATCTGAAGAACGCCAACCCGCGGGCCCGGATCCACGTCAAGCTGGTCTCCGAGGTCGGCGTCGGCACGGTGGCCGCGGGTGTCTCCAAGGCCCATGCCGATGTGGTGCTGATCTCCGGCCACGACGGCGGCACCGGCGCCTCGCCGCTCACCTCGCTCAAGCACGCGGGCGGCCCCTGGGAGCTCGGCCTCGCCGAGACTCAGCAGACGCTGCTGCTCAACGGGTTGCGCGACCGCATCGTGGTGCAGACCGACGGCCAGCTGAAGACCGGCCGTGACGTGGTGATCGCCGCGCTGCTCGGCGCCGAGGAGTTCGGCTTCGCCACCGCGCCGCTGGTGGTCTCCGGGTGCGTGATGATGCGCGTCTGCCACCTGGACACCTGCCCGGTCGGCATCGCCACCCAGAACCCGGTGCTGCGCGAGCGCTACAGCGGCAAGGCCGAGTTCGTGGTGAACTTCTTCCAGTTCATCGCCGAGGAGGTCCGCGAGCTCCTCGCCGAGCTGGGCTTCCGCTCCCTGGACGAGGCCATCGGCCACGCCGAGCTGCTGGACACCACCCGCGCCGTCCAGCACTGGAAGGCCCGCGGCCTGGACCTCGCCCCGCTGCTGTACGTGCCCGAGCTGCCCGAGGGCGCCGCCCGCCACCAGGCGGTCGAGCAGGACCACGGCCTGGCCAAGGCGCTCGACAACCAGCTGATCAAGCTGGCGGCCGACGCGCTGAACGCCGAGAGCGCCGAGGCCGCCGAGCCGGTCCGCGCCCAGGTCGCGATCCGCAACATCAACCGGACCGTCGGCACCATGCTCGGCCATGAGGTGACCCGTACCTTCGGTGGCGGGGGCCTGCCCGAGGACACCATCGACATCACCTTCACCGGCTCGGCCGGTCAGTCCTTCGGCGCGTTCCTGCCCCGCGGTGTCACGCTGCGGCTGGAGGGCGACGCCAACGACTACGTGGGCAAGGGCCTGTCCGGCGGCCGCGTGATCGTCCGCCCGGACCGGGGCGCGGACCACCTCGCCGAGTACTCGACGATCGCGGGCAACACCCTCGCGTACGGCGCGACCGGTGGCGAGATGTTCCTGCGCGGCCGGGTCGGCGAGCGGTTCTGCGTCCGCAACTCCGGCGCCACGGTCGTCTCCGAGGGCGTGGGCGACCACGGCTGTGAGTACATGACCGGCGGTCACGCGGTCGTCCTCGGCCCCACCGGCCGTAACTTCGCGGCCGGGATGTCCGGCGGTATCGCGTATGTGATCGACCTCGACCCGGACAACGTCAACGTCGATCTGCGGGATGCCCTCGGCACGCTGGACGACACCGACCAGCGGTGGCTGCACGACGCGGTGCGCCGCCACCACGAGGAGACCGGCTCCACCGTCGCGGGCGCGCTGCTCGACGACTGGGAGACCGCCCGCACCCGCTTCACCAAGATCATCCCCGCTACGTACCAGGCCGTGCTCGCCGCCAAGGACGCCGCCGAGCGTGCCGGACTCTCCGAGTCCGAGACCCACGAGAAGATGATGGAGGCGGCGATCAATGGCTGACCCCAAGGGCTTCCTGAGCACTGACCGCGAGGTCGCCGAAACCCGTCCGGTGGAGGAGCGCGTCAAGGACTGGAACGAGGTCTACGTCCCCGGCTCGCTGCTGCCGATCATCAGCAAGCAGGCCGGCCGGTGCATGGACTGCGGCATCCCGTTCTGCCACAACGGCTGTCCGCTCGGAAACCTCATCCCCGAGTGGAACGACTACGCCTACCGGGAGGACTGGCGCGAGGCCAGCGAGCGGCTGCACGCGACCAACAACTTCCCGGAGTTCACCGGGCGGCTGTGCCCCGCCCCGTGCGAGTCGGCCTGTGTGCTCGGCATCAACCAGCCGGCGGTGACCATCAAGAACGTCGAGGTCACCATCATCGACAAGGCGTGGGACGCCGGTGATGTCACCCCGCAGCCGCCCGAGCGGCTCAGCGGCAAGACCGTCGCCGTCATCGGCTCGGGCCCGGCGGGCCTGGCCGCCGCCCAGCAGCTGACCCGGGCCGGTCACACGGTCGCCGTCTATGAGCGGGCCGACCGCATCGGCGGGCTGCTGCGCTACGGCATCCCCGAGTTCAAGATGGAGAAGCGGCACATCAACCGCCGTATCGAGCAGATGCGCGCGGAGGGCACCAAGTTCCGCACCGAGACCGAGATCGGCCGCGACATCGACGCCGCCAAGCTGCGCAAGCGGTACGACGCCGTGGTCATCGCGGCCGGTGCCACCACCTCGCGCGATCTGCCGGTCCCGGGCCGGGAGCTGAACGGCATCCACTTCGCGATGGAGTACCTGCCGCTCGCCAACAAGGTGCAGGAGGGCGACCTCACCACGTCCCCCATCACCGCCGAGGGCAAGCACGTCGTGGTCATCGGCGGCGGTGACACCGGCGCGGACTGCGTCGGCACCGCCCACCGGCAGGGCGCCGCCTCCGTCACCCAGCTGGAGATCATGCCCAAGCCGGGCGAGGAGCGGCACGCGGGCCAGCCCTGGCCGACCTTCCCGATGCTCTACAAGGTCACCTCGGCGCACGAGGAGGGCGGCGAGCGGATCTACTCCGTCTCCACCACCCACTTCGAGGGCGACGAGGACGGCAACGTCCAGTGGCTGCACCTGATCGAGGTGGAGTTCAAGGACGGCAAGCTGGAGCAGAAGCCGGGCACCGAGCGGAAGATCCCGGCCCAGCTGGTCACCCTCGCCATGGGCTTCACCGGCACCGACCAGAAGAACGGCCTGGTCGAGCAGTTCGGCCTGGAGCTGGACGAGCGCGGCAATGTCGCGCGCGATGCCGACTTCGCCACCAATGTGCCGGGTGTCTTCGTGGCCGGTGACGCGGGCCGCGGCCAGTCGTTGATCGTCTGGGCCATCGCCGAGGGCCGCTCCGCGGCGCGCGGGGTGGACCGCTATCTGGCCGGGGCCAGCGAGCTGCCCGCCCCGATCCGCCCCACCGACCGGGCCCTCATGGTCTGACCCCGGTCTTCCGGCCTTCCCGGATCTCCGCCCGTACAACGGCGTACGGACCGGCCGCGCGGCGCCTCCCCCTCCCGACCGGGGGAAGGCGCCGCGTGGCGTTTGCGCCCTTCGCTCACCGGTCGGCCCTCGCCCGGGAGTTGACATTGCCCCGGGCGCGCTCCACCATCATTCCACTAACTGATTAGTGAAAGGGTGGTGGACGGATGGTCGAGTACCGCATCGACCGGCGCAGCGGCATCGCCACCTATCTACAGATCGTCCAGCAGACCAAACAGGCGCTCCGCCTCGGACTGCTGGAGCCCGGGGACCGGCTGCCCACGGCCAAGGAGGTCGTCGCGGCCACCGCCATCAACCCCAACACCGTCCTGAAGGCGTACCGCGAGCTGGAGCGCGAGGGCCTGGTCGAACCCCGGCCGGGGCTCGGCACCTTCGTCCGCCGGTCGCTGGCCCGGCCCGGCGCCGCCGCGGACTCGCCGCTGCGCGCGGAGCTCGCCGACTGGACCGACCGGGCCCGCGCCGCCGGGCTCGGCCGCGAGGACGTGACGGCGCTGGTGGCCTCGGTCCTCGAAGAGCGCTTCGGCGAGACCGCCACCCTCAGCGAGCGTGGCCACGAGGAAGACGGTGAGAACCGGTGACCGACGAGAACGACGCGGCCGGCGCGCTGGAGGCGTCCGGGCTGGGCAAGACGTACCGGCGCGGCTGGGCCCTGAGAGATGTCGCCTTCCATCTGCCCGCCGGACGGATCTGCGCGTTGGTGGGCCCCAACGGCTCCGGCAAGAGCACCCTGCTGTCCCTCGCCGCCGGACTGCTGACCCCGACCAACGGCACGCTGCGGGTCTTCGGCCAGGAGCCCTCCGCGCCCGCCGCCCGCGAGCGCGTCGCCTTCGTCGCCCAGGACAAGCCGCTCTACCCGCGCTTCTCCGTCGCCGACACCCTGCGCCTGGGCCGGGAGCTCAACCCCCGCTGGGACCAGAGGGCCGCCGAGCGGGTGGTGGCGGAGGCCGAGGTGCCGCTGTCCGCCCGGGTCGGCTCGCTCTCCGGCGGCCAGCGCACCTGTGTGGCCCTCGCCCTCGCCCTCGGCAAACGCGCCGATCTGCTCCTGCTGGACGAGCCGATGTCCGATCAGGACCCGCTGCGCCGCCACCGGATGATGGGCGTGCTGATGGCCGAGGCCGCCGAGCGCGGCACCGGCGTGGTCATCTCCACCCATGTGCTCGCCGAACTCGACGGAGTCTGCGACTACCTGCTGCTGATGGGCGGCGGCCGGATCCGGCTGGCGGGCGGGGCGGACGAGATCCAGGCCGCCCACCGCCTCGTCACCGGCCCGAGCGAGACCGGCGGCGGCACACCGGCCGCGCTCGCCCGCCACACCGTGGTCGAGACCCGCACGACGGGCCGTCAGCTCACCGCGCTGATACGCCCGGAGGGCACCCCGGGCGAGGACGGCTGGATCGTCACCGAACCCTCCCTCGAAGAGGTCCTGCTCGGCTATCTGCGCGCTCCCGACGCCCCGCCGCTGCTCGCGGACGGCACGCGGACACCCGATACGGAGGTGGGGGCATGAGCTCGGTCGGCATACGGCTCGGCACAGCCGGCGCCCGGCCCCGCACCCGAGGGCTGGTGTGGCTGGTGGCGCGGCAGCACCGGGCCGCCCTCTGGGCCGGCCTCGCCGCGCTCGTGGCGATCGCCGCGTACATCGTCTGGCAGCGCGCCGGGATGGTCGGCTATCTGCGGGCCCACGACATCGAGGGCTGCGCGGACTGGAAGCGGTTCTGCCACGGCAGGCGGACCCGGCTGGAGCGGGGCGACCCGACGATCGACGCGCTCCGCCACCTCACCGACACCTACCGCACGCCGCTGCTCCACACCGGACGGCTGCTCATCGCGCTGCCCGCGCTGATCGGCGTCTTCATCGGCGCGCCCCTGTTCGCCCGGGAACTGGAGATGGGCACCCACCAGTTGGTGTGGACCCAGTCCATCAGCCGGACCCGCTGGCTGATCGCCAAACTCGCCCTGCCCCTGGTCGCCGTCACGGCCGGCACCGCGGTCCTCGCGGCCCTCTACACCTGGTGGTGGCGGGCGGCCCGGACCCAGTTCCAGGACATCGCCTGGGGCACCGCCGTGCCGTTCGACGCGACCGGCCCGGCGGCCGTCGCCCTCGCCCCACTGGCCTTCTTCCTGGGCGCGGCGGCAGGGCTGCTGCTGCGGCGCACCGTCCCCGCCATGGCCGTCACCCTGGGGGCCACCGCCGGTGTCCAGTACGGGCTCGGCGCCCTGCGCCCCCATCTGATGACCCCGCGCACGGTCGTCTCCAACGCCAGTGGCGACTTCGTCCACACCCCCGTCGAGGTCTTCTTCACCTCCTGGCGCGGTATGGGCGACGGCTTCCTGACCCGCTCCGGGGCGAAGATCCCCTCGGACCGCTGCTCGTCGGCCATCGGCCAGGACGGCTGGGACCGCTGCCTCGCCCGGTTCGGCGCCACCGACAGGCAGTACGAGGAGCTGCACCCGGCGAGCCACTACTGGCCGATGCAGTGGATGCAGGCCGGGATCTGCCTGGCCGTGGCCGTCGCGCTCGCCGCGTTCTGCGTGTGGTGGATCCGGCGGCGGCCCGCGGGGAAGGAGGCGGCGTGAGGACCGGAACCGCCCCGCGCCTGGCCCCGCCGCACACCGGATCCCCGCCGAGGCCGCGGCACACCGGCTCCCCGCTGAGCCCGCGCGGTGCGCTCTGGCTGGCCTGGCGCCGCCAGCGGACCGTCCTGGTGACGGGCGGCGTGCTGATCCTCGCCCTCGCCGGATACCTCGTGTACCAGCGCACCGGCATGGCCGCCCTGATCCACGACCGGGACGTCGCCGACTGCCGGCTGTGGCGCGACTGCGACGGGGCGCCCCTGGAGTCCTCGGACAGGCTGTCCGACGCGTTCGTCCGGCTGGAGACCTACCGTGCGGCGCTGCTCGACACCGCACGGCTGATGCTCGCGATCCCGGCCGTCATCGGGGCCTTCGTCGGCGCCCCGCTGATCGCGCGCGAATTCGAGAGCGGCACCGCCGCGCTCGTCTGGTCCCAGTCGATCGGCAGGGTGCGCTGGCTCATCGCCACGCTCGCCCTCCCCGTCGTCGCCACCCTGGCCGCCACCACCCTGCTGGCCGCGCTGTTCACCTGGTGGTGGTGGCCGGTGCGCGGCACCTTCCCGGACGTCCACTGGGGCGACACCCTGCCCTTCGACGTGATGGGTCCGGCCTTCGTGGCGCTGTCCCTGCTGTCCCTCCTGCTCGGCACGGCCTTCGGCCTGCTGCTCCGGCGGACGCTGCCCGCCATGGCCTGCACCCTCGCCGTCACCGCCGGTGTCGTGTACGGCCTCCAGCAGCTGCGCCCGCATCTGATGCCCCGGCTCACCGTGACGGCGGACGTCCACGTCCACGCGGAGGCGCCGTTCGGAGGGTGGTACGTCGGCTCGGGGTATCTCGACGGGTCCGGTGCCAGGGTCGACGGGGCGGTCTGCAAGGGGCTCGGCGGGTGGCCGGCCATCTTCCGCTGCCTCGACCGCCGCCGGCTGGCCGAGGAGTACGAGGACTACCACCCCATCGGCCACTTCTGGCCCATGCAGTGGATCCAGGCCGGGATCTGCCTGGCCGTGGCCGTCGCGCTCGCCGCGTTCTGCGTGTGGTGGATCGGGCGCAGACGGGCCTGACCGGCGCGCCGTTCCACGACAGCTCCGCACCTTCCCGCGGCTCTTCTCCTTCCGCTCCGATCGGAGTCCCCTTTCCCATGGCCATCTCGCCCGCCCTCGACACCGCCCGGGGCGCCCCACGCGTCCACCCGGCGCCCCCGGTGCGCCGCCGCCCCGGCCCGGCCGGCGTCGCGCTCGCCCCGGCCGGGCTGGCGCTGGCGCTCGGGCTGTGGGGGATCCGCCGCGAGAACAGCATGTGGCGGGACGAGTCGACGACGTATCAGGTCGCCCACCGGAGCCTGGGCGAGATCCTGCGCCTGCTCGGCGACGCCGATGTCGTGCACGGCCTGTACTACCTGTTCATGCACGGTGTCTTCGCCCTCTGGGACGGCGGTCTCGTCGCCCTCCGGCTCCCCTCCGTGCTGGCCATGGCCGCCGCGGCCGCCGGTGTGGGACTGCTCGGCCAGCGGCTCGCCGGGCCCCGCGCCGGACTCGCCGCCGGGCTGGTCTTCCCGCTGGCCCCCGCGGTGCAGCGGTACGCACAGGAGGGGCGGTCGTACGCCCTGGTCTGCGCCGCCGTCGTCGCGGCCACCCATCTGCTGCTGAGCGCGGTGGCCCGGCCTCGCAAGCGCACCTGGATCGGCTACGCCGCCGTCGCCTCGCTGGCCTGTCTGCTGCACGAGTTCGCGATCCTGGCCGTCGCCGCGCACGGCGTCGCGCTGTACCGGGCCCGGGTGGGCGCGCGCTTCGGCTGGGCGTGGGCGCAGGCGGCCTCCGTGGTGGCCGTGGTGCTGGCGCCGCTGGTGATCGTCAGTCAGCAGCAGGCGGCGCTGGTCGGCTGGATCTCCGCGCCGGGCCCGCCCGAACTGCTCGGCTTCGGCGCGCTCGCCCTGGTGGGCCTCGGCTGCGCCCGGGGACCGCTGCCCGCGCACGGGCCCGTCCCGCTGCGCGACCTCGCGCTCGCGCTGCTGATCCTGCCACCGGCCGCGCTGCTGGCGGTGTCGTATCTCCATCCGCTCTACGTCGACCGGTATGTGCTCTACGCCTACGTCGGTCTCGCGCTGCTGATCGGGGCCCGGCTGGACGCGCTGGCGCGTACGGTCGCCGTCCCACGGGCGCTGGCCGGGGGGCTGGCGGTGGCCGCCGTGGCGGCCCTGCTGCCGTACTCGCTCCAGCTGCGGACCCCGCAGAGCCGGCTCGACGACACCCTCGCGGCCGCGCGCGCCGTACGGGAGCTGAGCCGACCCGGCGACGGGGTGCTCTTCATGCCCGCCCGGCGCCGGGAGCCGATCATGTCAAGACCGGGGGACTTCCGGGGCCTGCGGGAGCTGGCGCTGGCCTGGCACGCGATCCCCTCGGGCACCCTGCACGGCATCGAGCTGCCCGCACCGCTGATCAGGGCCCGGATGCTGACGGCCGGGCGGATCGTCACGGTGAACGACCCGCCCGGCCAGCCGCTGGACGCCACCCCTCAGGAGCGGGCGAAACGGGAGGTGCTCGCGGAACACTTCCACCGGTGCGCCGTCCGGGACGTCACCGGGATGCGGATCGTGCTCTACGGGCGCGCGGGGAAGTGCTGAACGCCGCCGGGCGCCGTCAGCCCTCGTTCTCCACCAGCCGGGCCGGGAAGCCGCCGGTGGCCACCGGGCCCCAGCGCTCGGGGGTGACCCGGATCAGCGACTTGCCCTGCTTGCGCATGGCCTCGCGGTACTCGTCCCAGTCCGGGTGCTCGCCCGCGATATTGCGGTAGTACTCGACCAGCGGCTCGACGGACTCCGGGGTGTCGATCACCTCGGCGGTGCCGTCGATCTGCACCCACGGGCCGTTCCATTCGTCGGACAGCACGACGAGGCTCACGGCGGGGTCGCGCTTGGCGTTGCGCACCTTGGCGCGCTCGGGATAGGTGGACATGACGATCCGGCCGGAGTCATCGACTCCGCAGGTCAGCGGGGACGCCTGGGGCGAGCCATCCGTCCGGCGGGTCATCAGCAGCGCACGGTGGCGCGGGCGTACGAACTCCAGCAGCTCGTCGAGGCCGACTTGGGTGTTGGTGGCGATGGAGGGGCTCATGCAGGCGAGCGTACGACGTCGAGCGCACTCCAAGGCCTTACGGCCGCCGACACGGACCGGCGCCGCGTCGTGTGCCGCACCGGGTGCCGCGCCAGGTGCCGCGCCACGTGTTGGGTCAGGTGCTGGGTCAGGTGTCGCACTCAAGCACCGTGCGGCACAGCCCGCAGCGGGCCCGCAGCCGCCCGCGCACCGGGACCCGGATGCGCTGACGGCAGGTCGGGCAGGGGAACGAGACGCTCAGCGGAGGGCCGGTGTCGAAGGCGTAGTCCCCTCCGGTGGGGGAGGGGTGGCCGGACTGGGCCGCCCGGCGGTCCTTGGCGTAGCGGCGGCGGCCGGTCCAGCCGGCGGCGGTGAGCGGCGGCCGGGCCCGCTCGCGGCGGGCCAGCTCCAGCCCCTTGGTGTACGCCTCGTACGCCTGTGGAGAGGTGAACCAGGGGGACGGGTCCTCGTCGAAGAGCAGCGCCCGCATGGCCAGGACGTAGCCGAACTCCTCCGGTGTCAGATAGCCCAGTTTCTGGCTGGAAACCGAGTCCTGGCGGTAGGCGTCGAGCAGCAACCAGCCCGTGCCGAGATAGGCGGCGGTGGTGTCGGTGAGGATCTCGTTGTCGCGTGTGCCGGGGAACGACAGGTCCAGGCGGTGCAGATACACATGCGTGACCTCATGGGCCAGGGCCGCGCCGATGTCCCGACGGTGGGTCTTGAAGCGGGAGTTGAGCTCGATGAAGTACTCCGGGCCCGCGGCCAGCTCCACGTTCCCCGCGTGCCGCATCTCCCGGAAGCTCACGATCATCCGGGCGTCCGGCAGCCGCAGGTGCTGCACCATGACCCGGGCCACCCGCTGTACGCCCAGGTAGAGGTCGTCCTGGTCGGCGAAGGCGACATCGCCGGGGATCACGCTGAGTCCGAAGGTGTCCACCGTGTCGCGGGACAGGCGGTGGTAGAGCGCGGTGATCGCGGCCCGGACGGTGTCCAGGTGGGGAAAGCCGTGCTCGATGTCGCTGCCCGGTGCCGCCACGCCGTCACCCCGTGCCCGTCGCCAGCCGTGCGCCCTGTCTCAGGTCAACCTTACGGTCGTTCGGCGGGGCTGTGGGTAGGCCGCGCTGGCTTGAAACCGACCCTTGTCACCCCGTTGACCCGGTCCACATAATCACAGGGCGTTTTACCGGCTCATCCACGGGATTTCGGAGAGGTTTCCGGATTTCCGTCATGCGGCGGAGCCGCGGATCGACTTGGCATGAGCCTGACATGCGCCTCGAACCCCCCACGAAAGGACAGTCCGTTGCGGAACACGCTGAAGCACATCAAGAGAGCCTCGGCCCTCGGTGCGGTCGCCCTCGCCGCCTTCAGCCTCACCCCCGGCAGCGCCAACGCCCAGCCCACCGGCCCCGAGCCGAGCCCCTCCGTGGTCGGCGGCACCCGCGCCGCGCAGGGCGAATTCCCCTTCATGGTCCGGCTGTCCATGGGCTGTGGTGGCGCCCTCTACACCCAGGACATCGTCCTCACCGCCGCCCACTGCGTGGACGGCTCCGGCGCCAACACCTCCATCACCGCCACCGCGGGCGTCGTGGACCTCCAGAGCTCGAGCGCCATCAAGGTCAAGTCCACCCGGGTGCTCCAGGCCCCGGGCTACAACGGCACCGGCAAGGACTGGGCGCTCATCAAGCTCGCCAAGCCGATCAACCAGCCCACCCTGAAGATCGCCGAGACCACGGCGTACAACAAGGGCGACTTCACCGTGGCCGGCTGGGGCGCCGCGGTCGAGGGCGGCGGCCAGCAGCGCTACCTGCTGAAGGCCAGCGTGCCGTTCGTCGACGACGCCACCTGCAAGTCCGCCTACGACGAGCTCGTCACCGGCGAGGAGATCTGCGCCGGGAAGATGGCCGAGGGCGGCGTGGACACCTGCCAGGGCGACTCCGGCGGCCCGATGTTCCGCAAGGACGACAGCGGCCAGTGGATCCAGGTCGGCATCGTCAGCTGGGGCGAGGGCTGCGCACGGCCCGGTAAGCCCGGCGTCTACACCGAGGTGAGCACCTTCGCCAAGGACATCAAGGCGGGCGCGACCCAGCTCGGCGGCTGACCCCTCCTCAGCATCGCCTTCGACGGGAACTGACCGGGGCCCGGCCACCGTGCCGGCCCCGGTCAGCTCGGTTCCAGCTGTCCGTAGCAGATGCAGAACGGGTGCCCGGCCGGATCGTTGAAGACCCGGAACCCCGAACGCTCCCCGCCGCTGTCGTGCAGGAACACCGCCCCGAGCTCGATCAGCTCCCGCTGCGCCCGCTCCGCGTCCGCGCGCGTCGCCACGTCGAAGTCCAGATGGACCTGCTGCGGGTGGGCCGGATCCGGCCAGCGCGGCGGCCGGTGGTCCGGCGCCAGCTGGAAGGCCAGCTTGCGGCCGTCCTCGGCCGTAAGGGTCGCCCACTCGGGATCGCTGTCATCCAGCCGCCAGCCCAGGATCCCGCCGTAGAAGGCGGCCAGCGCGGCGGGGTCGGGACAGTCGATGACGGTGCACTGAAGTGTCGCGATCATGTGGGGACCCTACGGGGTATCCACACGCGCGGCGGGGCTTCGCCCCTGGAACCCCCGGGCCCCGGGGCAGAGCCCCGGCTTGGGGTCTGGGCCGGAGTCCCGGCTTGGGGTCTGGGGCGGAGCCCCGATTCGGGGCCCGGGGCGGAGCCGCCCTGGCTCGGGGTTTGGGGCGGAGCCCCAGATTCGGGGCCCGGGGCGGAGCCCCGATTCGGGGTCTGGGCCGGGGTCCCGGCTCGGGCCCGGGGCGGAGCCGCCCTGGTTCGGGGTTTGGGGCGGAGCCCCGGCTTGCGGT